>NZ_JBWDTQ010000013.1:0-71581 GCF_056312425.1 Nocardiopsis sp. TRM 82005
TGCGAACGCCCGGTCCGCTCATGCAGCCAGCCGAGCACGCCCAGGAGTGGCGACACCGCCGTCAGATCAACGACAGCTCGCGGAGCTTGGCCTCGACCCGCGCGTTGTCCGGTTCGACGTGGTGGGTCCCGTCCGGGTAGACGACCACCGGGATGTTCGTCCGCCCCGAGATCTCCCGGGCCCGCTCCGTCGCCGCCGGGTCGTGCTCGACGTCGATGTACTCGAAGGGCACCGCCAGCTCGGTCAGCTGCTTCTTCGTGCGTCGGCAGTCCCGGCACCAGTCGGCCCCGTAGACGCGGATCGCCGCCTCGTTCATCCGTCCTCCCCTGGGGTGGTCACCACGCCAGTGTGCCCGACGGCCCGATCCGCCCACCTCCGGGGCGGTGAGTACCGCCGCCTGCACGGCGAGATCGGCCTGATCCCACCGGCGGAGCCCGAAGCCGGTACATGCCAGATCCTCCAGTAAAACCGGCACGAGACAAGGCAGGGCATGGCCGGAAACGGCCACACCCCGCCCGAACTGGCACAACAACTGTGCGGTGTCGGCCCGGAAAGCGCTGCGGGGCCCGTTCGTCATCAGGCCCGTGCATGATCAGGCCATGGAACGCTGTGACTTCCGCGGACTCCCCGTCGGCGGCGGCTGCGCGTGCTCGCTCGTGCGTGAGGCCCGAACCCCCTGCGGACAGGACGGTGGTTCCTCCCTGGATGATGCGCACTTTCCAGGGGGCACCATCCTCATCTCACCTCGCGGCGTGGTCCACCGCCCGGGCTGCCTGCACCAGTCCGACTCCGCGATCAAGGCGCCCTTGTGGGGCTGGATCCTCCAGCCCGGCCCGCGGTTGTGGCGCCGTCTCAGCGGGGGCTCTCCCGCCCAAGCCACGCACGGCAACACCGAGCGGGTCGCCACACGGCGCTGCCAGAGCTGCGACACCTGCTCGGTCCGGGAACAGCGGGTGTGCGGAGTGACGTCGTTGGACGCACTCCACGATTCCCGCGCCGCCGATGCCTGACGAGGTCAGCGGCTCTTTGGTCTGCCGACCCTGGTGAACACGTGTTTCTGGTCCTCATGGGTGTGCCGGGCGGGGCGGCGCATGTCCCTGCTGGACGAAGAACGACGGGGATGTCGTCTGGTACCCCTAACGTGGATCCCGCCCCCTGCCATACGAGCGAAAGACCCCCTCTTGACCCGACCCGTTGACTTCCGCCTCACCCACCTCGTGCCCGCCCTCGACCACGTCTGCGACGATCTGGTCGCCGAGGCGATCGGCCACCCCTCCCTCCCGGAGGAGCACTGGTGGCGACGACTGCGCCTGCCACTCGTGCTGGGGCGGGTCGGCGCCGACCACCTCGCCTCGGGGCTGGCACTGCTCGCTCTCCTGCGCTGGGAGGGGCAACCCCTGGGCGAGCTGATGCCCGCGCTGTACGTGTCCGGCATCGCGGAGACGGAGGGCGCGGGAAGCGCCGAGACGCACCGGTTCCTCGCCACTCCCCTGTGGCGGTTGACCGCGGAAGCGAACGCCGACGCCGCCCGGAAAACGGTCAAGGACGCCTTTCTGGCCGTCCTCGAACGGCTGCCACGGGACCTGGTCGGGGATGACCTCTCCGAAGGCCGCACGGACGAAGAGGCGTCCGAACCGCGCCGACCGGTCGAAGAACCCGAGCCGGCCCCTTCAGTTTTCACCCACACCGCGGAGTCGCCACCTCGTGCACCCGCGCCCGAGGGGTCCACCGCTTCCGTCCGGGAGGACCGCCCACGCCCCGGTCTCTTCCAGGACTCGGGGTCCTCGACCGGTACCGAGGAGACAGACTCCGCCAACTCCCTGCTCGCCGAGATCGACTCCTGGTTCGCGGTCGGCGACGAACGGCACCGGGCTGTGGCCTCTCGACGGATCTTCACCGACACACCCGACACCCTGGACACGATCGGCGCGAACTTCGGGGTGACCCGGGAACGCATCCGTCAGATCCACAAGCAGGTCGAGCAGGACCTGCGTTCCTGGTTGGAGTCACCCTTCGGCGAGTCCCTGCGCGCTCAGGTGGAATCGGTGGCCGCCGAACTGGGGGCGGCCTCGCCGCTGGAGGCCTTCTGGTCGCTGCGCCCCGAGCACTCCCTCACCGTGCCGTCCCTGGGCATCCCGCTGGGACGCGTCGTCCTTACCCTGCTGCCCGGACACCGCACCGTGGAGGGCTGGTTGGTAACCGAGGCGGCCGACACCCTCGCCGAACACGTGACCGGCCTGTTGGAGACCAGGACCGCCCTTCCGCTCGACGAGGCCCTGGGGTCGGCCCACGGGGCGGGGGTCCTCCCCACACACGCACGGATGTGGCTCGACACCCTGCCTCGTACCCGCGTCGTGAACGACCACCTCGTCCGGTGGGGACGCAGCCTTCCGGACAAGGCGGTCGCGGTCCTGTCCGCGATGGGTCGGCCGCTGCACGTCGACGAACTCATCGCCCACGTCGGCGGGGACTTCAACGAGTCCGGTTTCCGCGAACGGATCCGCAACGACGAGCGCGTCATGCGCCGGGACCGGCGTGTGTTCGCCCTACGGTCCTGGGGCGGGGAAGAGTACCTGGGCATCGAGGAGACGATACGCAGCGAACTGGAGCGTGCTGGTGGCGAGATGCACGTGACCGAGCTCGCCGAGACCATCACGAGCCGATTCGACATCTCGGACAAGTCCATCCGGGCCATGGCGGCGGGCAGCGGGTTCGCGCGTCCCCGCCCCGGCTGGGTCGGGCTCCTTGACGGCTCGGCGGCCAGCGCCCACAGCTCCTACCGCCCCCGGCGCACCGTCGAGCGGGCCCGGCGCTGCTTCCGGGACGCTGAGGGCACCTGGTGGCTTCGATTGGACGTCAACGCGGAGCACCTGCGCGGTTCGGGCTTTCCGATCCCCAGCGGCTTCGCCTCATGGGCGGGTATGCGTCCGGGAGTACGGCTGCCTGTGCTCATCGGCGCCCGCGAAGCCATGGCGACCTGGAAGAACCAGCCGTTGATGAGCTCGATCCGCCCCCTCCTCCATGAGGAGGACGCCGCCGAGGGCGACCACGCCTTCCTCACCCTCTCCCAGGACCGTGTGCTGTGCCGGGTACTCCCGGCCGACCCGGCACCGACCGATCCGCTGTCCCGTGCCCTGTACCTGGCCGGTGTGGCCAAGCCGCTCTCCGGTTCCGACGCGGTGACTGCCCTGGCCGCAGCGATCGGTCTGGCTCCCGACGCCTCCGCGCAGCAGGTCCGGGCACACCTGACCGACCGTGGGGACGGCGACATCCTGGCGGCTCTCGGTGCAGCGCTGGACGGAGACCACAGCTAACGAACGGGGGAGGCGTTCTCAGGACGGCGGGCAGGGACGAGGAGGCGGCCGTCGGGCGCCCCCTCAACGCGGGAGGAGGTGTCCTTGGACCCTGGATCGGCCCTGGTGAGAGGTCCGGTTGGGAGAGAACGCCGGGGAGCCGACCGCTTCGACCACCCACAAGGCCTCTGGTAGGCCGAACACCGTCACTTCCAGGTGTTCCCTCCCCAGAGCCAGTCGGGTTCAAGGCTGGTTCCCAGCGTCTCGCCCAGGGTCTCCTTCACCAACGGGAGAAGACAGCACCGGGCGACCCTGGGATGCGCACCCGCGTCAGGGCAGATGAGCACAGCGAGGACGCGCAACTGCAACGCCAGGGCCTTCGGGTCGGCGTTCAGGAACCACTGGAAGCACTTCCAGAGAAACCCCAGAGCCACCTTCGCGAGCTCCGTTCGCACCGACCCCCACCCTGGAGGCTCCTCCGCGGCGAAGAGCGCCTCCCCGGCGACCGCGGGCACCCTGTCGAGCTGGTCGCCGCCCCGGTCCAGGACGTTCGCGATCTCGGTCAGCAGGTCGCACCAGAAGTGTCCGGCCATCGCGCTGCCGTAGTCCGCGAAGGCGGGATCCTCCTCGGCGCGCTCCGTGGCGTAACGGCGCAGATCACGGTCGAACACGTCAACGTGGAGTCCGTTACCGAGCTCACCGACCCGGTTCCGTGTCTCCTTCTCGTCCGCGAGCCAGGTGACCAGGGCTGCGACGGCGACGCCGCCCCCGGCCTGTCGAAGGTACCGGGTCGGTGCTTTGCGGCCGTTCTCCCTGTGCCGTCTTCTCTGGTCCCACCACACCTGATCGGCCGACTCACGTAGGACCCTGACCGCCTCCGGCGGGCCCTCCGCACGTCTGAGGTGACCGATCCATCCGTGTTGACTTCCTCCGCAGGCGGAACAGACGCACCTGGGTTTCGTTGCCTGCTCACAGCGTTCACTGTGCTTCACGGAGCCTCCGGGAGAGAGCATGGGGGGGTGGCTCTGGGCACGACGGGCCGCTCTCCACAGTGCCTCTGTGGTGGTGGGGCCCGGTACCCCGGGAGCGGGCACTTTCCCGTGTCCTCAAGGGCAGGCGTTCCTGCCTTCCCAGAACAGGAAAGCGGGAGATACAAGAACGGACGAGGACCAGAGCGACGTTCCGAACAGGGTGTAACAGGATCTCCACCGGCCTGCCCAGGAGGAGGGTGTCCAGCGCTTTCAGGCCAACCCCGGCCAGGTCAAGTGTGCCGATCTTCAGGTCGCGAAAGTACAGCAACGTGTTACGGCCGCCGACGTCGAACAGATCCATGCGCCGCTGCTTGACGGCCTTGGCCATCAGGAACGCCGTGTCGGAGAGAGCACCAGGGTTCAGGGACATGGACCCGTCTTCCCGGAGCCCGGTCCCGTCGAGAAAGTGTGTGACCAGTTCGGAGCGTCCACATCCGGCCAGCTGACCCTGGTAGCGACCATCCACGTCAGCCGCCGCCACAGAACCGCTACGTACCCCTCGCGCAACCCACGTTCGTGGGACGTACATAAGTTTCATTTTCGATACCACACCTGCGATTTCACCGAAGCGAAAGAGCAAGGAGCGCTTCTGGAACCACTTCTCACGCAAAGTGCAGGCCATCAGAAAATAGAACTAGCGTACGGTTTTTCAATCACGACTGATCCACGGCATCCGCATACCCCACCTCTGCCCTCTGGGAATGTCCGACGCGTTTGACACAATCCTGGTCGCCGCCCACTTTCCCGTCAGACCGGAGGGTATCGACGTGAACTTGCGAGAGAGCATTTCCACCACCGACTGGAACGAACTCGTACTCGGTGGAGCCCGCCGCGCCTTCACTCCCGGCGTACCCCTGATGCACCAGGGAGAGTCCTCTACCTTCGCCATCGCGCTGACCGAGGGCACAGTCAAGGTCACCGAGGACACGATCGACGGCCGACAGGTTCCCCTGGCACTACGCGGCCCGGGCGAACTGCTCGGCGAGATGGGCGTCCTCCTCAACGAACCCCGCAGCGCGTCGGTGTGGCCCACCACCAGGTGCGTCGGCCACACGATCTCCGCACCGGCGTTCCGCTCCCTCGTGGACCGCTGCGACCTGCACGGAGCCATCTACCGACTCTCGGTCACGCGTTCCCGCCAGAGGGAGCGACACCTGCGCAATCTGCTGTGCCACGCTCCGGACGTGCGGATGGCTCGCTTCCTCGCCGAACTGGCGAACGAGGTCGGCGAGCCACACGAGGGGACCACGGTCATCCACATGGGGATGGACCGCGAGGAACTGGGTTTCATGCTGAAGATGAGCCGGGCCACCGCGAGCGAAGCCCTTCGACGCCTCAAAAACCTCAATCTCCTAGAAATCGGACGCAAGGTCATCAAAGTACTGAATCAGGCCGGCCTGGAGAGCTACGCACCACAGGAACTGCGCGATGTGAGCTGATCCACTCGGCAACGTCCAGAATCAGACGGTCCCGCCAGAGAAGTCGAACCATGCTCTTCCTGTCACCAAGAAACCGTTCTTCCTGGAGGGGACATGAACATCTGGAAATGGGAGAAGCTGTGGCCCTACCGGGCCGTCGTGGCGGTGGACGCACGCGACTTCAGCTCACTGAACAGCACCGGGATGCAGCAGGTCAACCAGGACATCCGCACTCTGCTCTCCGAGGCCATGTCCACGATCGGCCTCAGTTCCTCGTGGGAGCGGCGCTACTTCGGTCAGCACACCGGCGACGGCTACGTGGCGGGGGTCAGCCCGGAGTGCCTGCCCGCGTTGGTCGGCTGCTTCCCCCGGTCCCTGCACGAACTGCTCCGCAACCGCCCGCGCCCGGACGGCAGGCCGCTCCAGCTGCGGGTGAGCGTCCATGTCGGCCCGCTCCCGGACAGCGGTATCGGCGACCCGATGGTGCAGACCCACCGTCTCCTGGACGACAGCAGGCTTCGCGGTCTCCTCTCACGGGCCACTCCCGAGCTCACCCCGCTGGCGATGATCGTCTCCGAACGCGCCTACGAGGACGTCTTCGCCAGCGGACAGCCCACCGGCGGGGTCGGCCCGGAGGAGTTCGCCCGGAGTCTGGTCCGCGTCAAGGCCTTCGAGAAGCCCGCCTGGGTCCACGTTCCCGGCCTGGACTGGAGGCTGGCGGACCCCGGGCTGCTGATCTCCGAACCGCCGGTTCGCAAGGAACCGGAGCAGGCGGAGGCCGCCCAACAGAGCGCTCCGGTGTCACCGGTGTCCTTCATCAGCAACGGGAGCGGACCCGTTGCTCAGGGACAGCAGCAGACCTTCCACAACTTCGGCGGCTATCCGGGAGGTAACCGATGACCGAGGACACCGCGACCACGACCGGGCAGGCCTCCTCCCAGTCCCAGTTCGATATGGACGTCGCGACCGGGGGGCAGGGGTTCCTGGGCCAGTACCAGTACTTCTTCGAACGGGGCTTCCTGCCTCCCACCCCTGTCGAAGAGCCCGAGTTCGCCCTGTTCCAGGACGGCCTGTACGTGGAACCGGACGCCACCGAGAACTGGAGCGTTCTCCCCGAGTACCTGGCGGACAACGGTGTCCTGGTGCTCAAGGCCCCTCCTGGCACGGGCCGACGCACCACCGCGCTGTGGCTGCTGCGCACGGTGCTGGGTTCCGAAAGGCAGTTCGTGGACCTGGAGGCGGACTGGCCCAAGCCGGAGGTCAGGCTCCTGCCCCAACTGGCCAAACACGGATGCATCCTCGACATGTCCTCACCTTCGGACAAGGAACCCGACGATCGCTTCGGACAGGCACTCGCTGCCTACGGCGAACAGGTTCGCGGGAACGACCAACTCCTAGTCGTGATCACCAATCCCGACGTGTGGAAGGGAAGGTGGACCGAGGGCGCACGCCCCTTCACGGTCGATCTCTCAGCACCTGACGGCCGTGAACTCGTTCGACGCCGCCTGGACGAGCAACGTCGGGATGATCTCGTCAAGTGGCTCGACGGAAACCACCTGACCGAGGTCTGGAAGCACAAGCCACGCGCACTCGACGCCGGGAACCTCGCCGAGCACCTGCTCCGCCTGAGCGATTCGGACGACCCCAGCAGTGAAATCGCGGCTCTCAGCAACCAGTTCACCGGCTGGCGCTCGCGTATCGAGGAACTGCTGGCCCCCAAGGATGACTTCGACGGCATCCAGCACGGTCAGGCGATCGCACGTTCCGTCGTCTGGTCCGGGGCCCTGCACGAGGGTTGCCGCCCCCAGTCCGTCATCCAGAGCTCCGACCGTTTCCTGGACGCGGCCGGTGTGAAGCGCAGCGATGCCGACGTCTTCACCGAACCCTCCGCGCTACACAAGCTCCACCTGGCCGGCGTGGAGGAGGAGAACGGCCTCGCCCGTTTCGAGGAACGTCCCGAGGCCCTCGACATGGCGGTGCTGAACCATCTGTGGGCTGGTTACAGCAGTCGACGCCTCACGCTCAGGCGATGGATCAAGGACGTCCTGCAGTCCGGTGAACTGAACGGGGACGAGACACGCCTGGTCGCACACCGTGTGGTCGACCTCGCCGTGACCCACTCCGACCGTGCTCTGTTCCAGACCCTGCGCGAATCCCTCGTCGGCGAGCACCACCCTCTGGCAGTGGAGGTCCTCACCAGCGCGTCTCTGGCCTCCTCGTCCGGCACCTACATGCGCGGTCAGCTCTACAACTGGGCCAAGAACCAGTCCGACACCGACACCCTGACTCTGGTCGCCGACATCTGCGGCGGCGAACTGGGCGTCCACAAGCCCAAGGTCGCCCTGACACGACTGCGCCTGGTCGCGGCGAACGCCTCCTTCGGGTTCGAGCCCCTCCGTGACGCCCTGGCGAGGATCCTGGCGAGGCACACCGACGTCAACGAGCCGCTGCGCGAGTGGTTGGAGAAGCCCGACAACGACCGCGCCCGCCTTGGCACCCTGCTCGCCCTCGCCCACAGCGGTCCGGGCTCCCGAGTCCTCCTGGGTGAGAGTGCCGAGCGCCTTGCCGAGGGCTCCCACAAGGACTCACTGTCCGGCTCACTGCGTCTCCTGATCAGCCACAAGGAAGCCGGGCTCTCCACTCACCATGCGCTGGAGCGTTGGGGAGAGCAGGTGAAGGCCGGTCACTTCGGTGACTTCGGCGACGAGGTCACCGACCTGCTCGTCGATGCCTACAGTGGCCCCATCCTCCACTCCGTCGGCCAGGAGTACAAGTACGAGGACCCCTACTGGCTCAACCTCTGGGACCGGGCGGTCGCTCGCAGCCTGGGTCGGCCGGAACCCTCAGTCCACACATGATCACCTCCGAGAACAACGGCAGGCGGGTGCGGATCCGCACCCGCCTGGCCACAGCCATCCCGGGTGTCTCCCTACGGATGTACGGCCATGTCCGCTACCGGACGAAGCACCGGACCACCCGTGCCGAGCGCCCAGCTCTACGCCTGGCCGCCACCCACTCGGTGTACCTGATCGCTCGTGACCTCACCCGAACTTCCCTACCCGGTGAGGACCATGCCCTCGGTGAACGTGTCTCCCTGGCACTCACTGACTGGCGGAAGTCACCACTCAGGGAATCCCCCGGACTCCAGGTCCGGGCCCGGGTACGGCTACGCCTGTCCCGAGCGGACCGCGAACGGGTGAACGAATACCACACCGCCCGCCGCCTGCGGCACGGTGATCTGGCCTTCCAGAGCGACCGACTCGATCACTTCTCCCGCAGGATCCTCCACAACACCGCCAGCGCACGTCTGTGGTGGGTGGAGAACCACGGCGTGTCCGAGGAGGCGCAGAAGGCATTCGACACGCTGTTTCTCCCCCTTGTCGGTAACGGCGACTGTCCACGGGACAAATCGACCAAAATTGCCGAAATCATCGCTTCCGCCATCCGTGACCGAGAGAACAAGCCGGGCGACTACAAGAACCTGGTCATGACTGTCGACGCTCTGCTCAGAAGGGCCGGACAGTCGGAACTGGCCGATCAACTCGACGGAGAGCAGCATGAGTCCGCAGACGATGTACCTGCGTCGTCTTATCCGTATGACATGCCCTCCAACGGCACCGCTCCACGTGCAGGGAACCCACCTGGAGACGTACCGCCACGTAGCAGGTAATTCCACAAAAGGCCGACATGGAAAACCCGCTTCTGTTTGACTGACATCCGCCCCATGTTCCTCTCCCCGCTCGAGCACTCACCCGAGAGACCGACAACCTCATCGTGCAGCCCGACCTCTTCTCCGACAACGATCCCGACCACTCGGGCAACGAGCACCTCGCTGCCTTCATCGCTCCCCTGGCCAAGGACAGCGATGCCGTCATCAAGGACCCCGGCCTCCTGGAAATCGCCGAAGCGGTGTTCGCCGCGTACTCGGCGACCGCCGCGGAAGGCGGTCTCAGCCGAGGAGAGCTGTGGAACGCCTGCTCACACCTGTGTGACGAGGAAGTTTTCCAGCAGCGCTTCACCACGTTCCGCAAGCTGCGCATGCTCCTCCCGGCTTTCCGCAAGGAACGCGAGGACCACTACATCCTGCATCCGATCAGCATGGCCGGAGTGCTCGTCGCACAGCGCCTGCGGGACCGGGGTGGAGTGTCGGAGATCCTCGCCCTGCTCGACGGCACGCGCACCGCCATCGAACACGGCGCCGGGGAGGAGGACGTACGTGCCTCTCTGGTGCGTTGTCGGCGCATGCTCACCGTCGTGACGGATCACCTGTCCGCGATCGTGTCCACCCGCCCCCTGACCGAGCTCATCCGGGAGCGTCGACACCACGAACACCCGGAACTGATGTCACACGTGGAGTCCCTGACCCGCATGGTCACCGAACTCTTCCCCGCCCTGGACGGGATGGCCGTGACGGTGACCACGTCGGCTCAGCGCTACGTCAGTGCCTGTATTCGTTTCCTGGGCCGACTCCTGGACGAGGGCGCGCGCAGCGAGGACTTCCGGATCCTGCACCACGAGCAGTACCTTACCGCGGCCATGGAGGCTCCACCGGACCTGTTGGCCGAAGTGTTCACCCATGTTGTCGTGGACCTACCTGACCCGGGCGTCTTCGAGTCCGCCGTGGTGGAGGCGGTCAAGGAGCTCAACCCCGACGAGCAGCCACAACCCAAGCCCGCTCGTGTCGAACATCCCGTGGCCACCGACGACCCGCTCGCCCGCATCGAGGACAAGGTCCGTTCCAGACGCGACGAGGCACGTAGGGTGGCCGAACTCGTTCTGGACGAGCGTCCGAACACGTCGTTGACGGACTACCTGCGTTCCCTCGGGTGGCCTGAGGCCGCCAAGAAGCTGACACAGCTCATCAACGAGGGCCAGGAGAAGGACAGTCCCTACTGGGTGGCCACGATGGACGACCTCTACGTCAGCTCTGTTGACGGCATCACCTACCTGTCGGAGGCAGAGCTCAAACGTGCCCCCGCGGACCCACCGATGCCGCCAATCCCGCCGACTTTCGAAACCACCTCGGCCGCCGATGGTGAGGAGAACGAGGAGGGGCAAGGCGATGGCCGAACATGACAGGAGGACCGCGCGCCTCACGCTGGCTCGTATGCGGGCCACCGGTGTGTCCGCCCAGGACTCGTACGGTGTCCCCGATCAGCTGGTCGGCGCCGCCCTGCTCACCGGACGCAGGCTGGTCGAGGTCTCCCACCACGGCCTCTCCCGGCTGGCTCTGGGCTGGCTCGACGGCCACGAGCCCTCAACCGACCCCGGCTCGGGGATCATCCGTAGGAAGGCGCCCCAGACGGAACTGGTCGTCTTCGCCGCGTGCCTGGGCTGCTGCTGGCCCGACGTCCACGACCATCCCTGGCCCGGCGAACCGTGTGACGAGGATTTGCTCCTGGAAACGGTCGCCGTGGCCCGAGGCAACCGCAGCAGCACCGCTCTGGGCGGTTACCGGACCGCGCTGGGTCATCTGTCCGAAGCTCTGTGGATTGAGCGGAAGAGCGGAACTATTCGCCTCGGTCCGAAGACCGCCGTGTTGACCAGCGCCCAGGTGGACATCCTGCGCAGCGTTCACGAGCTACTTCCACGTCCAGTGAACACGGACCCGAACGAGGAGGGCACATGAGTGTGTTCGGTCGGCTTTCTCCCCGGCTCCAGACACAGGTGCTCGATGCGGTCGCCGCGGTCGAGAGTTCCGAAACCCCGGTGCCTGAGCGTGCCTTCCAGGCCCTGCTGGACCCCGACCTGCGCGCGTGTGTGGCCGAGTGCCTCGACAACGCCGGTCGTGTGCTGGTATGCGTCGATCACGGGTACCTGTCGGGATACGCCGATGACATCGCCGACTCCCTCGTCGAGGAGGGCATCGGTCTCCTCCCCGCGCGGGAGCGGTCAGTACTCACGCTGGTGCTGTTGCACTGCGTCGCCATACCCCGCGCCAGGGGACGCCTCGCGGAAACCTCCTGGAGCGGTGGCGAACCCGTGCTGCGGGGAACCCTCAAGCACTCCCAGATACCGGACGGCGTGGTGTCGCGCTCCCTGCGTCTGCTGGCTCATCGGCGGTTGGTGCGCTTCGCCGGGCAGGGCCAGAGCCACGTGTGTCCCGGTTCCGCCCTGGACCGGCTCACCCCCGCCGCTCAAGCCCGTCTGTGGGAACAGTTGGTCCTGGTCGCCGATCCCCGCGGGACCATGGCCCAGGTCATCCGGCGCCGTCATTCGGTCGGCCTGTCAGAGGACCCTCCCACCACCCTCTTCTCCGCAGCACACTCCCGTGAGGAGAAAAGCCCGTGACCCTGTTCTCCACCCAGGAAGACCACCCTCTCGAAGGACGCGACAGCAGAACCGGTGTGGTGGGCGCGCGACGCCTGGTGGCCGTCCAGACCTTCGACATCGGCAGGTTGACCACCCATCCGGTTCCCATCGTCCCCTCCTCGTTCGTGGCGGTCTCCGGTGAGGGCCCCAAGCACGACTCCAACGGTTCGGGCAAGACCACCTTCCTCAGTGCCGTCTCCCTCCTGTTGGGTGATCCCCAGTGGCGGCTGGAACGGGACGGCCAGTACGCCGCCAAGCTCCTGTTCAGCCCGGAGGCAGCCGGGTTCGGACGCTGGCGGTCCGGGTTCGACCACGGCTACATCGTGGGCGTCTTCCTCTCCGACGAGGGAGACGACCCGTTCACCGTGTGGGTTCGCATCGGCAACCGACCCCCGTACGTGCGGATGCGCTGGGTTCCCGGTCTGCACGTGGCGCATTCCGACACCGAACAGGCCCGGATGGAGGAGGCCGACACCCTCTGGGATCAGCTGCCGAAACAGAACGAGCGCGGAGCACGGAACCTGGGCTCGGAGCTGTACGGGGAGGCTCCCCGGTGCCTGGCCTACCTGGACACTCCTATGAGACCCCCCGTGCCCTCCCTGCTCTCCCAGCAGATGACCTCGATGTCCCCCGCCGACATCGGACAGGCACTGATCGCTCTGACCGGGCGTGAACACCTCCTGACCGAGGAAGTGGAGGACAGGCGCAGGTTCGCGGTGGCGTCCGGCCAGCTCCAGCAGCGGCTGGACGAGGACCGCCGCAGCCGGATCATCGAGGAAGAGCAGCTGTCCATGGTCCAACAGCGGCACGAGGCCAGGACGAGACTGAAGGACGGCGAACGCCACTGGGAACTGCACCTGGCGGCCGGTTTCCTGGAGAAGCGGGGCGACGACAGGAGGGGCGCGGAACGCCTGAAGAAGATCGCCGATGACCTCCATGACGCCGAACAGGGTCGGGAACGGGCTCAGGAGGCACTCCAGGTCCTCAAACGGCGCAAGGATCTGAAGGAGCGTCTGGGCGAGGCTCAGAACGTCCGGTACCAGATCGATCAGCGAAAGCAGGCCAGCACCCAGGAGCGGGGCAGGCTCGAAGGGGTCCGGAACGCTCTGCTCGACCGCCGACGTGAGCTCATCGACGCGGCGCAGGGTGACACCGGGATCCCCGTCGAGGAGTGCCGGTCCCGGCTCCGCCAGGCCGACGAGCGGTTGACCTTTGCGGCGACGGATCGCAAACGCGCCGAGGAGAACCTGACCGCGGCGACCGAGCACCTGGATCGGGTGACCGACGGGCGGGACGGAACGGTGGGGGAAGCCCTCGCCGCACTCACCCACGCGGGGGTACGAGCCTGGGGTCTGCTGGACTGTCTGAGTCTGGCGGAGCAGGCCCGTAGGGTGTGGGAGCCCCGGCTGTGGCGTTTCCGCAACGCCGTCGCCGTGGCCCCGCAGGACGCCGACCGCGTCCTCGGCTCGCTCTCCCAGCACCCGGGGATCTCCGTGGTTCTCACCGACCCTCTGGGCAGTCCTGGCCACGCGCCTGTCGAAGGGATCAGTTCTCCTGTTCCGCTGACGGGGTTCCTCCACGCCGTCCAGGAGCGCTACTCCCACGAGGGCTCACCTGACAGGTCCGGGGACACGGAGCTGGGCGAATGGGTTCTGGGTGGGTTCACCGACCCCGTCACCGGCAGGGAGGCGCGGTTGGCCGCGGCCCGACGGGCCTACGAGCAGGCGCGCACAGCGCTGGAGGAGGCGGCCCGCACCCACACGAAGGCGATCGAGGCCAAGAAGCACGCCGAGAAGGCGCTCGAGTCGGCTGTGGCCGCCTCCGAGCTCGCCCGGTGTAAAACCGAGTTGGTCACTGCCGAGGAGAAGGTCGCCGAAGCCGCGGAGCGAACCGCTTCCCTGGAGGAGGAGTGGAACCGCGCCGACACCGCCTACACACGCGCGAAAAGCGCTCTGGACAACCACACCAAAGACGTCGAACTCGCGGAGCAGGCCCTCAAACAGTACGAAGAACAGGCCAAAGGACTGGCCAAGCGACACCAGGAAGTGAGCAAGGAGCGGGAGAACATCGGGCTGGAGGCCTGGGAACAGGCATGGCAGCGCAGTGTCGAGAGCGCGAGCCACCTCGTCTACTCCCCGGAGGCGACCGCGGAGGTCGCCCGCTCGTCCGACGCCTGGCGCGACCGTGCGGTAGGTGCCCTGAACGGGGCTCTGGCCCGGATCGCTCCCCAATCGGCCACCGCTCCCGTAGAACTCACCACACTGCTCAACAACGACCACAGGCTGTCCGAGCGTCTTCGTCCCAGCGCCGACCGCGAGGAGTTCAAGATCGTCACCGGCCCCCTCCGGGACTTCCTGGACAGCCAGCGCGATCTGGACGAGGTCCTGGAGGAGCGCATCGCCAGCAATCGCGCCGCCCGGGAACTCGCCATCGGAGAGTCCCGCCAGGAGGCCGAGTCCCTGGCCCTCGCCCTGGACAAGACCCGGCAGATGGTGGAGGGGTCCATCGACCGGGCCATGGCCAGGATCCGCGAACGCTTCAACGAACTCGACCTCAAGCGGGAAGGAGGGTTCGGCGCGACCCTGGACATCGATGTGCGCGCCCCGTCCGAGGAGTCACCCGGGTGGACCGTCAACGTCACCCCGAAGTGGATGCGGTCACACCAGGGCGGCTACATCTCCTACCGCCAGGTGGCCAACGGCGCGCAGATCAAGGTCTTCGCCATCCAACTGGCCCTGGCCGCGCTGTTGGCCGACGACGAGACCCCGGGGCGGGTGCTCATCCTCGACGAACTCGGTAACAGCCTGGGGGACGAGAACCGCAAGGACGTGCTCCGGGCGCTGCAACAGGTGGCGGTGGACAAGCAGGTCACCATTCTCGGCACCTGTCAGGACAGCGTGATCCAGGACGCCGCCGGGCACTGCGGGCAGATCCTGTGGTTCCACCACGCCTCGCCCAACGATCCCCACAACCGGCCGACCCGTTCGTGGGGATACGACAAGCGCTCCCGGCGGGTGGAACACATCGCCTACTGGCTACGGGCCAACCGTTCAGGACTCGGCACGGTGGGCGTCGAGGACCTGGTCGAGTAGTCCCGGCAGGAGGGGCAGGACCTTGGGATGCTGCCCCTCCTGTTCGAGGACCTTCCCCGCGTGTTCGGGATGGCTGGCGATCTGTTCGGTCAACGGCTTCAACCCGGCTGGGACCCGGTCGAGCAGCGAGTCGGCCAAGGCGATGTTGTCCTGACGGTTCTTCTCGGCGATGCGCAGGTAGGGGCCGTACAGCCAGTAGTGGGCGTCCATTCCGACGGGATGCACCGGACGCCCGACGCGGCGCTCGATGTCCACGATGATGCCGATGCCGGAGGCGTCCAGGTCGCCCCATGCGGCGACGGGTAGCGGGGCCAGGAGACGGAGGAACTCGATGACACCGGTGCTGGCCTTCCCTTTGCCCCACACACAGATCCATTCCCGGGTGATGCGCTCCTCCTTACTCACCACGTGGAAGGTCTGCTGGTTCTCCACCACGAGCACCCCCACCGCTCCAGCGGTTTCCACGGCACCCATGATGCGTACACCGTTGGAGGGCAGCGCCACCCACGGCCGGGCCGCACGCGCGTCGGCCAGAGTCGTCCCGTCGAACCAGCTCAGTGGACCGCGCACCCGGATGTCGTAGTCGACTCCCTCGAAAAAATCGGAGAAAGGCGCTCCCATGAGGTTCTCGAACGCTTGGATACGTGCCGGAGACCTCCAGTTCTCCTTGGTCCCCCTGCTGTGGGCATGTGAATGCGCCAGGGCCTCGGTGGGCACCGGCGTTCGGGTGCGGTCGTGCTCGGTCCACCACCAGTGCGCCAGACGCAGCGCGAACTCGTAGGGGGACCAGGACGAAGTCCCCGTCTGCGAGCTCTCCGGGGCCGACAAGGGAGCGTCGAGGTCCTGTGCCGCCAGGAGTACGTACTCATCCTTCAGTTGTTCGACTTCGGAGATGAGTTCGAGCAGAGCCCCGCGTGCCGTAGCCGGTTCTTCGTTTCCGGTCAGGTCCCTCAGCTTGTCGGGGGCGAACTGGGCCCACGCATCGCTTAGGGAGAACGAGATGGGCACGCCCACGCGCCGATGGTCGTCCACGGGGACGTCGACCGTGATCGCCCCGCATCGGACCAGTTTCTCCAGTCGTGTCCCGGCTTTCGCGCCCCAACGCGTCTCGATGCCCTTCCACAACCGCTTGCCATGGCCGGTTTTGAGCAGCCAGACCAGGTCCTTCTTGGACAGATCAGCCGGAGGGTCGAAGCCCTGTCCCCGGTGTTCGGCGGTGAGGGTGACCCGGCGCACTCTCAGCCGCCCCTTACGGTCGCGGCCAGGGCCCTTTCCTTCCGGGTAGGTCACGAACGCCTCGATACCTGGAGGAAGTGAAAGCGGTACGGATTCTGTGGGCACGGAGTTCCTACCTTTCCTCGGCTGTGCCGGAGGCCGTGTCGATCTCGGATGCCTTCCGCGTCGGTGCCCGTCTCCGTGCTTTCCGTGGATACGGGGATTCTCTCGGGCACGGCCCGCCACCCATGGGGGAGGCAGGGCCGTGCCCTTGGCCCCTACTCCTCCACTGGGGTGACGGGCTTGCCCATAGCCTCGGCGACCAGGTTGATCAGGAGCGCGGAACGAGCCTCGTAGAAGGCCTCGAAGTCGTCCAAGCGCAGGTGCACGGGGTCGATCAGGTGTCGTTCCAGATAGGAGTCCATCTGCTCGGAGGAGCTCTTCGTGGCCCCTTGGAGGCGCTCAAGATAGGAGCTGGGCGCATGTCCTCCGATGGACCTGTTGGTCGTGGCCGACAGGGGCGTCTTGTTGACGATGCTGTCATACCAGTCACGTGACATGCCCTGGTCCTCGCACCACTTCTGTGGGAAGACGTGGTGGATGTCGACGGCGTGATCGAAGTAGGTGTCCTCCTTGATGTTCGTCCCCGTCCGCCAGTCGCTGATATCGCGCTTGAGCAGGAGAGCGTAGATGCCCTTGTAGGCAGCGCTGTTGCGGGTGCGCAGGGTCTCCAGGCGTCCGGCGGAGAACTGTGCCTCCTCGACCGTGCGCGGTACGGAGGCCTCACCTCGCACCCAGGAGACGACATCGGGCAGGTCCCTGGCGAAGCGGGACTCCGTGCTACCCCCGTACATCTCACCGAGGATCCCGCACCAGAACCACCGCGAGATCTTCTCCTGCGCGAAGGGTGTCTCCGCCTCCTCGCCGAGGGTCGCGAAGATCGCCGCGAGGGGAATGATCTGGGTTCCGTAGGGCAGGAACTTCGTGTCGTACACGCACTGGCCGTACAGGAACCGTGCGGCCCTCAGCATCGCTTCGACCGTCCTGTCCGCCCACCCCCGGTAGTCCTCCAGGGAGAGCCTCAGCATCTCCGTGCGACGGCACCCGACCCTGGGCGCCCGGTCCGGGTCCCCGCCTCCCGCCCGCCAGACGTGGTTCCGTTCCTGGGTGGCGAGCAGTGTGACGGTCTGGAGGAAGTCGGTGTCCTTCACCTGTTCGAGCACCCTGTAGCGGCTGTCCCTGAGCCACGTGTTCCGCCGTTCCTCCCAGTCCGGACGCAACTCGAACTCGTCAGCGGCGAAGGTCGCGGTCAACAGCTCGAACACGGTCAGCGCCTCACCGCCGGTGTTGACCTTCTCGAAGACCTGGCACACCGCCTCACGCGGTGTCTCCTTGCCGAGTTCGATCAGCGGGAGCTGGTACTTCTCGAAACGCTTGACGACCTCGGTGTCGAAGAGTTTCCACAGATCCCGGACGGGCTTGGCGTAGTCGTAGTGCTCCCGGAACTCCTCCGCCCAGTCACTGGAGTCCAGGATCTGGTTGAGGGGAAAGAGCTTGGCCTCGTACTCCTTCTCCGGGGTGGAACAGTCCAGGATGACCTCCTTGCGGAAGTTCCGGACGATCCTGTCCTCGGGCAGGAACCTCACGGCCTGCTCGCGGTCGACTTCCGGGTCCACCGCCGCCTCGATGTCGAGGTAGAACCAGCCTGTGGCCTTCTTCCCCCTCTCGTCGTGGGTCTGGACGGGGGCCCTGAGGGAGACGGCCTGGTACAGGGAGGTCATCCGCTGCTGACCGTCGAGGATGAGGGTTTCGGCCTCCCTCGGACCGGAAAGGCTCACCCCTTCGACCGCCCTCTGCTTGAACCGGGACTTCCCTCCGGTCCGGAGGAACATGAGCGTACCGACCGGATATCCCTGGGAGATGGAGGCGACGAGACTGGCGATCCCGGTATGGGACCACACCCATCCTCGCTGGAAGTCGGGGAGTTGGATCCGTCCGTCGGCCACTTTCTTGAGCAGTTCCTCCAGGAACTCCTTGGTGCTGTCGAAGGTGTCTACCGCCATGGGTGATCCTGTCTTCGTTGCCGGATTGGGGGACAGCGGGGTCAGAGTTGAACGAAGCGGGTGGGTTCGTCCAGCAGAGCGCGCGCCCCGTCCACGTCGGCTAGCCGCGCCGACAGGGTGCGTTCGGCCAGGTGCTTGGGCAGGGCGGCGTTGAACTTGAGGCCGTTGAGGGCACGCACGGCCACGTCGGGCAGGGTGATCCGCTCGGCCGCACCGCGCCTGACGGCCGCCCAGGTGCGCGGGTCCAGGTCGGCGTTCAGGCGCAGGCAGGCGTCGCTCGGCTGCTGCTTGGGATCGGCCGCGGGCCCGAGGGTGGCCATCAGGGTCAGGTTGGCCTTGGCCCCGGCCCAGGTCCACCAGCGCAGGTCGCCGCCCACCCCGCGCACGATCACCGACCCGCCGGGGTGCACCAGGTCGAGGTGGTCCTCCCTCGCCTGGGCCAGGGCCCTGGCCGCCCGCTGGGTGAGCCTCACTTTGGGGTCGGCGCCCAGCAACACCTCGCGCACGGCCCGGGTGAGCTCGAAGACCGAGCCCAGGTGACCGCCCGAATCCCACTTGGCCTTGCCACCGCCGCCCTCGACCGGCTCCACCTGGCACCGCTGGCGACGCCAGTCGACCCAGGTGACCATCCAGGTGCGCCCGGCCAGCAGCAGGCGGCGCGGACCGGTCTGCTCCTCGTCGGCGGCCAGAAACGCGGGGTCCACCCGTCCGATCTCGACGCGCCCGTGCAGGGCGGTGAACTGCGGCGGCGCGGTGAAGACGCTGGTCAGTTCCATGAAGTGGCGGCGCCCGAAGCGCTTCTCGGCCTCGGGACCGATCATCATCAGCCCGCCGTCCAGGTCGAGAAAGCCCTCCCGGACCAGGTGGGCGGCGATGGGCGCGCACTGGTGGAAGGGTTCCAGGTCCCCCCACCATTCGGGCCACAGGTTCTCGGCCACCTCGGGTTCCTGGAGGCACAGCGCCAGCAACTGCTGGGCGACGATGTGCCGGGGCTCTGGGGTGGGCACGACCGGTTCCACCCAGTGCCGTCCCCACAGGTGCAGCAGTCCGGCCGCATCCAGTAGCCCCGCCTGATCCACGGCCAGGAACAGGCAGTTGCGGGCACTCCCCCTCCGACGCCCCGTCCTTCCAATGCGCTGGAGGAAGGAGGCAACCGTTCCCGGGGCGTTGATCTGGATGACCCGGTCCAGGTCGCCGACGTCGATGCCCAGTTCCAGAGTGCTGGTGGCGACGATGACGCAGTCGCGGGCCTCAGCGAAGGCGGCCTCGGCACGGCGACGCTCGTCCAGGGCCAGCGAGGCGTGGGACAGGAAGGTGGTCACGCCCAGCCCCCACAGCGCGTGCCCGAGTTCCTCCACGTACTTGCGCGAGTCGCAGAACACCAGCCGCTTCTCACCCCGGTGCAGCGCGGCGATGACCTTGGCGGCGTTGGTCAGGGAACCGACGTAGTCGAGTTCGACCTCCCCGGGCGGTGGATCCTCGGGCTCCTGCCCCAGCCAGGGCAGGTGCACCCCGGGGGCGATCACCCGTCCCGGGCGCTTGCCCACCATCGATCCCTGGAGCCAGGTGAGCAGCTCGTCGGGGTTGCCGACGGTCGCCGACAGCCCCACCCTCTGGACGGGCCGCCCGGCCACCCGACCTAGCCGTTCCAGGACGGCGAGCAGGTGCCACCCCCGGTCGTCCCCGGCGAAGGCGTGCACCTCGTCCACCACGATCGCGTGCAGGTTCGCGAAGAACGCCCGGTGGTCAACCTTGGTGCTCACCAGCATCGATTCGAGGGACTCGGGGGTGGTGAGCAGGATGTCGGGGCGGTTACGCAGGATGCGCTGGCGTCCGGCCGTGGTGACGTCGCCGTGCCAGAGCTCGGCGGTGCGCCCCAGCCACCCGGCGTAGGCCTGCACGCGCGGCAGCAGGTTGTTGAGCAGGGCCTTGATGGGGCACACGTACAGCAGTGATAACCCGTCCCCGGTCCGCCCGGCCATGGCGGTGAGCAGCGGGAACAGGGCCGCCTCGGTCTTACCTCCGGCGGTGGGCGCGAGCAGAACCGCGTCGTCGCCGTCGATGAGCGGGGCCAGGGCCTCGCGTTGCAGGGGGCGCAGGCCCGGCCAGCCCAGGGTGTTGACGACGTGGTGGGCCAGGGTGGGGTGGATCAGGTCCAGGCTGCTCGCCGCCGCGCCGTCCGCCGGAGGGTTTCCACGCCCCCCGGCGGCGTCGGCGTCCTCTTGGGGACCGGCCGTGCCGCCCGGCTCCGGGTTCCCGCCCTCCGGCACGGAACCCGCGCCGGTTTCGTCCGCCTCGCCCGCATCCCGGGGAACGTCGCTCACAGGTCGAGCTCCACCTCGTCGGCGCTGGCGGCCCGCTGCACGTGGGCTCCGCGTTCGACCTCGGTGAGTTCGCTGCCGCCGACGGTGAGGCTGTAGTGCTGCCTCGGATCGAAGTCGGGGTTCTGGTCCACCCGGTCCATGACGTCCACGAGTTTGCGCAGGTACAGACGCGGCGCGATGCCGACCTTGCCGCCCAGTTCGCCCGCGACTGTCTCGGCGAAGGCCAGCAGGTAGCTGTCGTCCACCCGGCCGCGTACGCGCTGCGGATCGTCCGCGCCCTCGGCGTACAGCTCACGTACCGCCACCCCCAGGTCGTGGAGCTTGTCCAGGTCGAACCCGGTGAGGCGGACCTGGGCGGCGCGCAGGTTGTCGTGGCGCGGGTCGGGCAGGAAGTCGGTGGCCAGCCGCTGGGCCAGGGGGGCCAGGCGCTGGACTCCCTGAGGCCCGTCGAAGAAGGCAGGGGTACCGGTGATCACCAGGTACAGCCCGGGGAACTGGTTGTTGGCGATCTCGTCCAGGAGCTGACGCAGTGCGTTGAGCCCCTTCTCCCGGGTGTCGGTACGGGCGCGCTGGAGGGTCTCCAGCTCGTCCAGGACCACCAGCAACCCGGGGTGACCGCAGTCGCGCAGTAGCACGAGCAGCCCCTTGAGCGCGGCCAGGGCGCCGAAGTGGTCCAGGTCGCCCTTGATCCCCGCGTAGCGCTTGGCGGCCGAGGCGACGTTGGGCTGTCCGCCCAGCCAGGCGATGAGGGCCTCGGCGATGGCGGCCTCGCCTGCGGCCTGGGCACGGTGGTAGCCGCGCAGGGCGGCGGCGAACCCGGGGTTGGTGGCCGCGACCTCGGCCAGGCGCCGCTCCAGCAGCTCCAGAACGGCCGCGTCGAGCGCCTCCTCGTCGTCCTCGTCCACCTCCCCGGCGGCCAGAACGTCCTCCTCCAGGGCGTAAACCCAGTTGTCCACGATCTCGCGCAGCGCGCTGGGAGGCTGGGTGGCGGTGGTGAGGCGTTCGGTCAGACGCCGGTAGACGGTCTCCAACCGGTGCAACGGAGTCTCGGTCTCGGAGATCTGGATCTCGGTGACCGCGAAGTTGGCCCTTTTGGCGCGCTCCCCCAGCCAGCGGACGAAGAAGGTCTTGCCGGAGCCGTACTCGCCGCGCACCGCCTTGAATCCCGCGCCTCCGGCGGTGACGGTGTCCAGCTCCCTGTCCAGGACGCTCTCGAAGCGTTCCAGCCCCACGGCGAACAGGTCGAGTCCGCCATGGGGCACGGTGCCGCGGCGCAGCGCGCCGACGACCTCTTCTCGGCGTACCGGGCTGACGGTGTTCATGGTCAGCTCCCTCCACTCAGGAACTGCTGCCGGAGCAGTGCGGTGTTGAGTTCGGCGTTGCGCTCCCCGTCGTGCAGGGTGAGCACGGGGTAGGCCTCGACGTTGAGGACCTTGCTGACCATCTTCACGAAGCGCGCGGCGCGGTGGGTCGCCTCGGGCTTGCCCGCGGCCCGGGCCACGGCGCTGACCGGCAGGCGCGGGTGGGTCTCCTCACCGGCGACGAGGGCGTCGATGACGGCGGCGATCTCCTCGGCGGAGGGCGCCTTGGCCACACGCTTGCGACTGAGTTCGAACTGGGCCGACCCGACCACCTTGGTGCCCAGGGTGCGCGGGGCGACGGCGTCGTCTCCGAACAGGGCGGGGGTCTGGTCGGGCACGGCCTGCCTGCGTGAACGCCCGCCTCCGGCGGCGCCTCTGGCCTTACTGGACGTGCCCGGAGTCGTAACGGCAATGTTTGGGGCCTGAACGGCCGCGGAGGTGCCACCCCTGACCGTGTTGTCCATCGAGGACGCCGCGGCCGGAACGAGAGTGCCCTCCAGGGGCCGGGACCACCACACGGGCTCCGTCCGGCCGGGGGCGAGCCGGTCCCAGCCCTTGGGCGTCTCGTCCGGAGCGGGCAGGAACACCAGCACGGGGATGACCATCTCGGCGGCGCTGAAACCGCCGTGGTAGCCCTCCTTGCGATCGGTGTAGCGGATGTCCTCGCGGTAGGGCACGACGAGGCGTCCGTCACCGAGCAGGACACGGTCCCCGGTCGCCAGGACCTCTCCTGTGCCCGCCTCTCCCGTGCGGTAGCGGGCGGACTCCCCCGACTGCGTCTTGGCGCCGTCCCCGCGGTCCCACACGTGCCCGTGGTCGGAGGTGAGCACGACGGGGCGCCCGGCCCGGGCCGCCGCGTCCAGCAGCGTCCCGAGCTTGCCGACGTGGTGCAGCTCCCAGATCTGGCTGTTGCCCTCGCGCCCCTTGGCGAGGGCGTCGTCGATGGTGTTGAGGACGACACCGACCACGGTGTCGGTCTCGTCGAGTGCCTCCTGCACCTTCGGCGGCAGGTGCAGTCCCGCACCGCTCTCCAGGTCGCGCTGGTGGTACAGGACCGCTGAGCGGCGTCCGAAGGAGGGTGTGGCCCACAGGGCGGTGAAACCGGACCTCTCCTTGTCCTGTTTGCCGACGGTGAGGCTGCCGGTCAGCAGGGAGGCACGGGAGCAGTTGGTGGTGGAGGGAACGGTGGCCAGCGCACCCTCCCTGCCAGCCGTCTCCCCGTTGACACGGCCGATCTCGGCCAGGCGACCGCGTGCGTTGACCTCCTCGGCGAGCTGTACGGCCACCTCGACGCTCATTCCGTCCAGGACGACGACCAGGGGCGCGCGGTCCGCCGTCAGGGGACGGACGAACTGGGCGAGCAGGTTCTCGGCGCGCGGCTGGGCATCGCTGGGGGCGTGGTTGCCGTTCCACCGGTTGACCACCCGGGCGAACTCGGCGTCGACCAGTGCCCGCCAGGCACGGACCCTGCGGTAGAGGGCCTCCAGAGCCTGGTGCAGTTCGGGGATCTGGGTACCGGTGTGCCAGATGCCGGAGGCGGCGCGGTCCACCCATCCGGTGTGGTGCACGTGTACCTGGATCCACTGGTGGGCGGTGGTGGGGGTGTCCGCCCCCAGCGGCCGCTGCGCCGTCCCGCCCGCCAGGCGGCGCAGGAGTCGGACGGCGTCGAGCGCGGCCCGGCCCTCGGCCTCTCCCGGATCGTGACGGCGGTGACTCCGGAGCCGCTCCAGGGCCGCCTCCACCTCACGCAGGTCCTGCGGCAGGGGCAGGGAGTCCTCCGCCGCGTCGCCGGAGCCGCCCAGGGCCAGGGTGATCTGGTGTCCCAGGTCGGCGAGGCGGCTGTGCAGGCCGGCGTCGAGCAGGCGGCTGGCCCGCGCGACGGGGACGGCGTCGAGTTCGGCGAGGAGTTCCTCGGCACGGCGGATGGTCTCCGCGGCCTGCGCCTGCTCGTGTCCGTCGAGCAGGCGCAGCAGGGCGGCGACACAGGCCAGGGAGAAGTCGGCCGTGTCCTCGGCGCCGGGCTGGTGTACACCGAAGTAGCGTTCCTGGGCGCGGATCCAGGCGGTGTGGGCGCTCTGGTCGTGCTTGGCCGCGTCGGCGAGTTCGGACAGGGCCAGTCCGATGGGGACGGCGTCCAGGACCTGGCCCCGGTCCAGCAACCGGAAGAGCACCCGGGGGACGGCTCCGAGACTGCGCTCCACGGCGTCGCGCAGCGCGTTGCGCTCGTTCTCGTGCAGGAGGGTGAAGGCGGTGACGGCGTTGGGGTCACGGCTCCACTCCAGGAGCGCGGCCCCGTCGATCTGGTCACCCGGCTCGCGGCCGAAGCGGACCGAGACGGCGATGGACAGGGCCTGTTCGAGTTTGAGCACGCCCGCGCCCAGGCGCAGCGGCCGGGTGGCGCGGATACCGCGCAGGGTGTCGGCGAGCCAGCTCCAGTGCCGGGAGTACAGCCGGGGGTCGACACCAGTGATCCGCAGGTCGGTGGCGAGCAGCTCCCAACTGTTGAGGCGCAGGACGTCCTCTCCCAGGAAGCGGCCCAGCAGGGCCTCGCCGAACTCGGCGGGCTCACGCGGGGTGAGCAGAACCAGGTACTCGTCCGCACCACGGGGCAGGCTGAGCGCGCGCACGGCGGCCAGCACGCTGTCGGCGCCCGCCACGCGCACCGTCAGATTGACGCCCTCGTGAGCGAGCGTGAGAGTCTCCGGTCCGTCCCAGTGCGGGTCCGCGGACAGGGCGAGTACACGGGAGGCGGAGGCGGGGTGGCCCTTGGACACCCTCTTGCGTTCGGCCTTCAGTACCCGCTCCAGCGCGCTGAGCACGGCCTCCTCGGTGACCCGGCCCAGGGCCGGAGCCGCCGGGGCCGGGCCGCTGCCGTGGGTGACGGTACTCACTCGGCCTCCCGGATGGTGATCTGGATGCTCTTGCCCGGGGCGATGTCGAGTGCGGCGCGCAGGTCGGCGACGGCCGCGGCGACGTCGGTGTCGGGGTCGATCCGCACCCAGTGGTCGGAGACTCGAACCGGGTCGGTCCGGCCGTCCTGTCCCGTGCCGGTCCCGGTGAGGCCCTGACCGGACCCGGATCCGGTGCCGCCGCCGGCCGAGGGCCGGGGATCGGGGCGCGGGGTCTTCTTGACCAGGAGTGCGACGACCGCACTGTTGGTGGCGCTGAGCACGGTGGCCAGACGCTTGCCGTGCTCGTTGTGGCGCGCGGCCTCCTGGAGGTCGGCGAGGATACGGGCGGCCTGCTCGGAGTCGTCCCCGCCCTCCTGGGCGATCTGTTGGAGGGCGTCCAGCATGTCCCACTGGACGGCGTCCAGCGCCTGGGCGAGGTTGGCCGCCCCGGCCATGCTGGTCTTGTACACGGGCGCCTCTTCGGGCAGGTCGGCCTGTCCGAGCGCGCTGACCAGCTCCGTGTCGTCGGCCAGCCCGCGCAGCCGGTTCAGCAGTTCGTCGCAGGCCCTGGCCGTGCGCAGCCGTGGCGCCTGCTCGTCCAGGCCGAGCACGTGGGTGTGCCGGGTGAGCTCCCTGACCAGGCTCTCCGAGGCCACCTGCCAGCGTCCGGCCTGCTCCTTGAGCTGTTCGGCCATGCGCTGGACGGCCCGGGCGTTGAGGACGGGCTGGCGGGTGAGCCCGAAGATCTTCGCGGCGCGCTCGTTGGCGCGGTCGAAGTCCTCCTCCGAGGGCAGTTCCTGGCGGCGCAGCACGATGTCGCCGCTGAGCTGGCCGAACCCGACACCGGTGTAGCGCTTGCCCGCGCGGATCCAGGCCCGGTCGCTCTGGATGGCGTAGACCTGCACGAGCAGGTCGACGACGTCCTCGGGCAGGCCCCGGCCGTCCTCGCGGTCACGGATCCACTTCTTGAGGTCGGCGACGCTCACGTCGGTGGTGTCGGCCCGGTCCAGGCTCGCGTACCTGTCGAGCCTGCGCACCCACTCGTCGCGCAGCACGAACACCTCGGTGACCTTGGCGATCTCCAGCGGGTCGGCGATCCGCCGCAGGGCCGACAGGTCGGTCTTGGGCGGGGTGTAGTTGTGCAGCTTCTCGGCCTTGGCCGCCTCGACCGCGTTCAGGACCGTGGACAGGTCGGGTCGGCGCACGGGGGTCTTGCCGGTGCCGATGGAGAAGTCCGGGTGCTCGGGATAGAGGTGGTCCAGGAGCTTGCGGGTGATGCGCTCCAGGGCGGCCGGGAACTGGCTCCCAGCCTCCAGCGGGATGTTGAGGGACGGGGTCAGCGGCTCGATGTTGGGGTCGGCGGGCGCCCCGTAGTCGCTGTTGTCCCGACCTGTCTCGATCAACCCGTAGGCGCCGCGCAGCAGGGCGCTGATCTGGTTGGTGAGCTGGTTGCGCTGGTTGTCGAGCTGGGCACGCGCCTCGCGCCGGTCGTCGCTGCTCCAATCGGGCGCCTTCTCCTCGATGACGTCGGGCTGGAGGAGGTACTCCATCATGAGGATGCGGCGGGCGTCCTCCAGCCTGCTCGGGGACAGGAAGGTGGGCAGCCACACCAGGGTGGCGGGCGGCTGGGGGAACTCCTCGCGCAGCTTCTGGACCCGGTGGCGGTCCTCGGAGGGGTTGTGGCCCCCCTCGTCGAAGGGATAGTCCAGGACGATCCGCACGGCATGGGGGGTGACGGGCTGGAACTCCTCGCGGCCCATGTCGTCGGTGGAGCGCACGTTGCCGAAGACGATCTCAACGGTGCGCTGGGTGCCCCGCCAGACCACGTTGGTGCGCTCGGCCCCCTCATCGAGTCCGAGCTCCTTCCACAGCAGGCGCTTGAACAGCTGGCGCAGCGCGTGGTCGTTGGCGGCCGGGTAGGCGCTGCGCATGAGCGACTCGGTGTCCACCCGCAGCAGGTTGAGGGAGACGGTGGGGTCGCTGGTCTGGGCGCCCACCCGCACCTCGCCGAACTGGGCCGCCATGAGCTTGAAGAACTCGGTGACGGTGTGCACGTCCTGGCCGGAACGGCGGGCCTTGACGATGCCCTGGTTGAGGGCGATGGCCCGGCCCGCGGTCAGGTCCTTCAGGGCGGGCACGTTGGGGGTGAGGGCGCTCAGCAGCAGGGTCTTGACGAGCAGGTCCTCCCGGCGGAACTGGGAGCGCACGTCGAGGTCGCTGATCTCGACCTGGTCGGCCTCGTGCCGCTTGCGCAGCCAGGGCAGCACCTTGTTGCGGTAGAAGGCGCGGATCTTGGCGTACTCGGAGCTGAGGTGGTCCTTGAAGGGACGCTCCTCGCCTTCGAAGAGCACGTCGAAGAGCGCGCCGAGCGGCACCATCTGGCCGACGGGCAGGGTGGTGCGGTGCCTGACCAGCAGCAGGAGGAGGAGCCTGAGGGCGCTGCGCTGGCGTTGCAGTGCGGCGGACAGGTCCACCATGACGTGCAGCAGGGCGGGGCTGAACGGGTAGAGGGCGCGGAAGTCCTCCCAGGTGCTGGTGTCACCGCCCTCGGTGTCCAACAGGGCGTCGCGGACCTCGGCGCGGGTGTTGAGCACGCGTTCGAAGGCCGTGTCGATCTCGGCTGCGGCCTCCGCGTTGCGCGGCTTGATGAGGCGGTGGCGGACCACCTCGGTCAGATTGGCGTCGGCGAGCTTGATGTGGCCGAAGCGCCCGTCCCAGTAGCTGATGGCCTGCGAGACGCCCTCGGTGCCGCCGCCCAGGCCCACGAGGTCGCGCAGGTCGCGCTGGCGCGGCACGAAGCTGACGATGGGCGCGGGCCTCTCGCTGCGGGAGGACTCCACGAGCTTGGCGATCTTCTGGATCTCGGCGTTGATGCGGCCCTCGTCGCCGATGAAGGCGGTGAAGCGCAGGATCAGCTCGTCCAGGAGCAGGACGACGGCGTCACAGCCGAGCTGTTCCTTGGCGTGGCGGCTGATGATGGACAGGCCCTCATCGATGGGGACGTAGGCGTCGCCGGAGTCGCCGACGGTGTCGGCGAAGCGCTGGAAGGGCCCCTTGAGCAGCGCGCTGATGAGCTCCTCGCGCAGGGACCGCTCAGCGCCGTCGCTGGTGCCGGGCAGGACCGCGAAGGCCCGGTCGAGGATCTCGGTGGTCCACAAATCCGGGCCGCCGTACTTGCCCCAGCGGCCGGGATCAGCGGCGGTTCCCTCGGCTCCGGAATCGGCGGTGCGCGGCGGTAGCTGGGCGATGAGCGCCTCGTCGCCCTCCCGCTCGCGCATGGCGCGCGCGTCGGCGAGCAGCCCGTCGGCCCGGTAAACGGGCGGCACGGGAGCGTTGGGGTACTCCGCGCGGACCTGACGGACGTAGCCGCCCAGGATGTTGGTCTCCAGGGAGACCTCAGGGTCGATGAGGTGGCACTTGACCTCGATGAACTTCTTGTCGGCCAGCCAGGTGTCGTGCTTGGCGACGGTGTCGGCCAGCCCCTCCTTGCCGCGGGCGTCGGGGTGGTGGTCCAGGATCGCGGAGAGCACGGACAGGAAGTGGCTCTTACCCACGCCGAAGGAGCCGTGCAGGTAGGCGGCCTGGGACTTGCCGTCGGCGACGGAGGAGCGAATGGTCTCCAGGGCCTTGTCGAAGCACTCCGCGAGCTGGTCGGTGACGACGTAGGTGTCGATGGCCTGGGCCTGGCGTTGCGACGTGCTCTCGGTGAGCTTGACGACCAGGTCACCGTCATGGACGGCAACCGGGATGTCGATGAGGTCGCTGATGACCCGGCCGTTGCCGACCCGTTCGCTGCCAGCGCTGCCCGGCCCAGGGGGAGGAGTCGCCACCATGCACCTTTCTGCTGTCTACAGGGGGAGGTGAACCACGTGCGGGCCACGAGGAGGGTGGGACGCGGTTCCCGAAGTTGTCTGGGTTCCAGCCTATGCCGACGTGGTGACAGAGGGACACGGCAGAGAGCGCGAAAAGCACTGCCAGAAGGCCCTGTTGGAGGGCACTGCCGGGAGACCGCTGACCGTTGCGGCCCGGGAAGACGGACAGGGGCACGGACAGCCGTGGCCGACGGGCTCGCGGCCGGACGACCGGGAAGCCGCCACCGTGCCGGATAGGTGGAACACACCTGTGGGACGGGTGTGCGGCCCCGCGGGTTGTCATCGCGGGACCGCACACCTTCGACGGAGGGTTGACGCGGGGAACGGGTCAGGCCTTCTTGCGCCGCCCCCGAGTGGCAGGAGCGGGCCGCCACCCCCGCATCTGTGAGTCGGTGATGCCGGTGGAGTTGCGCAGGGCCGTGAGGTCCTCCTCGACATGGTCGGCGGGGGTGTCGCCGTACTCGTCGGGTTCGGTGTGCCACTGCTTGACCCAGGGCAGCAACTCGACGATCCCGGCCAGCAGCGGGGTCATCTTGTCCGGCTGTTCTGCCCAGCCGTCCTGTTCGAGCCGCTCGTGCGCCAGGGTGGCCAGTGCGTCGGCCTGCTGGGCATGGTCCCAGCCCGCCCAGCCCAGGAGAAGGGTCGGGTCGGATTCGCTCTCAGCTCCGGGGTAGGAGACGAACCGCTCCTTGGGCACGTCGAGCTTGCCCCGGTTGACCCAGTACTCGTTCTTGCGGAAATCCGTGGACTTGTACTTGGGCGGAACAGGGATGTCGAGACGCTTCTCCTCCTCGCCTTCCTCCAAGTCGGCGTTGAGCTTGTCTTCTTTTCGCTGCTCGTCCCACACGTGCTCCCAGTCCGCGCGCTTACGCAGACCGGAGTCCTTGTAGCGGAGCGCAGCAAGGTAGGGAACATGTTCGGTCTTGACGATCTCAGCAATGACCTGTGAAAAGTCCTGTGCGGGGTCGTAGAGCGCGGCAACCTCGGCGGCCTCGGGGAAGAGGTCACGCACCCGGTTGGCCAACCCGCGAACGGAGAGCGGACGGGCGCGCTCGTCACCGTAGTCATCGGTGGTGAACCACAGGCTCCGATCTTCGCACTTGTCCAGCAACCAGGACTTGAGGGCGGCCTTCTGCTTCTTCTCCCAGGGCTCGGACTGCCAGCGGCGCTTAAACTCGGGGCGCTCGATCAGGCCGATGTTCTTCTCGGATTCGATGAGTTCGATGCGCTTGGCCACGACGTTCTGATAGGCCTCAGGCCAGTGAGAGGGAATCTCAGTGATGGGCGTGGAACGGTGCCGGTTGAACCAAGCCATTGAAGCCTCATCCGGCCGTTCCTGCATCTTACGCGCCAGCACGATCTCGAAGGCCCGTTCTCCCAGGTTAATGGATGGGACGTCAGCGGCATCCGGGATAGCCAGTTCAGCGAGTTGGGCATCAGTGATGAGCCCGTACCGGTGGTAAACATCCCAGTCAATTTCTTCCTGGAGAGCAATCATACGCTGACGGGTGGCGGTGTATTCAGCGTGAACCTCTCTAAGCCGGCCAGCAGTAGGAGCGCCTGTCGCAGCAACGGCAGAGGGTTCGAGGGAGGATAGCTTCTGCGCAAGGGAGTCGAGTTCCTGGGAACGTGCCAGCGGCAACTTCTGGGGAAGCGGGAACTCCTGAAGCTTGGTACCAGTGAATTCGTAGAAGTTTTCCCACGGGATCGTTGTCTGCCGCGCTCCCTTGTTGTCCACTGTGCTGCCCTTGTTGTGACTCACCTGCTTGAGCCAGAAGCACGCCGTCGAGGAGTTCAACACCCCTAGCAACTCCAGGTGTTGCTCCTCCGTCGTACCCTCAGGCAACTTGATCACGGGAGCCGAACGATTGAATACCTTCCCTCCTCGGTCAAGAACGAAATGGTTGTGCGTCGCCACAAAGGAAAATGAAATCAAGAATTGTGAATTAACTCGACTCCAGTTGAGCATTGTATGCTCATGCCAAGAAAGGTTGCGCTGCTCGCGGGTTTTCCCAAAAGTCAACCCTGATCGCAAAATTGACCTATATGGAAAGAAATGAACACTCCCACGAAGCGAATCATCTGGAAGCCCATTATTGTATGGCCACAGAACATTCACGGGGGAATTCGACCAATCCCTCACTGCATCCCCCAGCACAAGTGGCTTCCAGGGAACTCTTGACAACTTCAAGCCTGCAGAAATAGTAGATCCGAAGACAAAAACATCATCATCCCCCGTGATATCACAGAAGCCAATGGAGGAAATCTTTCCTTCCTTCAATTTCACGTTTGCTTCCAAAGTTGAAAGCAGGTGGGAGGCGCCACCACCACTCAAGCTCCAGGGATGCGCACTAAGAACTTTTCGATCAAGATCGACAATGCTCACCCATTCACTCTCACTACCAGGGGATTCAATGAGATCTGTAATTGACCGCCAGACCTGCCCCATCTTGGGTTCGTCCGGCTGAGAAGGCTCACCACGAATACCCAGAACAGCACGAATGGGGCTCCCCGTTCGCCACATCCGATTCCGCCCAAATAGGATCACTGTAGGTGTCCCGTGCCCCGGAATATATGCACCTGACGTATCGATAACACGAGTCAGATCCACTTTCATATGGAAGAAGTCTTCGATGAGCTTCTTTCCAAACTCACGCTTCATGAAAGAGTTGGCAGTGATCTGGCCAACAAAACCCGCGACTTCGCTAGATCCGCCAGCAATCTTAGCCAGATCAAAGAACCGCTGAGCAAAAGGAGCCGAAAGTGCGTATTTACCAGAACAAACTTGACCGTAAGATTCCCGATAGTTCTGATTTTCTCGCTTATCCTTGACAGTAATGTAAGGCGGATTACCTACCACTGCGTGATAGCTAGAAAACCCAAGGATATCATGACTAGGAACATACTCATGCACATCTTCTGTTGAGTAATAGTGAATCCCTCTACCGAAGAGTGTCCCCTGTTCGCCGGGAGCACCACGCCCATGGATAAGCGAGTCACCTGTGGCTACAATGATAGGCCACTCTGGAGTGCTCGAACTCAGGCGCGTGATTCCACCTTCCTTCATAGCAGCGACGAGGAGACGGAAACGAGCGATCGCAACCGCGAAGGGGTTCTTGTCAACACCATGCACGCTGCGCAGGCTACGGCTAATCAGATCCCAATCGGAAGCACCCGGCTCAGCCTCTCGCCACTTGGCAAGCAACCGATGGAAAGCCCCCAGCAGGAAGTGCCCCGAACCACAGGTCGGGTCAATCAGGCGGAAACCCTTGCTCTCAGACTGGTAGATCCGATTCCCGTCAAGCCCAAACTCCTCCACCGCAGGTTCAAGGGTGTAATCGAGAATGAACTCCTCGACGAACTCGGGGGTCTGGAGCAGCGCGTAGGTTTTGCGGGTAGCCTCGGACAGGTCCTGGTAGAGATCACCAAGGAAGCGAGTGTTCCACTCGGAGTCCGTGAAGTCGTGGACGAGGTGCCCATCGTCGCCCACAGACCGCCAGAAGTCGATCAGGGCCTTGGCCGCCTGGTGAGACGGCGTGATGCTCCACATCGGGTTGTGCTTCTTATCGAACAGTCCGGCCATCACCGCTGACACGCTCATCTGTTCGAAGGCGTGCTCCAACCAGTCACGATCGGTCCGCTCGGGAGCATCCGGATTCTCGCTGCGCCCCTGGAGGACCCAGTCGTCCTTGAGTTCCTGAGCAACGTTGTACCGGTCGTGCTCGCCCTTCGGTCCGGCGAGGAAGGGCTGTTCCAGGAGTTCGTTGTCCTCGCAGAAGCGGACGAACACCGTCGCCAGCACCCACGCCACAGCGGCCTGGGTCACTTGGCCCTCACGCCACGCGCCCTCAGTGGTAGCGGTGCGTTCAGCGTCACGAGCCTCCTGGTACTCGCGTTTCAGAGCCGCGTCGAAGGTCTCTAGCTCACCCTCACGGTTGAACCCCTTGAACGCTGTGGAGTCCTCACTGCGCTCCCGTAGGTCCGTTTCCAGCAAGCGGACCTGCTTCTGTAGGTCCTTCAGCAACAGAGCATGATCGACCATGGGGGCTCCAGAACAACGATGAGGGACGGGGTACCCCTCTATTCTGTCGTCTGGATGCACCTGCTCGCACCCGAAAAGCCCACTCCACGGTAGGTACATGAACCACTCCACTCTGGAACGGTGAAGCGGCGGCGACCACCCTTATTGCGGGGCAGGCCACCGCCGCTGAGAGAGTCACCGGGTCAGGCGAGGACGGGTGCCGGTTCCAGGAGGCGGGCGAGGGTTCCGATGGCGGGAACCTCGGCCAGGCCGGTGGAGGAGGCGACCCAGTAGGAACCGGTTTTCTCCCCGTACCAGATGACCAGGCGCGGGTTACGGCGTTGGAGGGCGGCGGCGAACGCGTGTTCTCGCTGGTACTCGGCCAAGTGGCCGCCCAGGCGGGGCAGGCGCTGGGCGCGGCGCTTGCGGCACGAGGGGTGCTCGCAGGCCGGGCAGAACGGGCCGATGAGCGGACGTCGCCGGGGCAGCGGCGGCAGGGGCAGCGGGGTCCGGTACAGCGGGTCGCTGGAGGGTCGCGGGACAGGGATAGGATGCGTCATCGATCCTGCTTTCTCACTATGTAGCAGTGGTGGATTTTGGGATTGGAGGGCCCGGGAAGAGCGTTGCCGCGCTCTCCTGGGCCCGTTTCACGTCTGACTTGATGAGCCGCGCTCTACGCGGCGGTGTTCCAGAGGTTGTCGGTCAGGTCGTAGGCCAGGAAGAACCACACCTGTCGGTGGTCGGGGATGCCGTTGTCACCCCAGGAGGTGGCCAGAGCGTTGATCAGCGCCAGGCCGCGCCCGGACTCAGCGGACAGATCCAGCCCGTTCGGGCGGGCGCGCAGGTACGAACGCCGGTCGGATTCGACCTGCTCGCAGTTGCGCGCACCCTGGTCGCGACAGGTCAGCTTCAGCCCGCCGTCGCGCCGTTCGCACTTGAAGGTGTAGGTGCCGTAGGGCTCACCCGAGCGGCTGTGCTCGACGGCGTTGTTCGCGATCTCGGACCCGAGCAGGGTGAACAGATAGCGGTAGTCCTCGGACTGGGTGGCGGCACAGGTGGCCAGGAAGGCACGCACCAGCGGCAGGTACTGGACGGAACCGCCGAAGGAGTAGCAGCGCGCCTTGTAGCTGCGGACGTCGGCGTCGCCGGTGAAGTAGTGACGGCAGCGCGGCGGGACCAACTCACCGAGCGGGACGGTCACCTCGGGCAGACCAGTCAGGGATGCGGTTGCGGGCATGACGAACAGACTCCTTGCGTGAGTGGAGTGACAACGGGGGTTCGACGTGCCCGCAGGTGTGAGACCTTCGCGTTTCCCCAGCAGAGGGAAGGGGCACGGCGTAGCCTGATCGACAGAGACTCTGTGTGAGTCCCTGATCACTGACCACACCATGAGCTTAAGTGTGAGACTCAGATAAGTCAACGGAGAAAAACGATTCTCGTACCTATTGGGCTACACTGGTGCCATGCAACGCCCTCACAGCCCAACGCTCCGCCGCCGCCGACTGTCCGCCGAGCTCAAGCGTGCACGAGCTGATGCGAAGCTCACCTCGACCCAAGCGATCAAGGCACTCGGGTGGGCCGCTGGCAAGCTCAGCCAGATCGAGAACGCTGAGACTCAGAAGGTCAAGCCCGATGACCTCGACAAGATGCTGGAGCTGTACAAGATCAGCGATCCGGCTAAGCGCGAAGCCCTGCACGCTTTGGCGCAAGACGCCAAGGTCCGGGGTTGGTGGTCGAAGTACCGGGAGGTGTTCGGACCTCAGTCACTCCCGGACTTCGAAGCGGAGGCATCCGCCATCCGCACCTTCGAGTCCTCAGTGATCCCCGGGCTACTTCAGACTCCTGAGTATGCCCATGCGGTCTTTCAAGGTGGGCGGTACACGGGAGCGGAAGAGATTGAACGCCGTACTCAGGCACGCATGGCTCGACGCGAGATCTTGACCCGCTTCAACCCAGCCAAGTTCCGCGTGGTCCTCGATGAGGCAGCGCTACGCCGCCCCATGGGCAGCTATGAGATCATGACTGAGCAGATGCGCCACCTGCTCTACATGGCCGAACTCCCCAACGTAGACCTTCAGGTCCTACCGTTCGCAGCCGGAGCACATGCGGCACTTGTTGCTTCCTTCAGCATCCTTGAGTTCCCAGACCCGTTGGACCTACCCATCGTGTTCGTGGACACCGCTACAGACGGCCTTTTCTTGGAGGAACCGGAAGAGGTCGAGCAGCATACTGTTACCTACAGCGATGTCCAGGGCTCGGCGCTGAGCACCGCACAGTCAGCAAGGTTCATCGCTGACCTCCTGAAATCCCTAGAGAGCGAATGATGATCAACGATCTGGTGTTCTGGAAGAGCAGTTACAGCGGCCAGAGCCAAAACTGTGTCGAGGTCGCCCACATCCCCACGGGCTTCCGCAAGAGCAGCTACAGCGCGCATGGCCAGAACTGTGTAGAGGTCGCCGACCTGCCCTGCGGCGCGGCCGTGCGGGACTCCAAGCACCCCACCAAGGGCCACCTCCCCTTCCCCGCCGCCGAGTGGGACGCCTTCCTCACCATCGCCCGCACCTCCCAGAGCTGACCTCGGCGACACGTGGTGGTCGATGGGTAGTATCCCGTCGACCACCACACTGCTTCACTGCTTCTTGCCGCGGTTCCCCCTCGACCATCGGCTGCCCTGCCCTCGCCCTTCGACGAGCCTTCAGACTGGGATCGGCCAGCGGCGCCAGCACCCTCGCCAGCTTCACCCAGACCCGAAATCTGAGCACACGGGTGACCGAGGACTCTTGCGCTCGCTTTTCTCGGAGTAGCAGTTCGAACGCCACCGAAGGAAGCCAGACAAACCACCACCGTCCTCACTGCACATCAGCACGCAGCACCGGCATCAAATACCACGTCATCCGCATACTTCACCGGCATAGCCGCATCTTTCCGGCACGGGTTCCAGCACCCGCTCCGGTTCATGTCGGCTTCGCTGCCGAGAACAAATACCAGCCTGGCTCAACACGACCATCGTGGTATTTTTCTCGCACGCGCTCACCCCCGATTCCAAGAGCGCGTAGGAGGGCCACCATGACACGTCCCTGGGAAGCGGACCCGTCCGCTGACATGACACGGAGGCTGGGCAGGTCTCCAGCCGAACTGGGCAACACCGACAGAGCCAGCGGCTGCCCCGACATCTGGGAACTCGACAACGGCGACATCGCCGTGATCGGGCGCGACCTGACCGACGCCTACGCGGAACGTCTGCCGTCAGGTGCCGCCATCGCAGAGGACGAACGTCTGGTCATCATCCCCCGCAACACCCTGATATCAGCGAAAGCGGACATCCCTGATGCTTGACACCATCGACGGCCTTTCCGGTGACCGGCTGGAGCTCGATCCCTATCTCGACGACTTCGATGGGCGTCTGGCATCGCTCAGGAACACTGACATCTGGAAGCTCGAACGGCGGCAGGTCTTCCACCAGCCGGAAAGTGACAGTTGGATGGCGTTCCGGGAGGGACGCCACGATGAGTCCCTCCGGCTTCTGGAGAACAACCGCTCCTCCTTGCGGGAGGAATTCGCCGAACTCGCCCGAGCGGGATGCGTGCTGCGACGAACTCGTGTCGTGGAGAAGCCTTTCACGACGTATCTGCTGTGGGAACTGCACTCCCTCCATCTGCGAGCCCAGTGCGGCGAGGACGTCCGGATCATCTCCCCCGAACCCCTCGCGGCGTGGGAACACAGTGGCCAGGTACCCGAGATCGTCGGGCTCGGCGACGAGGTGGCGTACAGAATCCGGTACGACGATCAGGGTGTTCTCCGAGGCGGAGTCCGGTTCACCGACCACGCCACCACCACACGGTGCCGCGCCGAGATCGCCGCGCTCCACGAGACCGGTGAGGATCTGAAGCGCTACTTCCCGCGCGACGTTGAGGGGGCTGCGCTCAGCCGTGACTGACCGCAGGCCCTCCGAACCCGGTGAGGAACCCGACGAGCGACCCGGTACCAGTGCCAGTGCACAGATGGGCGCGGTCGCGGGCCGCGCGGTGCAGGCGCGGGACGTCCGAGGCGGGGTGCACTTCCACGGCCAGGGCCCGACGGCGCACTCCGCTCCCGTACCCGGGCAGCTCCCTGGTGACGTGCACGGATTCGTGAACCGGGTGGGCGAACTGGAGGTGCTCAGCACCCACCTGCGCGCTGAGGACTCCGCCGGCGGCTCTGAGGCTCCCGTTCACGTCATCACCGGCACGGCCGGTGTCGGCAAGACCGCTCTGGCCCTGCACTGGGCCCACCGGGTGCGCGACCGCTTCCCCGACGGCCAGCTCTACGTGGATCTGCGTGGATACGGGTCCGGCCCACGGGTCGAACCGGATCAGGCGCTGGAACGCTTCGTCCGCGCCTTCGGGGTGCCCGCGGACGCCGTACCCGCGGACGTCGACAGCCGCTCCGCCCTCTACCGCTCCCTCCTGGCCGAACGGCGCGTGCTCGTCGTCCTCGACAACGCGGCGACCGCGGCGCAGGTACGCCCGCTGCTACCCGGGTCCTCGGCGTGCGTCGTGTTGGTCACCAGTCGGGACCGACTGTCCGGGTTGGTCGCCCGGGACGGAGCGCGGCGTCTCACCGTGCGTACGTTGGAGCCAGCGGAGGCCGTGGAGCTCCTCGAACACGTCACCGAGAACCACCGGCCGCGCGATGAGCCACACGAAATCGCCGAGCTGGCCCGTCTGTGCGGAGAGTTACCCCTTGCCCTGCGCATCGCCGCCGAACGGGCCGCCGGACGACCCCACATGCCCTTGGCGGAGCTGATCCAGGACCTGCGGGACGAGTCCGCTCTCTGGGACGCCCTCGCCACCGACGAGGAGGAGGAAGCCGACGCGGTCCGCACCGTCTTCGCCTGGTCCTACCGGGCCCTACCGGGGGAGACCGCACGCCTGTTCCGGCTGCTCGGGCTGCATCCCGGCCACGACTTCGACGCGGGCTCCGCGGCTGTCCTCAGCGGTCTACCGGTCCGGCGGGCACGGCGCGTTCTGGACATGCTCGTGGGCGCGCACCTGGTGGAACAGACCGGCCCGGACCGGTACCGCTTCCACGACCTTCTGCGTTCCTACGCGCTGGACCAGGCGCGCCGCGAGGAGCCACCGGAGAGTCAACAAGAGGCTTTGGGGCGCCTGCTGAGTTGGTACCTGCGCACCGCTGACGCCGCGGCCAGGGCGGTGGACTCACCACTGCGGCAGCTGGAGCCGGGCTCAGATTCGATCGAGAGTGCTGCCGGTGACATTCGCGAGTTCACCGACAACACGGACGCGGTCCGATGGTTCGAGGCCGAGAGCAGGAACCTGGTCGCCATGGCCGAGGCCGCCGCCGGGGCAGGGATGGACGGAATCGCCTGGCGCCTACCGGTCGTACTGAGACACGTCTACGTGTACCGAACGCCCATGAGTGCCTGGATCGCCACGACCCTCCTCGGGCTCGGTGCGGCCCGGCGAGAGCAGGAGCATGCGGCCGAAGCGGACCTCCTGGAGAGTCTGGGCATGGCGTACGTACAGTCCCACCGCATGCGGGAGGGCATCACGCACCATCGGCAGGCTCTTCGGTTACGGCAGGAGCTGGGTGATGAGCTCGGGGAAGCCATGTCGCTCAACGCGCTGGGGCTGGCGCATCTGCGCGAGCACCGGCTCGACGAGGCGCGCGAGGACTTCGAACGCTCACTCGAAATCGCCCGGCGTCTGGGCGAGCGGCGTTGGGCGGGGATCACGCTCGGCAACCTGGCGGACGCACTGCTCGATGCGGGAGATCTTCGTGCATCAGTGGCCCTGGCCGAGGAAGCTGTCGCGATACACCGCGAGATCGGCAACAGGATGAGCGAGTTCGCCTGCCTGGCCTGTCTGGGTGCGGCATGGCGGGAACTGGACTCGACCGACCGCGCGCTGTCCTACGCGCAGCGTGCTCTCGATGTCGCCCGGGAACTGGACAACCCGGTCCGGGAGGGGTTCGCGCTCTTGGAGCTTGGTAGGGCCCAAACGCTGCTCGACCAACCGGAGGAGGCTCTGGCGAGTTTCCATGAGGCAGCTGCACTGCACCGCTCAATCGGCGACCACGTGCGCGAATCCGAGTCCTTCGAGGGCGCGGGTGAGGTCTACCAGTCACTCGGACGCCTGGTCGAGGCAGCACAGTTCTTCCACCAGGCGGTAGGCGGATACCGCAGGAACAAGGCCCGCTGGAACCTCGCGGTATGCCTTGACCGCCTGGCCGCCGTGGTGTCCCGGAACGGCGAAACGGAGGCGGCACGCGGACACTGGCGCGAAGTGCTGGAAGCCCTGTCGGGCCTGGCTGACCCCAGAGCCGAGCACCTACGTGAGGCTGTCACCGGACACCTCGGTGATGCGACCGGTTGACGCCTTTCGAGGGGCAGCAGACTGCACGGGTGGGTCAAGACCTGTGCGCACGAGGTGCCAGGTACGGCCAGGAGGCCCGCGCGCTGCTGCTGCGCGCGATCGATGGGTTGACGGGTCTGCCCACCCTCACGCCGAGGCCCGCCCTCCCCCGGCCACCAGCGCCAGGATGTACCCCGGCCTGCGCAGATCCGCCCACGTGAAGCGGACGATACGCACCCCGGGGTACAGCCTCTGGAGCGCGTTCTGTCGCTCCCGGTCCCTGGCCAGCGCACGCGGGGTGCTGTGCGGCCCGATCCCGTCCGCCTCACCGATGAGCCGGGCCCCCTCCCACCAGAAGTCCACCACCGCGACTGTGCTGCCGCCGGAGTCCGTGAAGCGGCGCTGAAGTTCGTCAGGAGGTGATCCGCCGTCCCGGCAGACCAGGCGGATCCGGGTCTCCAGCGGACTCTGCGACCTCCCGTCGGCCAGCCCCCACCACCGGCGCACATCCACGCACCCCCGCCGCCCCCGAACGGCATCGTTCAGGGCCACGATCTCCTGTTCCCTGAGTAGTCCCTGGTTGAGGGCGGAGTCCATCAGGCACACGGCGGTCTCCCGGTCCAGCTCCGGCAGGGTGTCGCGCAGGGTCCTCCCGGGATCGGTAACCCTTACCCCACCGACCCCGCTGACACCCTCTCCACCGGCCCCACCCCCGACCACGGTGGTCTCCTCCGGCCGCACGTCCCAGCCGCGCAGTTCCACCCCGGTCAGTCGCCGCTGGACCTTCAGCCCCGGGACTGCCATGTGGACCACGCGCCCGTCCCACGGCTCCAGCCCCCGCATCCCCCACAGCCTCGCCGCGGTCCGACCGGCCGCGCACGCGGACAGCCCCAGCGCGAGCTGGGCGGCCAAGGCCACGCAGCGCAGCCGGTCGAGGTTGTGCGCCTCCGGCATGAGGGACCGCACGACGTAGACCTCGCGGTGGGGGTGCAGCCACTCCCCCTGCCGGACCAGCCGCTGGAGGTCGTTCTTGGTGAGCCCGCACCCCCGGGCCTGGGTATAGGAGAGGACGCCGTACTGACCGATCGCGGTCACGGTGGCCGCGGCCATGGGGCTCTGGGGCATGGGGCTCATGCCCTCCACTATCCGCGCGCACCGCCCCGGGCGCCACGGCAGTTCCCGCACCTGTGGACAGTCAGCCGCCATCCCCGGTGAACCCCCGTGCCAGAAGCACCCTCACCCGCCTCAATGCTTCCAACCGGGGGGCTCACCGCCCTGCGCCACGACACCGGTTCAGCCCGCCGGCGCGGCCTCCGGTACCGCGAAGCCCTTCGGCAGCAGCACCTGCTCGGAGTCACTGATGATCCCCGCCGGGTGACCGTCCAGGGTCGCGGGCCCCTGGGGGCCGCGCATCGGGCACAGCAGCCACAGTCCGTACGGGCTGGTGCCCGCCTCGCGTGCCTCCTGGACGAGGGAGCCCAACAGGGCGCGGCCCGGAGCGTAGCGGGCCAGAGGGGTCGCCCGGTACAGCAGCACCACAGCGTCCTCGCCAGGCCCCGCGGCCCCCGCCGAACGCACCCGGTGGCCGAGCCGTTCAAAGACGTCTCCCAGCATGCGTTCGAAGGCCGCGGGGCGACTGTTGTCGGCCTCGGCCAGGACATCCCAGTTCAGGTCGCCGCCGATCTCGCCCAGTACCTCGTCGACGACCGCGACGAACTCGGTGGAGACGTCGAAGGGCACCACGCCGGGGGCGCGGACCAAGGCCTCGGCGCTGCGCTCGGTGTCGGGCATCCACGTCTTGAGCGCACGGAAACCCCCGCTTCCCACCGAGGTTTCCAACTGCTGCCAGGCTCGGGCGGAGGCGGCGTCGAGCTGCCCCGGAGCATGGTGTGGTCCCGTGTGCGTGGAGGGCTGGTAGGTGGTCAGCTCTGGCTCCAGGTACCAATAGATGGTGCCCTGGTGTTCACGCTTGCGGAGTTTGGGATACTTGCCGGCCAGCAGGTCCCACAGTTGCCCGTCCCCGGGAGCCTCAAGCGCGGGGAAGCGGGCCCTCACCCGGTCGCGTACCTGCTGCGGGGTGATACCGGGAGCGCCCAGGTAACCGACGGCCTGGGTGAGCTGAAGCGCCCGTTCCAGGTCCAGGTCGACCGGGTAAAGCTCCAGCCGAGGAGTGACCTCGGCACGGCTGGAGGCCACCGCGGCCAACTGCACCAGGTCGGTGTCGGTCAGGGGCTCCATTCCCTCGGGCGAGGTGACGGCGCGCAGGGCCTCCCGGACCGTGGCAGGGGTGGGCAGGGGTTCCCCGGACCGGACACGCACCAGTTCGTCCGCGCGACGAGCGAGCGCCTCGGCGTAGTCGAACAGTTCGCCCTCCACCGGGACCGAGGGGTCGTCATCGATGACCTGTGCGACCAATACCTTGCGGTCGTAGCGGCGAACGACGAACCTCTGGTCGGTGCGGCGCTCCTCACACTCCACCGCCACGCGTACCGCCGCCATCGCGTAGGCGGCTCGGGCGTCCCCTTCCAGTGAGGTGCCGCGCAGGGTGAGCAGTTCCGCGGCGATCTGTCCGACCTCGCGGACACGGCCGTTGCGGGCGAGGATCTCCACCACGTCGTCGCGAACCGAACTCAGGAGTGAGGCGCTCTTGGACCAGTAGGTGACGGCGTGTTGCAGGTCCCGGTCCACGAGTTCCTGAGGAAGCCCCACACGCTCGGCGACCTTGCGGTGGGTGGGCCACCAGTCGGTGCGGGCCGCGGCCTTCTCGGGGATGCCGAGCAGCTCGCGCACCGCACCCACCCACCGTCCGTTGGCATCGGTGGAGGCCGGGATGAACTGGCGGATCACCTGGTCGAGGGTGGCCTTCCTCTTGTCGTCACCGTCAGCGCCACGGGGCAGCTTGGACCGCGTGGCGACCGCGTACTCGGCCACGTCCAGGCGCTTGCGCCAGTCGGTGACCGCTTTGACCAGTTCGTTGCGGGTGGGCAGGGAGACACCGCGCAGGCGGTGAAGATCCTGGACGGGTTTGGTGAGCAGGTCGCCCACCGTCTCGCACTTCAGCACCCGGGTGGCGGTGTCCAGGGCGAGCGGGGTGAGCCCGGCCAGGTGCAACGGCGTGTTCAGGTCCGCGCTGTCGGCGTTGCGTCGGCGTGCTGCCTCGTCCTCAACCACGGTCTCGGCCACCGGGGAGGCCGCGTAGAGGGCCGCCTCCCAGGCACTGCGCATGTCCTGGAGCGTGGCGAAGCGCCGCTCCACCCGCCGGTGCAGCGCGCGGTGGAAGAAGGAAAGCAGGAGGGTCCGGTTCTGTTCGGGGAAGGCGTCGCCGGAGAGTTGCGGAAGCTCGACGTCGTCGGCCAGGAACTCGGGGCCGACTCCGTCGTCGTCCCACACGGGGAGTTCTCCGGTGGCCATCTCGTGCAGGGTCACGGCCAGGGCGTAGCGTTCGGCGAACTCGTCGTAGGGGCGGTCGGGTCCGAGGAACGGATCGAGGTAGCCGCGGGTGCCCGCGGCGGTGTTCTCCAACGCTGTCCTGGACAGGGAGAAGTCGAAGAGCACCAGGGCACGACCCTGCTTGGGGGGCTCCTGGACACCGAGGTTGGCCGGCTTGATGTCGCGGTGGAAGACCTTCTTCACCTCCAGGTGCTCGACCGCGTCAAAGAGGTGTTGCCCGAACCGGAGCAGCTCACCGGTGCCCAGGGCCCCCTGGCGGGACAGGTAGTCCGCGAGGGTGCTCTCCCCCGCGTGTTGCAGGGGCAGGACGGTGCGCTCGCCGATCTCGCGCACACCCGCCTCCTGGCCCGCTCCAGCGGGGGCCAGGGCCACGATCCTGTTGCTGGATCCCACGATCCGGAGCGTCTGGGCCTCTCCTCGCAGGGAGGTGGCTGCCGAACCGGAGTTGAGGGCGACTTTGTGGACGACCTCCGCGCCCTTCGGCCCGCTCATGAGCAGGGCGCGCGCCGTGGCGCCCTTGCCCAGGACCTCCCGGACCCTCCACCCCTGTTCGGTCTCGTCGCCGGGTCGTGCGGTGAGCGGGTCGGTCTTGACCTCGGGCTGGGTCAGGTACTCCTCGACCTGGTCGAGCATGCGCAGGAAGGCCTGGACCGTCGACAGGCGGTCACCGGGGGAACGGCGGGTGGCCTCGCGAACGAGCGTGTCCAACTGGGGAATGACGTCGTCGCTCACCGCGGCCGGGGTGAGGCAGCCGTGCTCCTGGATCTGTCGGCTCAGCTCGCGGCGGTTGCGGCCCGGCGGCCGGCCGGTGAAGACGAGGTAGGCGAGCGCACCGAGGCCGAAGATGTCCTGGGGTGCGGCCCTGCCCCCGTAGTCGGGGAACTCCGGGGCCAGATAGGCCTGAGCGGCGGCTTCGACGTGCACGGCCAGGGCCCGCTCGCCCAGCGCGGCCTCCAGGTGCTCCGTCGCGCCCCCGCCACCGGAGGTGTGCCGTGTGTGACCTCCGCTGCGCAGGCGCAGGCTCTCACGGGAGGCCACCTGCCAGTCGGCGATGTACAGCCTCGGGAAGGAGCCGTCCAGCTCCACCCACACGCTGCGCGCGGCCAGGGCACGGTGGAACAGGCGGTTGCGGTGGGCGTGGTTGACCGCCTCGGCCAGTTGGCGGACCATCTCCATCCGGGTGTCGATCTCGAGGTCGTCCCCGTGCTCAGCCATGAAGTGGTCCAGCCGCGTCCAGGAGGACTGGTGCCGGAAGGCGATGCCCGGACCGACCTGGTCGACGACCCCGAAGTACTCGGCCTTGACGATTCCTTCGTGGGAGATGCCCTCCAGGGACATGTACTCACGCTTGGCCGCACGCTCGACCGAACGGCGGTCGTCCTCGTTCGGGGACTCGCCGTAGTGGTAAACGCGCACCCGGCTGCTGCTGCCCAACTGCTGGTGCCGGGCCCGGTAGTCGGTCCAGGTGGGTCCGCTGTCGAAGGAGCGCTTCTCCAGCGTGTACTCACCCAGTTTCAGCGCGCGGTCTAGCGACTGGACACCGATCGTCTCCATCAGGAGGGAGACGTTCTTCAGAAAACCCGGGCTGACCGTGGTGTGGGGGCGACCGAGCAGACCACTCCAGATGCCGTCCAGGCCGGTCTGGTCCTCCAGCCCCTCCCGGCCGTAGACCTCCGCCAGCTGCACCTCGTCGAAGTCACAGCGCAGGTCGTCGGCGGAGAGGAAGACCGCGGCCTTGATGAAGGGGATCCGCACGTCGTCGGGCAGGCCCAGTTTCCTGGCCGCCCACTGGAGGCGGTCCTTGAGTTCCTTGGCCTTCTGCTCGGTCAGGTGCAGCGGGTTGGTGATGGTCTGGCGGTGACCGTTGGTGAAGGTCCACTCACCACCCCGGTTGGTGGCGCGTCCCGGGTTGCTCTTGATCTCGATGAGGAAGGCACCGGTGGGGGTGACGGCGAACAGGTCGCATTCGCGGACGCGGTGGTTGCGCGCGGTGAAGGACATGCCCTGCCAGGCACGGTAGGGCTCCCGATCAGGGAAGTACTCGCGGATGTGTTCCAGGGCCGACTGCTCCCAGCGGAACTCCGAGGGTTTGCCCCACCATCGGTTCGCCATTCGGCCGCTCCCTCTCCAGTTCTGCCCCGCCTGACTGCCCGTCCAGCATAGGACTCCCCGGTGACACCGGAGGTTGTCCCGGGGGACTTCCTCCCTCAGGGTTCGGACCCGGTGTCCGAGTTCTTGTCGCGTTCGGCCGGCTCGGCGCCCTCGGACCGGGACCGCGGACTGCGGCCCCGGTGCCTTGGGCAAGGCGGAATCTCCGTCACAGGACCGCGAAGACGACGCCGACCACCGCGGTCAACGTGGTCATGGTGGCGAGCATCGTGGTGAAGGCCGTGCGCAGCGCGGCCGACCACGGCTTCTTCTCCTCTCGGGCGAGCAGCATGGCGCCCACGGCGCACAGCAAGGCGACACAGGCGGCGATGGCCATGGAAACGAGAACCGCGGAGAGCTTGATGGGCATGTGTCGTGACCTCTGTTCACGTGTGAATTACGGAGAGCGACGAACTGGGGGTGTGGTACGGCGCACCTGGGTGGGCCACAGCACAGAGCGGGTTCTACGGTGACCACGGTAGCAATCCATTGCAGCACGCACAACTATTTACCGCACTCAACAGATGGATTATGCTGGACGAGGTTGGCCGAATGCCTCCCTCTGCACCTAGAGATCCGATCTGACCAGGCATTCCAAAGGACGAGGAGACGGGGCGCATGAACGAGACCTTGCTACTGGGACCACTCCAACGTCTGGTGGGTACCGTCCGGGAAGGTCTTCGACCCGCTCCCGCCGCCGTTCGGGCAACGGAGCGGGACGCCGAACACGCTGCTGTCATGTGGGTACTCGCCACCGCCTTCGTCACTTTCTGTGAGGACATCGGGCTCGTGGGGCACACGTCCCTGACTCGAACGGACGTGCCGACTGACCTCTCGGGAACCGATCCGCTACGGGTCATCGAGCAGGCCATGACCGAGGTGGTCGAAGCGCACCCCGTTCTCGGCGAGGTCTTCCACCACGGCGCGGGTACGTGGCGAGAGCACCGGCCGGACGAGAGCGCGGCCCGGCGCTTGGTGGCCTTCTGGCGCGACAGGAAACGCGCGCCCCTGGGATCGACGATCGACCCCTCACTCACCGGCGCGGGACCGGACACCACCCTCTTCGAGGACCTCTACCAAACCCTCTCCGAGAACTCGCGCAAGGCCTACGCCCTGCTGACCACGCCCGACTTCGTCATCGACCTGGTTCTCGACCATTCCTTGGGACAGGCGCTCAAGGAAGCCGAAAGCGTCACGGAGCACGGGTTCCGCTACATCGACCCGGCCTGCGGTTCCGGGGGGTTCCTCCTGGGTGCGTTCCGTCGGGTGCTGCGAAGGGTCCACGCGGAAAAGCCGGACCTGCCCAGGGACGAAGCGGTCGCTCTGGCCCTGTCCTGTGTCCATGGCTCCGACCTCAACCCGATCGCCGTCATGGTCAGCCGCTTCCGACTCGCGATCGAAGCACTCGGACGGGCCGGTACCATCTCCGCCGACACCGAGCGGGAGTGGCGGATCCTCGTCGCCGAGGCGGACTCGCTACTGGAAGGGCTCGGTGCACCCGTGGTCTGGGGTGCGCCTTCGGCCGGAGGCGGCGATCTACCTCTCCTGAACATGGTCACGAGCGCGGAGGTCCTGGGACGTTCCAGCTACGACGCGGTGGCCACCAACCCTCCCTACATCGTCCCAGGTGACAAGGCTGCGATGAAGGCCTACCGCGAGGGCTACCTGAGCGCACGATCCGGCGTGTTCGCCCTGAACGCCCCCTTCACCGAGTGCGCCTTCTCCCTGGCCCGCCCAGGGGGGCGCGTCGGTTTGCTGACGGCGAGCGCCTTCACCAAACGAGACTTCGGCAAGCCCCTGGTCGAGTCCTTTCTCCCCACTGTGAAGATCGACGACATCATCGACACCTCCGGCGCCTACATCCCCGGCCACGGCGTACCAACGCTCATCCTCACCGGGCGCAACCAGACACCCTCCCCGGACTCACGTGTCACCGTCGTCAACTGCGAGCGCGGCGAGCCCTCCACACCGAACGACCCGGGTCAGGGCAGGGTATGGACCTCTATCAGGGACCGACTTGCCAAGGTTCCCAGCGAGGACTCCTGGACGTCCTCCCATAAGCGTCCACAGCATGAGTTCCGGACCCACCCATGGCTCCTCAGCCCGCCTCGGACCGAAGCCGTGTTCCGGTCCCTGCGTTCGGACACACTGCTGAGCGACCATGTCCACCGCATCGGCTACATCGCCAGCACCGGGGCCGACGACCTGTTCTCCGCGCCCCCCGCGTCGATGCGCCGTTGGGGAGTGGAGACCGAGGCCACCATCGATCTGGTCACCGGTTCGGAGGTACGTGACTGGCAGGTCCGCAGTGACCTCGAGGCCTTCTTTCCCCGAATGTGGGAGGACCGCACGAAACTCGTCGACCTACGGGACCTTCCCGGCCACCTCAGACGACTGTGGCCCTACCAGAACGTGCTCGCCGACCGGTCCAGGATCAGCTCGGAGAAGTGGTATGACTGGCACCAGTTGACGGCCAACCGGAACGTGTCCTCGTGGTCGATCATCTTTCCCTGGGTGGCGACCCACACCCACTTCGCCCTGAACCGGGATGTGAACGCGCCGCTGAACTCGGCCCCGGTCATCGAGCTGCCCACCTCCGTTACCGAGGAGACAGCCCTGGGGCTACTCGGAGTGCTCAACAGCTCCACCGCCTGCTTCTGGATGAAGCAGGTCAGCCGAAACAAGGGCAACCCCAGGGGCGACCAACTCAGGTCGGGGGACGGTTGGGAGGCGATCTACGAATTCACCTCGTCCCGAATGCTCAACCTGCCCGTGCCCGCTCTCACCGAGACGGAGACGCCCGGGGAACTCGACCTTCTGGCGCAGAAGCTCCTCGACCTGCGCGCCGAGGTCGAAAATCCTGGCACACCCCCGGCCGGGGAGCGCATCACGGTGCTGGGCGAAGAGTGGCGCTCCACCTTTCGACGCATGATCCTGCTCCAGGAGGAGCTCGACTGGCGCGTCTACGAGTCATACGGGCTCGTTCCCACGGGAAGTATTCCCCACGTTCTCCTCGACTCTCTGCCCGAAGGGATCGTTCAAGGGGAGCGGGCCTTCGAGTTCGCACTGGCCCAAGAGCAGGAGGAGGACCCTGAGACCTTCGAAGAGCGTGAGTGGTTCGAGAGAAACGCCATCGACCGCTTCGCGACCCCACCCACCCACTGGCCGTCCGATTACCGTCGGGCCGTGCTCGCACGTATCGACGCCCTGCGCGACAATTCCGCCCTGCGTGTGCTGGAACGACCGGACTTCAAACACCGATGGACCACTCCCCCGTGGGAATCCGTGTGGCGCCCCCCTGTCGCCGCCTGGCTCCTACAGCGGTGCGAAAGCCGAGAACTCTGGTATACGCGGGGAACGGACGGGGTCGACCGGCCGACCGTGCGCACTCTCTCCGAGTTGATCGGGGCGCTGGAGAACGATCCGGACGTGATCGCCGCCGTCGAGACGCACAGCCCCGGATCCACCGTCAGGAAGCTGCTCACCGCGTTGCTTCAGGAGGAACATGTTCCTTTCCTCGCGGCGCTCAGGTTCCGCCCTTCGGGCCTGCGCAAACACCGGGAGTGGACTCTGCTGTGGGATCTGCGGTGGAGACGGGAGAACCCTCTGCCCGAGGACACCGTCGAGGCCGACTCATCCGATGAGACGTCACCGCCCAAGTTCACTGCGGCCGATTTCCTCAGGAAGTCGTACTGGGCCAACAGGGGCAAGTTCGACATGCCCAACGAACGGTTCACCTCCTACTCTCCTAGCCCCTCCCCCGGGCTGTCCGCCACCAGCATGCTCGGGTGGGCCGGGTGGGACGCGCGTGACCGAGCATGGGCGTTGGTGGACATCGTCGAACGGAACCTGGCACCGCCCCAGGCCCCCACGGAGACCGTGGTCCCGCTGCTCGCAGGCCTGGCCGAGATACTGCCGTGGGTCGATCGTGTGGGGGCGGGAATCGGCCCGCGCCGTGCGCACGGAGACGGTGTCGAGCTGAGGAGGAGGTTCGCGGACTACCTGAACCGGTTGGAGCTCACCGAAGACCAGGTCACCGCGTGGAGACCGCCTCCCCCGCGCCGCGGGCGCCCGCCCAAGCAGACCGGGAACTGATCGTCCCCGTGCGCGCCGTCGCCTGTCCGGTGACGGCGCAGCCGGTACACCCGGCGCGATCAGCGGTTCCCGGCCGGGCTGGCCCTCCGAGACCGTCCCGGGCTTCGCGCGGACCTGGTTCTGCCCCAGGCCGGGCAAGGGGAGAGCACTACTATGCCGGGGGCCGAAACCGACGAAGGGAATCCCGATGGGGGAGACACGCCTGCTGGACGAGACATGGCACGGGGCACGCCTTCAACTGGTCCGGGACACCTTGCTGGCCATCGTGGACGACGAGTCCGAACCCGGCCTTCTCAACGACGGCTTCCTCGCGATCGCCTCCGACCTGACGAGCCGCCGCCCCTTGGGCCCCGCGCTCTCCTTCGACTCCCCGATCCACCTGGTCGGTCTTCCCACGCTCGGAACCGAACCGGTTCTGGCGTTCAACACGTCCAAGGACCTGATGATCGCCGATGTGCGTGATGGGTCCGTCCTGGAGGCCTTTCCCCTACCTGGCACACAGACAGCGGAACAGGCCTATGACGTGTGCTACCTGGCCCTGGGCCACCACGGCGGCCGTGACCTGCTCTTCCTGCACGAGGACGGCGACGGGCCTTACCACCGTTCGGTGTCGGCGACGAACCTGGCCACCGGCGAACCGGTCCCCGGTATGGCCTGCGACCACTACCGCTACCGCGAGATCAGCGAGCGCCTCACCCTACGGCACGGCTATCTGGCATGGCCCACCACCGAGGAGGTCGTCGAGTTCGGGGCCGACGACTTCAGTGTCCTCGACAAGCCCTTCGTCTACGTACAGCGGGCAGACGACGGCTCCTGGGTGGGGAAGGTCGCTCTCCACAGCTGGGTCCCCGAGGACCGGGATGTCGAGATCGCTCACGCGGCCGGGCACACCTACCTCGCCGAGGCCGGAAACATCGTCACCCTGCCCGATCTGAAGCCCGTGTTCCCAGAGGAAGATCCGTGGGTGGTGGTGTCGCGGGTGACCGAGTGGGGCGGCCGTCCGGTCGCCGTTCTCGTCCAGGAACAGCGCCACTCCCAGGAGCCTCCAGGACGGTTGTGCCACATGTTCCTGGACACGGACATCCCGAAGAAGGTCGTCCTCCCCTGGCCGGTTCCGCCACAGGCAAACGACCTGCTAGCCACCCCCGACGGCACGGTCGTGGTCTCCTCCGCCGAGGGCGTCCATGTGCTCAACGTCAACATCGAGGAGGCCGCGCGCACCGACCGACCGATGTGAGCCGGTTGGCACCAGGGCGGAGCCACGACCCCCACCCGGATGGCTGACGAAGCTCCGGTCTCCTCCCTCAGCGGAATGCGGTGCTGTGGCCCCAAGCACCCTCGCTGTCCGCCCTGGTCCGCACCCATGGGCAACGGTCGGCCATCCTCCGGTGAACCCCCGTCGGGGGTTGGTTCCACCCGCTCGCCGTGTCCACGGATGGGGGAAGGCACCGTCCCGCTACGGTGCGGCGCATGCGTTCCCCCCACGTCGCCTCGGTGCCCGCCTCGTCCGGTCGACCGCCTCGGGAAGGCGAGATCAGTGGGTCGGGAGCCCCACCCTTCACCGCGCGGTGAAGCCCCGCCCGGTGTGGCGGTGGGTTACCCGTAGGCGATCATCTGGCCGAGGCCGTCGCCGATGGGGTGCTCCAACTGGAAGATCCGGTCGTCGCGCCACCACAGCTCGGTGGCGCGCGGTTGCCGGACTCCGGAGAGCGGAGCGCTCAGGGGCTCCTCCTGGCCGGTGGCGGTGTCCACCGCGTAGAGCTGCCAGTCCCACTCGGGTCCGAGCATGCTGCACTCGCCGAACGAGCCGTCGCCGTCCAGCATCACCAGCAGCTTGTCGTCACGCACGTCGACGACCTGCGGCCCGGGGTCGCCGACACCCGTCTCCCAGAGCAGTTCGCCCGTGTCGAGATCGTGCGCGCGGATGTCGTTCGTGCAGCTGGGATTGGTGGAGTTCGTGTAGAGCCTGCCGTCATCCACTACGAACGTGCTCTCCCGGGAGGATGCTCCGAAGATCGAGGCGCCGACATCGAGTTCGTGCCGGAGGGGCCCGCCGTCGTCGAAGGCCAGGACCGGTTCGCTCTCGTGCCCTTCCCCGTCGCCGTCCGGCGCATAGCCCTCACTGCCGGCACCGAAGTGGTGTCCCAGGTCGATCGCGATGTGAATCGGGTCCGTGGCGACCAACCGCGTCCGCCTGACGGAGTCCATGTTGGGCTGGGAGCGCCCCCGGGGGGACTCGAAGGCACTGACGTCCTCGCCCGTCGCGGCGTCGGTCACGTGAACGGTGACGGACTCGTCGATGCCGCAGTCGGCCACGACGACCACCTCCGCGGCGTCGCGGGCGAGGAAGTCGGCGGCCGGGCAGAGGACCTCCCCCGCTCTGAACCCGCCGCGCCGCCACAACTCCTCGCCGGTGCCGCCGTCGAGCCCCACTAGTTCGCCCCCGACACGGACCAGGACCTGGTCGCCGGCCTGTTCGGAACGGGAACCACTGGAGAAGAGAAGATCGGCCTGTTCGAAGGCCTCGTCGGCCAGCGGGTCGGTCCGCCAGACCTCCTCGCCGGTGGTGGTGTCCACCAGCAGGGCGACATCGCAGGAGCGCGCCGGGGCATCCTCCTCGTCGGGCCCGGTCTCCTCCTCGGTGTCCCCCTCGAGGAGCACCACGCCGAAGCCGTCGAGGGCCTCGTCGCTCATTCCGCACACCGTGCCCTGGAGGTCCAGCCGCCACAGTTCATCCCCGGTTTCAGTGTCCAGGGCGGCCAGCCCCCTCTCGGCGCCGTAGACCATCGCCTCGGTGGTGTCCCAACCTCCGGTGGCTTCCCCTTCCGTTCCTTCAGCCGACCAGAGCGGGTTCCCCTGGATCTCGGCGAAGGGAGCGATGTGCCCGTCACGGAACCCGTTGACGGTCGCGATGACGAGAACGGCGACCAGAAGCACGGCCAGCGGGGCAACGAGGCATCCCAGGGACCAGAGCAGACATCCTCTGCGGGAGGGGTCGAAACTCCTGGACGCGTCGAAACCCGTGGATGTGTCGTTCCTGGCGGACATAGGCGCTCCGTGGACTACCGAAAGGTGAAGGACTGACGAGTGTTCGGACACACACGGGGATTCGGATGTTCACCTCGTGAACCGCGATAATCGTGCCCCTGGAACCACTCTCGCGGCTGAGACCGGTTCCAGGGGCAAGATCATCGCTGCTCGGGCACAACAATCGCAGCCGGAGGGAGCCCGATCCCCTATCCGTCCAGCCCACGGCGGATCTGCCCGGTGATGCTCGCGTCCTCGATGGCGCTGTCCCCGGCCAGCATCAGGGCCTTGGACAGGATCAGCGCCAGTCGGCCACCGCCCTGTTCGAAGGGCAGGAACACCCCCGGTCCCTTGTCCTTGCCCGAGGGCACGATGCACAGATAGGAGTCGTCCGGTTCCATCAGGATGTTGGCGCTGCCCAGGTGGGTCCGGTAGGAACGCAGTTCGCCCCGCACCCGCAGGAAACGCCCGTCGATCTCCAGCCGGTCGGCCACGCGCAGCCGCGGCAGCACACGCGCGAGGGCCTCGCGCCGCACGACGGCGTTCTCGGTGAGTTCGCCGAAGGCCGTCCGTCGCCAGTAGGGCAGGTGGGCACCCTCGCCCCGGTCGACCCACTGGGGATCGGCGGCGATCGAGGCCACTCCCACCGCCAGATCCACGTCGCGCATCGCCTCGGACAGCACCAGCGCCGGCACCTCCACCAGCGGGGCGGGTCCCCTCTCCCCCGCGCGGCAGAAGCGGACCTGGTCGGTGCCGCAGTGCCGGACGGGATCGGTCGCGCCCTCGTCGGCCAGGGCGATGTCGAGGGTGACGTCCCAGGAGGTCCCGCTCTCTCGATCGGTGCAGACGCGCTCGACTGGGCCGTCCTCACCGCCGTCCCAGCCGCCCAACTGGTGCACGCTCCACCCACGATCGTTCAGCAGGGCCTTGGCCTGCCCGTACTTGAGAATGTGGGCGGCGTACCGGTTGGAGTAGACCCGGGTGGCCTCCTCCGCCGGTGTGAGCAGGTAGATCTCCCGGTAGGCCTGCTTGAGGGGTTGGGCGATCTCTCGGTCGGTCAGATGCGCCCGCCACCGCTGCACCGTCTCCGGCTGGCTCCGCACGGGGTGCCACAACCGCACCCGGGCGCCGCCGTCCACGGTCGCGGTGTGCACGACCGTCGTCCCGTCGGGGTCGGCCAGACGCCAGTGGTCCCCGTCGGCTTCGGACAGCCCGCACGCCCAGGTCCGGCCGTCGTCGGCGCTCACCTCCCACAGCAGCCGCCGGGCGAGCGCCCCGGTGACCGGGTGGTCGAGGTAGTAACGGATCCAGGACGCGGCGTCCCACACCCGTCCCTGAGCCAGGAACCCCTCCAGGCGGACCCGTTCGGCCGCCACCGCCTGGCGCAGCTCCTTGAGTTCGGCCCGCAACGCCCTGACCTCGTCGGGGTGCGACTTGCGCAGGGCGGCGGGCGGGCTGGCGACGGGACGCCCCTTCGCGGAGACGAAACCCAGCACGGCGCTGCCATCCGCCTTCAGGGTCACAGTGACCGGGTGATCCCCCAGCCGGTCGGTCCGGGTCCCGTCCCGGTCCAGGCCGAAGCCGGGGACGGTGCGTTCCAGCAGTTCCTCCCCGGTGATGCCCAGCCGGTCGGCGATCGTCCCCAGGGCTTTGTCGACCACCCTCAGCAGGGTCTTCTTCTTGGCCCGTGCGCGAATCCGGGCGAGGGCGGCGACCGCTTCGTCGATGCCGCGCGCGGCCAGGACGCGCACGCAGGCGGAGGCCGTGCGTTCGGAACGCAGCAGCTTGGAGCCGCCCGGCCCGGTTCCGGCGAACACCGCGACCCGTTCCAGGAGGGGCAGCGACCAGGTGTCGGCCTCGGAGGCCTGCTCCTGCACCGCCCACACCAGGCCGTTGACGATGTTGTGCACGTGGATCAGGAAGTACGCCGTTTTCGAGCTGTAGCGGCTCCTCTCGGCCCGCGGCGTGTGCAGCACCGCCTCGACCACGCGCCGCAGCACGTTCTCCGCGTCGGGGATCGCGGCCAGCCTGCGTCGAAGCCCTTCGCGCCACTCGCGTGTGGGTCGGGCTCCGGGCGGGATCAGGAAGTGGACGAACAACTCCGCCAGACCGGGGTGGGCGGCCAACGAGGGTTCGCGCTCACGGAGCAGATCGCCGAACAGGTCCCCTGCGGGAAGGATGTGGTCCAGGGCCAGGGGGGCGCCCAGCCGCAGGAGGAGCAGGAGTCCCCGTGCGTGGGGCTCGGGATCGTCGGGTTCGCGGTTGAACAGCTTCTCTTCGCGCTCCTGGCAGCGCGCCCGGTACTCCTGCAGTTGTCCTACGCACGGAGCCAGGACATGGTCCTCCATCCGCTCGCAGACGTTGATGTGGGCATGTCGGCGGATGAGCCGTCGCTCCTCCGCATGCAGGAGAAGGGAGAGCAGGGCACTGTCCCAGGGCAGCACCATACGGGACAGGGTGAACGCGGCACTGCGGTGAACGCTGGAGAAGTAGTCACCGCGCTTGCCCTGCCCGTCGAGTTCGGTGTGTCGGGGATGGTTGGCGTTGAGCATGAACCAGAGCACCAGACGCACCCTCAGGTCGTCGTCGCACCGGTCGATCAGATCGCGCAGCGGGGTGCCCCGGTCGAATACGGAGATCGCCGTGTATCCCCGCCACCCCTGCTCGGGGGCGTGTGCGTGTATGAGTCGGTCGCACTCCTCGATCAGCTCCGGTAGGCCAGGGGCGTGCAGTCGACCCAGGACCCCCTCGGCCTGCTCGGGCATCGTCTCCCGGTAGGCCCACGTGCTCCTCCCCATGGCGTCGATGCCCAGGGCGAACTCCTCGGCGGTCCGCTTCGCCCACTCCAGGGCCGCGGCGGAGGGAACGATCGAGGTGAAGGGCGGGGGCGCGGCCGCGGTGGTGGTCTCGGTCATGGTCAGCCACCCGTCAGCGGAACGGGCTGGGCGAACACGGTCCCGAGTTCTCCGGGCAGTCCGGGAGCGGGGACGCAGACACCCAGGGGGCTCTCGATCCTGAGGAGGGCTCGGGGCATGGGGTGGTTCCTTTCACCGGCGTGGGGAGGCGCGTGCGGGGTCACGCTAGTGAGGGGAACCGACAGACGCGCCGGGGTCACGCGTCATCGCGTCGCCCTGAGACGGCCAGACCTACCTTGACCTGGATCACCCTGCCGACCCTGGGGCTGGTGGCCACCGTGACCTTCGCCGTGGTCACCCGGGTGTGCGGCCGTCGGGAGAGGGCCGCCGTTTCGGAGCGACACTGATTCACGTATGGGAAATCCTGGGGTCCGCCCTGGTCCTTTTCGGACGCCCTCCACACGAACACCTCATAAATAACAGCGGCCCCAGCATGCACACATTCAGTGGCCTCAACCGGCCACTCGGGGTTCGGGGAACGGGCGGGGGGAAGGAAACAGGCGCACGCCAACGCGGAACCACGAGGTGAAGCGGTGCCCACTTCCCCAGGGCCGTCCCCGTTCGCCAGCCACGCCCCATCCGATCCCCTCGCCGCCGTACGCGGCCGAGTCCTGCTGCACGTCAAGGGCACGGCCAACGCGCCACTGCACAGGGTTTCCACCGAGGCCGAAGGAGTGGTGTTCTCCGGAAAGAACGCATGGAAAAGGGCGAAGGAATTCGTCGCGGATAATCCGAGCACCCCCGTGGTTCTGGACCCTTCCGAATACGAGGACTTCTACGCGGCTTTCGAGGAACCCTTCACGCTCGAACAGCAACTCCGCATCGACACACAACGGACCGGCATCGGAGCAACCCTCGAACACCTGACGTCGAACCCCGCCGACCTGGTCCTGACCCCCACCCGGTACCTACGGTGTGACGCCGTGGGAGGACGGGCCCTGGACGAGGCCGTCAGACAGGTGAACAAGACGAACATGCGGGGCGTCGTCTTCGCCGTGCCCGTCGACGCGCGATGGCTCACCGACCGCCGGGAGCACCTCATCAGCGCTCTGCGGCGTGTACGCGCGCCCAAGGCACTGATCCTCGGGGCGCGGGGGAACCCGCTGGAATCGGCTGTCAGGGCGAGGGCGCTGCGAGAGGTCATCCGCTCCTGCCCGGGAACCGCGCTGCTCAGAACCGATATGGCCGCGCTGGACGCGATGGCCCACGGAGCGGCTTTCGCCTCCGTCGGCGACACCGCCTCGGTCCGCCACGCGGTTCCTCCCGACAAGCAGGGCGGAAAACCGGGTCCGAAATCCAGCCCCGATGTCATCCTGCCCGCCCTGATGGGCTACTTCCGCGGCTCCACCCTCGCCGAACGGCTGAGAAACCCTCAACGATGTGACTGTCTTCCCTGCGTCGAATGGGGTGAGGCGCGGAACAACGGTGAGGTGGGCAGGCTCCTCAGCGACTTCCAGGACTCGTCCGACACGGGAGAGGCCCACGCCCACAACATGGCGATCTGGTCCCGGTGGTGGAAGGAGCTGTGCTCTGAGTCCTCCTACGTGGATGTGCGGGCACGCTGGCGGGGGATGTGTCGGCGAGCCCACCTCGAATACGAGTGGCACAACAGAGCGGTCTCCCCCAGAGAGGACACGTTCACGGCCTCGGACGCACTGCGCTACTGGGCGGGTGACAAGGACGGGAGGTTTCGCTCCTCCACGGCCCGGTAAACGCGCTCGGCGAAACGCCAGTTGAGCGCCGCGGCGGATTCGGGAACCTCCGTGCGGGGTCTCACCAGAACCCTCACACCGTCGCCGTCGCGCTCCGCGAGTCCCACACCGTAGAAGTCCGCCTCCCAGCACGCCCGCTCCCGGTCCTCCCCGAGCGGAGAGCACACGGCCATGCGGGGTGCGACCGGACCGAGGACACAGGCCCGGTCGAGGGCGTCGAGCCACTTCTCTTCCTGGGTGACGAGCAGGTCCAGTCGCACGGGCATGTCCGCCAACCGAAGGACCCGCCCGTTCCTACGCGAGCGGGTCCACGTGGGCAGAGCCGGGAGAATGCGCTGTTCACGCTCGGTCAGTGCGTCCACGGGGACCCACTCCTCCAACGGAAGTGCCTGGAGTACCTGGTAGACCCCCAGGCGCGGGCCGAGCACCCTACCGCCCGCGCGGAGCCTGCCCTGTGTTTGGACAGGACGGTAGACGGCCGTGACAGGACCGCCGCGCACGCCCAGGTCCGCGGTCCGCGCCTCCATGGAACCGACGAGTGTCCGGACATGCTGGGAGTGGAGTTCCATCCCACAGATGGTGGCAGAGAAGCCCGTGCCCCGTACGTGGTTGTCCACAGGTGCGGTCAATGGGCGTACCGGTGACACTCACCGGTTCGAGGGCGAACCGCAGCACTTCTTGTACTTGCGCCCCGACGCGCACCAGCAGGCCTCGTTGCGCTCGGGCGGCCACGCCCGGAGCCTCGGGTCATTCGCGGCGAACTCCCGGTTCACCCAGGCTAGGGCGGTGGCGCTCTCCGCCGGGTCCAGGCCGGAGCGCTCGGCGAACTCCGCGATCTCCTCCACACCGTGCAGCACCACGCGCCACCGCGTTCCGGGCTGCTCGTGCTCCCGTTCCCGCAGGGTTCGCTCGGCGGCGCGGTAGTAGGCGTCAGCGCCGCGCTCGGCGGTCTCCTCCCCCGTGAGCAGTCCCCGGGCGCGGGCCTCGTCGAAGGCCTCGCGGGAGTAGAGCGTCTCCACGTCCCCCACCGGGCCGTCCTCCTCCGGCCGGTCCTCACCCTCTGCGCCGGGGAAGTCCATCACTCCCTGCATCTGCCGTTCGACCACGGCCACGGCCACCTCGTCATGCGCGTCGCGTGTCAGCCCCAGCTTCATCCGTGCCAGCAGACGGCTGACGAGCGGCGCCAGGGAGAGGTCGTCCTCGTCCGCGAGCTCCTCCGGTGGCGCGGCGAGCAGCTGTCGGCCCGCGATGTTGTGGCAGCGCAGCGACTCGTCCCACCGCTCCGTCTCCTGGAGGTCCTCTCCGAGCAGCTGGGCGGGCCCCTCCTTCAGGTGGCCGGAGCGGAGCAGTTCGGCGGTGATCCGTTCCGCCTCGTCCGCGTCCCCCTCGTCCTGGCTCCCGCGCAGGATTCTGGCCAGCTCAACGGAGGCGTGCTGGTGGTCCTCCGGGGCGGGCGGGTGCGCGCGCACGATCTCCAGCAGGCGACGGGCCTGGGCGATGTGCCCCGCGCGGCCCAACTCCGCGACGAACCCCAGGAGGAGCGCGCCCGCGTGGTCGGGGTCGGCGGCCGTGTCCTCCAGGAGGCGGCCGGGCAGGTCCAGTTCCCGAAGTGCGTCTGTCAGGGACGTGTCGTCGCTGGTGGGAGTGGCGGCGGGGTCGGTCATGGTCACCAGCCTAGGGGCCGCGGGAACCCCGGGCCGTGCGTTTACCGGTAGAACGCGACGAACCACGGCTGCCGTGTTAGGAAGGGGCCGTCTCGGGCAGTGGTCGTCGATATCCGTATCCGTGATTTCAGGGGGAGACAATGACCGCGGAAACCCAGAAACCCGACCTCATCGAGGTCATCATCTCCGACCACCGCCAGGTCGAGCGGATATTCACAGAGCTGGAGGGCTCTCTTTCACCCGAGGCGCGCAAGCAGCTGACCGAGCACGTGATCACCGAGCTGGTACGGCATTCGGTCGCCGAGGAGCAGCACATGTATCCGGCGGCACGGCGGGTGCTGGACGACGGCGACCAAATCGCCGACCACGAGCTCCAGGAGCACGCCGAGGCAGAGCAGGTGATGAAGGACCTGGAGGGTCTGAACGCCGGCGACCCCGAGTTTCAGCGACTGCTGAACAGGCTGATCTCGGATATCCGCCACCACGTCGAGGACGAGGAGAAGGACCTGCTGCCGCGCCTGCGCGCCGCGTGCACGCCGGAGGAGTTGCGGGACCTGGGCGCCAAGGTGGTCAAGGCCAAGGAGCAGGCGCCCACGCGCCCCCACCCCAGCGCACCGGACACCCCGCCCGCCAACAAGATCCTGGACCCGGGGGCGGGGCTCATCGACCGGATGCGCGACGCGCTCTCGGGCCGCAGCTCCTGAACACCAGCCGCACGGCCCCGTTCCCGGCACGGGAACGGAGCCGCCGTGTGCGCGCGGCGCGTGGGTTCAGACCCGGTCGACACGAACGCGGGACCCGGGCCGCACCGGTCCGGTGGAATCGCCCGAGCCGTGCTGGTGCTTCAACTCCGCGAAGCAGGAGAAAAACGGTTCGGTGAAGACGAGCACCGCCACCGCGTGGCCGGTCATGGTGACTGTCTCCGTCCACCGGCAACCGGTCCGAGTACGGGCGGGTGTTGTGTCCGTGATGACGGGGGAAGCAGCGTCCGCTCTCATACCTTCTCCTCGGATCGACGGACACCTCCGCGCAGGACCGCGTGCGCTCACCGAAAGACGGGCCCGAAGACCAGGACCGCATCCTCGCCGCGCCACGTATCCTCCTCTCGCCAGATCACCGACACTCCGGTGGCGCCGAGCAGCGCCGGGGCCGACCAGTCCTGCTCGGGAGGGGCGGGAAGGACGAGGCACATCCGGTCGGCGTCCACTCCCCCGGCCCAACGTGCTTCCAGCGCCTCCAGGGCCGCCTCGCGCAGCCGCCCGTAACCGGTGTCCTCGGAGGGCAGGACCCGGTACAGGACCGATCGGCCGGAGAGCTCGCAGAGCACGTCGCCAGTCTCCTGCTCGTCGGGCAGGCTCCCGTTGCGGTAGAGGTCGGCGATGAGGCTGTGGCGCACGAAGCCGTACACGCTCCGGTCCTGCGGCTCCTCCCGTTGTCCGAGCCCGGCCAGGAACAGGCACAGGTGTTCGGCCGCGGTGGGGTCCTGGGGCCCGCCCCGCCGTGGAACGTGTGGGATGGGCACGCTCATCCGCTGCTCTTCCGTCCGCTCGGTCATGGTGTCGCTGCGCCTCTCGGCGGTGCGCTGGGAGGTCCGGGAGCTGACACCTGCCGTGTACTGGGCCCAGCTGCGTTCGGCGTGCACGGTCTGGTAGTCGACCACCGACGCGGCGGCGCGGTCCAGGACCAACCGGTAGCCGTCGCGCTCCACGTGCCAGCGGCCGTCCGTGCGCCGTGCCTGCCGCCCCTCGGTCAGGAGGTCACCGAGCATGACGCGGATCTCCGCCTCGGCCTCCCTCGCCGTGGCTCTGTGGTGGACCGCGAAGCGGGCGCGCGCCGCGGCCCCGACGGTGATCGCGGCAGCCCGTACGGAGTCCTCCAGCCGGGCTCCGGTGTCCAATCCGGCAGGCGAACTCAGCGCGGTCGGCTGCTTCTCCGGGCGTCGGGCCCGTTGGGTGCGGTAGCCCTCGCACCCGGGCTGTCGGCACCAGCCGTCCGGGGAGCTCGTGCGATTACGGCACGGTTGACCGTCGGCGCGGTGGCGTGTGCAGGTCCTCTCCTGGTCCGTCGCGGGCGCGGCGGGGTCGACCAGGGTGTCGGGCAGGGATCCGGTGTGCAGGACGGTCAGGGTCTGGGTGCACCGGGTCAGCGCGACGTAGAGCCGCCCGTGTCCGCCGGGGCCGGAGTCGGAGATCTCACGGGGTTCCACCAGGACGACGTGGTCGAACTCCAGGCCGCTGACGTCGGACGCCGGAAGGATCCGAACACCGCCTGTGGGCGCGGAGCCCGCCTCCAACGCGTTCGTGAGCGGCTCCAGGAAGGCATCGTCGGCGATGACCGCCACGGAGCGTTCGCGTCCCTCGTCCAGCAGGGCGGTCACGCGTCGTCGGACACCGTCGACCAGTTCGTCCGGTTCGAGACGGGTCATGGTCAGTTCGCCGTCCCGGGGCGCGCGGAGCGTTTCGGGGAAGGTCGTCAGCTCGGAGGCGGCCACGGCGGCGGGGACGGCCGTGTGCATCACCTGGCTGGGGATGCGGTATCCGAGGGTGAGTTCCTGGAGTTCCCACCCGTCGGGCAGTTCCAGGTGGTCGGTCAGGGCCGCCCAGTCGGGGTGGTTGTGTGCTCCCGTGGACTGGGCGAGGTCGCCCAGGATGGTGAGGGAGCCGCTCGGGCAGCGGCGGGTCAGGGCGCGCAGCTGCATGGGGGTGAGGTTCTGCGCCTCGTCGACCACGATGTGCCGGTAGCGGTCCGGGACGTCTCCGTCGAGCAGGATCCGCAACTCCTCCATGCAGAGCAGGTCGGCGCTGCTCCAGGGCTCCTGGTCCGCCCGTCCGGCCGCGGGCCGGTGCAGCGCCGCCCGTTCCTGGTCGGTGAGGACGTCCTCGGAGGCTCGCGCCAGGACCTGCGGGTCGTCGAGGATTCTGCGGTACAGGCGGGTCTCGGAGATCCTGGGCCAGGTGGCGTTGACAGGCCCGGCCAGCAAGGACGTGATGCGGCGGCGCAGCGCCTGCCCCTGACGGCGCTGCCGGTAGGAGGCCTGGTCGATCATGCGGTCCACGAGCAGGTCGGTGAAGCGCTGGCGACGGGCGTTCATGGAAGCGTCCAGACCCAGCGCCTCGTCGAAGATCCGCTCGATGTCGGCCCCGTCCACCACCAGGATGTCCTCGCCGATCTGGATGCTGAGCCGCCCGTGGCCGAGGAACTTCGACCAGGCTCCCTGGCGCACCGTGTCGCGGACGGCTCCACGCAGGACCTCGGCCATCCGGGCGTCGGACTTGGTCCTGTGCTGTTCGGTGGTGTCGTGCCCCCTGATCCGTCCCCGGCACAGGTCGTCGACGCGCAGTGAGGTCACGCCGCGTGTTCCCAGGGAGGGCAGTACCTCGCTGACATAGTCGAGAAAGTGTCGGCTGGGACCGACAACGAGGATCTGCCCCGGTGTGAAGTGGTCGTTGTCCAGCAACCAGGTGACACGGTGCAGGCCGATCGCGGTCTTGCCGGTCCCCGGCCCGCCCTGGATCACCAGTGCGCCCGGCCGGTCGTGGCAGACCAGGTCGAGCTGGTCGCGGTGGATCGTCTCGACGATGTCGCGCATCAGCCCGTCGCGGGAACGGTCCAGTTCCTGGTGCAGGAACGGGTCCTCGGCCGAACCCGCCTCCTGCTCCTTGCGGGCCCTGATGGCGGCCGCCACCTGGGCAGGGGCCCCCTTCCCCGGGGAAGGGGGCTCAGCGCTGCGGACGAGTTCGTCGTAGTAGTCCACCACGCGTGCGCCACGGCAGCGCAGACGTCGGCGGAGCGTCACCGTGCCCTTCTCGGTTCCGCGTTCGCGCCGCCAGCGGACCGCCGCCGGGCTGCTCCACTTGACGACGAAGACGGCGCCGCTCTCGTCCCGGATGCTTCTACGGCCGACGTAGAAGGTCTCGTCGTCGCCCTCCTCGCGCAGGTCCACCCGTTGGACGACGAGTTGCTGTCCACCGAGCTCGTACTGCGCGACCCAGCGCGCATACTCCTGGCGCTGGGCCACGCTGTCCTTGGCGCTGGCCGCGGCGTCCGCCTTCGCCAGCCGCTCGGTCTGGCCACGCTGCCGTTCCAGGCACCGGTGGGCCCGGTCCACCGCGTCCTGCTCCTGCTCGATGATCCGTTGGCGGGCCTTGCTCCCCATTTCCTCGCCTCCCTGACGGAGAAAGGTGCGGTGGTCGGCGCCACGGGGGTGGTGGCGTCACCGTGCTCCGGCCGGTCGCGGAACGGCCAACACACGCGGGGCTGGCCTCATGTTCGTGAACCCGTCCAACTCCAGGTGCCCTGTGCACACACGAAGCAAGGAGTACACAACATCATACGTCAGTTTGTGAATAATGCCAACCATGAGAAAGACGGCTTCCCTATGTGAGGGTCGGGTGCGCCGCGCCACAGGGACACCCTGCTCCGGACGCCTGCGCGAACACCGCGGCAACGTCTCCCCAGCAGCGGTGATACGAAGCTGCGCCATGAGCGCTGGAGGCGCCGCCCCGGCTCGCACATCGGTGGACCCACGGGTGCTCGTATCCGCATCCGCGAACCCACCGACCCAGCCAGCCCTACGGCCACTGCTCTCGGAGGCGCTGGGCCAGGGCGTCGAGCCAGGACCACAGCACGCGCTCCGCACCGTGCCCCGGCCGGAAGGCGGCGGCCCAGGCGGCCGACACGGGCGCCGTCCCAGCGCACCCCGCTCCAACTCCGCCAGTACGTCGAAAGCGTCCTCGTCCACGCCGTCCACCCAGCCGGACACCGTCCTCAGCACCACCGCGATGTTTCCGGGTTCGGCCGCGATCTCCCGCAACGCCCGGACCAGGCTTTCGGTCCACCACTCGGGGGCCTTCCCCGCGATGTGGCTCAGCCGGGTCCCGGCCCGGGCGAGGGTCAGCCCTTGTCGACGGGCAGCCCGGCCTCCACCCAGTCCTGGATGCCCTCCCGATACTTGCGTACCCGGGTGTAGCCGAGCCCTTCGAGGGCGGTGGCGACGGCCTGACTGCTGCCGCAGGCGGGGTTGGAGCAGCACACGGCGAGGAGGACGTCCTTGTCGGGAAGCAGTTCCGCCGCCCGGTCCGCGACGACCTCATCGGCCGTCAGCGCGAGGGCGCCGGGCAGGTGCTGCTGCTTGTAGTAGCTGCCTCCCAGGGCGTCGACGACGGTCACGGTCCCGTCGTCGATGTGCTTCCTGAGGTCGTCACGGCTGATCAACGTGGTCATACCACTCTCCTGACCGGACCATGGTCCGGTTGTATTAGCGAAAAAATCGGACCGGAGTCCGCTTAACCCTGCGAGAATAAACGGACTTAAGTCCGTTTACCTACTAGAGTGGTGGCCGTGAACGACGAACTGCTGCAGGCCCTACGCCGTCCTCCCCAAGAACGAGCTGACGCCGCCCGCAACCGGTCCCGCGTCCTGGAGGCGGCCGGCCGACTGTTCGCCGAAGGCGGTGTGGCGGCCCTGACCGTGGACGCGGTCGCGCGGGAGGCCGGGGTCGGCAAGGGGACCGTGTTCCGGCGCTTCGGCGACAAGTCCGGCTTGGTCTCCGCACTGTTGGACCAGCGCGAACGCGAACTCCAGGAGGCCATCGTCTTCGGCGCCCCTCCGCTGGGCCCTGGAGCGCCCGCGCGCGAGCGGGCGCGGGCCTTTTTCGACGCCTACCTGACGTACCTGGCCGATCACCTGAACCTGGTCAGGCTGTCGGAGACGGCCTCGCCGGGAGCCCGCTTCCGCGTCGGTGCGTACGTGTTCTGGCACCGGCACCTGGCCCTCCTGTGCGCGAACCGGCCCGACCCCGACCATCTCGCCCATGTGCTCCTGGGGATGGTCGCCGCGGACCTCAGCACCGAACTGCTCGCCCAGGGCATGGGATGGGACCGCATCCGCGCGAGCGTCGCCTCGGCTGTGGATACGCTGGTCGACCCCTCTTGCTCCCCCTGAGCGCGTTCCGGAAACCGGAGAGCTGAACAGGGCGGACGGCGGGCACAGCGAGGAACCTGGTGATGTCTCCCTCACCTGGGGTCGAGGCCGGATTTGACCATTTCGCTGCGCGGGTGTTGGAAGTTGAAAAAGACCCAGGTTGCCCCCCGCTAACTGAATCGGCCAGGAGCAACCCATGGCGCTGACCGTGGATACCAGCCCAGAACCACGGCGGCCACAAACGATAAATATATCCAGGTAGACACGTAAACAGCCTTTTTGCCGGAGGCCGTGGCGAATTCGCTACTGTTTCCAGGCGGAGCACATGCGGGTGAGCTGAGAGCGGACCATCGTGCCGCTCATGTGACTGAGGTTAAGCGGCGGGTCCAGGAGGGCGAGCACCTCCTGTTCCAGCGCGCCGAGGGCATCGGCGTCGGTGACGGGTACGGGGACGCTCCTCCATCCAGGCGGAGAGTGCGTCCTCGGTGCTCGGTCGCACTCCGAGCGAGGCCGCGAGCACGGTCGCCAGACTCAGTCGGAACGTGGAGCAGCCGACACGGCCCGCCCAGGTGCATTCCGACCAGCCGCTCGTACAGTGTGCTACAGGACCGCCTACCGCTCGGCCAGCGTGTCGCCCCGGCCTGTCCCGCGTGGACCTTCCCCTCCTCGATCCGCGCCGCCAGTCCGCTGCTCAGGTCGCGTACTCCCGAAGCGTCCACCCACCAGCTGTAGAGGCCGGGAACGGACAGGGTCGCGCGGTCCCTGGCCCGCAGTTCGGCCGGGGTCAGAGCCGCGGAGCGGTCGGACAGGGCAGCCGCCGCCTGTTGTGCGGTCGGAAGCTTCGGTCGGGGTCCTGGGACGGTGTGGGCATTCGGGGATCAGCCGTGTGCCGGTCGTGCCAGACCAGGACCTGCCCCGGGGACTCGGCTTGGACCGGTATCCGCACCATGGCACCGTGCTCCTCCAGTGCCGCTCGTAGTACGTCGGCGTAGTCCGCTCCGGCGTGGATCTCCACATGCAACCCGGCGAGCCGCCCATGGCGGGCCAGCTGGGCGGTGACGAAGCCGACCTACGCGCGCCGGAAGGGCGTCGGCAACTCTCCCAGGTGCAGGTCGTACGGCGCGATCTCCTCGTGAGACTCGACCAGGCCCCAGCGTGCGCTGACGACGTACCAGGGCCTTCCCGTCCGATCGGCGTAGGCGCGCCGCCGATAAAAGAGCGGGCTCTGGTACAGGTCGCGCGTGGGCCTCGCGGTCGTCTCCTTCGTCTTGACACAGCCGACCAGGATGACGTCGGCGTGAGGTGCCTCCTCCGGCCGCACGGGCTCCTCGGGGAGGGTCTTCGCGTGCTGCCGGTTCGTGTCGGGGTCCGCCAACCGGTAGGTGCCCCGCGCGGTTCCGAGCAGGAGCGGTCCGGTACCGCCCGTCGGCTCGGTCGCGTGGTGCAGCTGTGCGCGGACCGTCTGCGGACCGATGTCCGGGTGGTTCCTGGCGAACCAGGCGGCCACCGGCTCGCTGGTGAAGGGCTGGTCGAGCCCGCGGACGCACTGGGCGAGGAGTTCACGAACCGGCGCGTGGTACTTCATCTCTGCCTCGCAGGGGGCTGGAGGATGTTCGACGGCATCGGTCAGGTCCTACGCCCCGTCCGAGGCGGTGAACCGTAGGCGTTGCCCGGTACGGACCCAGTCGACTCGGGTCTGCGGGATGGTGCGCGAGTCCGTCAAGGGCGCGGCGCGGCTGCGCGCCACCAGGCCTCGAAGCCGACCCCACTGTTGCACGCGACCTTCGCCCGGGGGTGTCGGATGACCGCATCCGGCCACTTACGAACCTTCCGCGCGCACGCGCTTGACCTGCGTCTCCTCCGGTTGGCGGCTATCGCACCACACACCCCGGAAAGTGACGTGCGCCACTCGCCGCCGCGGGGTTTCCCCGGCATTCCCGGTTGCCCTTGCCTCCACCTGCGCACATACGCACAGCTTCGCCAAAGCGACCCTTCACGAGGAACCACGCAAATGGTGAGAAAGCGTCTCACCCCTGTGGAACGCTCAGTGAGCAGGCGGACACCTGGCACGTACCTCCACCGCCCTGCCCCTGCCCGTCTCCCCGCCGGAAGGAGCCCTTCATGTCCGCGTGGAACATCCAGGTACCCGAGGTCAACGGAGTCCTGCACAACGTCTCCGAACTCGTCGGTGACGAGGAGGGCACCACCGGGCTGTCCGGGGAGTACACCGACCTCGGCGAGAGCCTGGAGGAAGTGGGCACGGCGGCTTCGAGCGTCCCCATCCGCATCGCTCTCAGCGAGTTCGGAGAGCACTTTCTCGGCATCGTCGGCGAGATGGTCACGCTGAGCGCCAGCGCCACCGGAGGCGCAGGCGAGGCCACCACCCACTACGCGGACGGCAACCTGGAGATGGCCGAGAACGCCCAGGGCAACGCGGGCGAGGTCCCCGAACCCCAGTACCCTCAGCCGCACTGACCCAGGTTTGCCCCCTTCTTCGTTCCCTCCCCCGCTCCGGCCCTCAGGTCGGCCTTCCCCCACTCCTCAAGGGTCCATGGAATTCTCCTCCTTCTCCACAGACGCGTGCGAACCCGCCGGTGACGACGGAGTCGTCCCGGGGCTGGTCCCCATCCCCAACGTCAACCCCGACGAACTCGAAGAAGCCGCCGAGCGGTTCCGTGTCATCGGCGAGGCCATCGAAGAGTCCGGTTCGGGCATCACCACCACCTGGGCCTCCCTCACCGGTATCTACGTGGCACCAGAAGCCGACACCCTGCTCTCCGTCCTGGACCCGGTCTCCTCCGACGGCTCCACAGTCGCCACCGGGGTCAAAGACGCCGCCGACGCGCTGGAGACCTTCGCCGAGACCGCGCGCGAGATCAAGTCCCGCCTGACCGGCATCAAGACGGAAGTCCAGGCCTTCCGCTCCGACGTGGGCTGGGACGAGGAGTGGCTGGAGGACGAGGACCAGCGCGAAGTCAACAACGACCTGAACAACCGGATCGCCACGGCCGTCACCGAGTACCAGGACGCCGAACGCGACTGCGCCAACAAGATCGGCCAGCACTACGGCGGCACCTTCTTCACCGGCCACAGCGACAAGGCGACCTACGACCAGACGAAGAGCGACGGCGAGCGTTCCTGGCAGGTGTACGGCACCTCAGCGCCCCGGGCCGACCAGCCCAATCCCTGGGGTGGCCCGGTCGACGCACCCACCGGCGCGCTGGAGGACGCGCTCTGGGGCCTGGGCGACCTCGCCATCGGGGCGGTCGCCGGTCTGGGCCTGTCCACCGGACTGTACCGGGACGGCCAGGGCGCATACCCGTTCGGCACCGAGCACGGACACAACCTCCTCTTGAGCTGGGAGGAGGGCAAGGAGACCTTCTGGGCCCTGACGGGTTCGGACGGGCAGGGCGAGTGGGTCTCTCCGGGCGACATCGACGAGCAGTACCAGAACGCGAAGGGCGCGTGGCAGGAGTACGGCGACTCCATCGTTCCCGTCAGCGAATGGGACGACCGGCCGATGTACACGGTCACCAACGGGGCCGGAAACGTCCTGATGATGACCAATCCGGTGGGGTGGGCCAAGAGCTTCCTCAACGGTCCCGACCTCGGCGGGGGGGCCGAACCCGCACAGCGACGGTTCCCTTCCCGCCGACCGCGGCCCCGACGGTGTGAGCGGTAACGGCAGCGGGCTCCACGGCACCGACACCGTGGGCATGCCCGTCGATAGCTCTGCGGCGGGCCGACCCGACCCGGGCAACACCATCGGCGGGATGGGCGAGTCCCTGGCGAAACTACAGAGCCAGGTGAACGGGGCCCCGACAGCCGATCCGAGTCCACCGACCGGTTCCCCTGCTCCGGCTCCGGAGAGCTCAACGCCCACCACGTCCGTCCCAGAAACCTCCAGCACCCCCACCGATCCCACTGGAGAAGCCCCTTCCTCACATGGGGAGGGCATCCCAATGGCCACGCCCGACCCGACGGGCACTCCGCCCGCGGGAGAGGGCGAGGCGCCCGGAGGCGAGAGTGACCCGACCAGCCAGGAAATCCACGACGGCACCACGAGCAGCGGTGCCGACAGCTCCAGCGACCCCTGGGCGACCTCCCCGGTCAGCGACGGTTCCGCCACCGAGCAGGAAAGCCCCACCACCCCGGTCACCAGCCCCGCCGACGGGGGCGGGGACGGTTCCACCATCGACAACTCTGTCGCCACGGATGGCACCGACACCGGAACCAACCCGAGCGGGGCCGAGCAGACGGGACAGGGCCCCCAAGAACACAGCACCGGAAACCATAACCAGGGCGGTACCAGCGAGGGCGAGGAGTCCCCGACGCCCGACGGCGGTGGTAACTCGGGAAGCGGCGACGAGCCGCCCCGAGACGACGTGGGTACCGGCGACGATGACGAAGGGGATCAGGATGATGGTCAGGCGTCCGATGACAACGCAAGCGAGCCGGAGGAAGGCGGCTCCTCCCAGAGCATGGACGGCGAGTCCGAGGTCGATCCTTCAGAACTCCTTCCCGGAGGAAGTCTTACCGCGAACGAAGCAGCGGGAGGTCACGCCGTCGAGCGCCACGTCGGCGTGAGCATCGAATACCTGAAAGATAGGACTCTTGGTAATATCCCGGGAGCACCGTCGGGCAGAGTGGCAGGAAGTTACCACGATCTGGAGACAGCGGAACTCGCAACCGCTGTCGTGCTCGACAAGCACAGTGTGGAAGTATCCTCATGGCTACAGGAGGATATGAGCGTCCAGACCAACAGAAGAAAGCTTTTCAAGAACGTCGATGTCAGCCTCGAGGATCTCGGTTACGCCGTAAAACGCCTGGGTTCGGCGGCGAATCCCATCGGGTGGGAGTACCCTGACCCGACTCACGTCACCGTCATGCTCGTTTATGAACCTGACATGCCACCGCACCACTTCAGGGTTCACACCTCCTACCCAACCCCCAAGCCCGAAAACGAAATTCAGATACCCTCACCCACTACGAACCCATAGGAAGACAATGGAAACCCCGGAAGAAAAATTCAAGAACCTCTGCTATCTTTTCAACTACTATCTACACCAGGACTGGACAATCGAAGGCGAAACCCTCTCTGACGTCTTCGAACAGAACAAGGCCCTTCATGAGATCTCACAAGGCATTCAACGGGAAGCCAAAACTCTCCTGAATGAAGGGCACGAAAACCAGTACCTGGACGATATCTTCTTTGGCCGATGGAGTGCTGGATACGAACCGGAATCGGAAGGACACGACGACTGGAACGACGTCCTCAGAGAGATCGTCCACTTCTCCGAGCGCTACACAGGCGGTGAATGACGTTCCCATAAGGAGAAAAATGGCACGCTCAGAAATTATAATGGCCTCTACAGGAGTTAATGAAGTCGTCTCCAAGATTCGCTCCATCTCAGACTACAAGCAAGAGAAGGCAATCATCGGCACGATTGAAATTCGCCTAGGAGGCATGATTATCGATGTTGAGAATCTTGACGTCTATGCTGAATCCAGCACGGCCATAGAAGTTCATGGACCCGACTGGAACGAAGTGGCGAGGAGCGCTGAGCATATTTTCCACCTCTTGGATAATGAAACTGACTGGCGCCTGGAAATGCGATTCGACGGAGACGACAACCCCGCATGGGAACGACCAAAGCTGTCCTGATCCAGGGCAAAGTGCATGCCCACGACTGGCTGGACGAGAAACTGCGCGTGGCAGCCGAGGGCAGAGCCACCGGATAGAGCGCAGCCGACACACGTCAACAGCAACTCGCCTCGGCCCACCCACGGACCCGGCGCACGTCATCGAAGGAGCTTCCTCCGTGAGCCGCACCCTGGTCGTCCTCCTGGAGCACCCGCCCGGAGTCCCCGGACTGACGCGCGCCCTGGCCACGGCCGGACCGGTGCTGCGCGTGCGTCTGGCCGCCGACGGCGCGCTCATCCAGCTGCGTGACAGAACGGGGCGACTGGTCGCGGCGGTGCACGCCGCCCAGCGGCTCGCGGTCTCGGCCGAGGCCGAACGGCTCCTGGGCACCGCACTCCCCGACAGCCTGCCCGCGCAGCCCTGGTGGGTGGAGGCCCGCACCACCGAGGCGGGACTGGCCGACCCCGCCACCCGGCAGGCGATGCGCCGCTTCGCCGACACCCTGGTGCGGTGGTACGGCGGACTGGTGTGGCAGCCCGAGGAACGCCTGCCCGCGCTCGACGGGATCCCCATCCGAGACACCGGACACCCGATGGTCGCCGCGCTCACCGAGGAGGCCGCCGTGGTGGTCGAGGACCGGCCCGTCGTATCGGTCTCGGCCTGGCTGGCCGATGCCCTTGCGGTGCACGCCCGCCAGGGCCGAGCCCTCCAGCTGGTCACCCCTTCAAGCTCCCGGCTCACCGATCCGCTGGCGACCCTGCTGACCGCGCCCCTGGCACGCTGGGCGGTGGCCGACGACGGGTTCCGCGACGGGTTCTCCGGCCGCCCACTGGCCTGGGACGAACGCTACGGCTTCGTCGCCGACGCGTCCGGCACCCCGGCGGCCGACTCCCCGCTGTGGACTGAACCGGCGCCAGAGGAGGCGGAACACCAGTTGCTGGTCACGGTCAAAGCCGACCACCCCGCCACGCCGGGCCTGGTCCTGGGCCAGACGGTGGAGCTGCTCACCGAAGCCCTGGCCGGGGCCGCGCCCTCCCTGTTCGGCCCCACCGAACCCGCCACTCTGTCGTGGGACACCCGGAAACTCACCGCCCTGTGCCGGGACCGCGCTCCCCGCTCCTCATGGCTGGCGTTCACCGGGCCGCCCCCACCGGTGTGCGCCGAGGGGGTGCGCGCCTTCTGCGGCACGCTGCGGGTGCGCCGGACCCGGGAGGGCGTCCGCGAAACCGTCACGCTCACCGTGAGCCACCCACCGGGAGACGAACCGGACCTGTCCGCGCTGGCCCCGCTCGTGCGGGAGCTGACCGACCGGGGCGTGTTGCACGTGATGGAGGTGCGCCGCCGCCGGAGCCGCGCGGACCTGACACGGGGGCCGTACCGGACGGGCGGCCTGGCCCCGGTGGGGCTGGCCCTGGGCGTGGAGACCATCGCGTCCCTGGGCGTCCACCACGCCCTGGACGCACCCGTGCGCGCCGTCCCGATCGGGCCGCCGATGACCCCGGCGGTCTGGTACGACCTGGAGACCGACGACGATCACGAAGACGGCGGCTGGGAGGGCTTCGGATCGCTGCTGGCCCACGTGGACCCCGCGAGGATGCCCGGGCGGCGTGATTCGGGCGGGGACACCGTTCCGGTGGTCAGGTTCCGGATGCCCACGGCGTCGAACTGAGGCAAGAGGTTCCTAGATCGTTGATGGGAAATCCCTGAACCTGCTGCGGGCACGACGAAGGGCGTCGAGGATCGGTGTGTGACGACCAA
>NZ_JBWDTQ010000014.1:0-250634 GCF_056312425.1 Nocardiopsis sp. TRM 82005
TCCACAGCTTCTGGAGGTTGTCCACAGGTTTTCCACAGGTCTGTCCACAGGATGGCAGACCTTCGCGCGCGATGCAGAGTTATCCACAATATGCAGGTCAGAAGGTATGTACGAAGTTTCCTTCTGGGGGTGTGGGCGCACTGGGAAGTGCGGGAGGCAAGTTATCCACAGGCTGAGGTTATCCACAGACAGCAAGGGCTGGGGAAGTCTCACACGCCTGTGGACAACGGGTTGTCCACAGGATCGTGGAGAACATGCGGGGAGTCTCGCGCCGGCGGAGGCGCCTGGCACCGGCCCACCCGGTCGCCCGAACCGGCGCGGGGGCTCCCCTGGGCCGCGGAAGGGTACGGAGCGGGCCCGTGGAGCCGACCGGTCCGGACCGGGCGGGGGACTGTCGTCCGCGTCGCCGGCGGGAGGCTCAGCGTCCGGCGGCCCGATTTGACCAGGACCGGGGCAGGCCGTATGTTCTTTATGCTAATGCCGATGATCTGCCTGCGCCCGTGTGCTCACGGTGACGCGGCCACGGTTCACGCACCCGGAGGCCCCGCATATCCTGGGGGTCCGTCGTAGTACTTTCCTGACACGCCCCTGGAGCCAGTAGTGAGCAAGCGTACGTACCAGCCGAACAACCGGCGTCGCGCGAAGGTCCACGGCTTCCGGCTGCGCATGCGTACGCGCGCCGGTCGCGCCATCATCGCCTCGCGGCGTCGTAAGGGGCGCGCGGCGCTGACCGTGGCCCACTAGGCCACGTTCAGCCCCAAGTTCTCAGGACCGGTCCGGCCTTCTCGCCGGCCGGTCCCTTTTTCGTGGGAAGAAGTACCGAGCCCTAAGGAAGCCGATGCTGTCGCCGAGGAACCGGATGCGCCACAGCGCCGAGTTCGGCTCCGTCATGCGCTCGGGGCGGCGCGCCTCCCGGGACGCTTTGGGCGTCGTCTACCTCGCACCGCCCTCCGGCGCCATGGACGCCGCCCCGCCCCGGGTCGGGTTCGTGGTGAGCAAGGCGGTCGGGGGAGCGGTGGTGCGCAAGCGGGTGCAGCGCAGACTGCGTCACCTGATGCGGCCCCGACTGGCCGTTCTGCCAAACGGTAGCCTGCTGGTAGTGCGTGCCAAACCCTCTGCCGCCACCGCGCGGTACGGGGAACTGGACACGCAACTCGACAGCGCGATCGCCGCAGCCATGCGACCCCGTGGGACGTCGTCGCGCCGTCGGTCCGGCCGTGGCCGCCCACGGCCTCCGGCGGCGGACCCGGCGAGGAGCGAATCAGCAGGTAACCGCCGCCCCGCCGAGGGCGGAGAACGGTGGGGCCGATGACCGAGCACAGACCGACGGCGTTCGCGCGCGTGCTGATCCTGCCCATCCGCGGCTACCAACGCTTCATCAGCCCGCTCTTTCCCCCGGTCTGCCGTTTCTACCCCTCGTGCAGCGCGTACGCCGTGGAGGCGCTACGCGTGCACGGGGCCCTGTACGGGTTGTGGCTGGGAATCCGGCGTATCGCCCGTTGCCACCCCTTCAACCCGGGGGGTCTTGATCCGGTTCCACCACGCGGGAGGCGCCGGAACGAGGAGTCCGAGGAGCCCGCGGGCGGAGCCGGGCGGACCGGAACCGATCCCGGGGACAAGTAGCTGAACCGAAGCAAATAGGAGTTGGCCGGTGCTGGACTGGCTTTACAACATCGTCGGCTGGATCTTGGTCAAGATCCACGCGGGTCTGACCTTCATCGGCCTTGACACTGACAGCGGCTGGGCCTGGGGCCTGTCGATCATCCTACTCACCGTGCTGATGCGGCTCCTGCTGGTGCCGCTGTTCGTCAAACAGATGAACACGCAGCGCAAGATGCAGGACGTCCAGCCCAAGATCATGAAGCTCCGCGAGCGCTACAAGCACGACAAGGAGCGCTTGCAGCGGGAGTCCATGAAGCTCTACCAGGAGAGTGGCACCAACCCGATCATGGGTTGCCTTCCGCTCCTCCTCCAGATGCCGGTCTTCTTCGCGCTCTTCAGCGTGCTGCGCAGCGTGGCCGAGGGCAACGCGGACTACGGTTTCACCCCCGAGCTGGTGGAGAGCGCACGCGCCGCGCTGATCTTCGAGGCGCCCATCGCCGCCCAGTTCAACAGCTCCCCCGAGGAACTCACCGCGCTCGGCTCCAGCGACCCGATCATGGCCAAGGTCATCATCGCCGTCGCCTGTGTGGCCATGGGTATGACGACGTTCCTCACCATGCGTCAGAGCATGCGTCGCAGCGTCTCGCAGATGCCCGACAACCCCATGATGCAGACCCAGAAGATCATGATGTACATGGCGCCCCTCTTCGGGCTCTTCGGTCTCATGATGCCGGTCGGTGTGTTGGTCTACTGGGTCACCTCCAACGTCTGGACCATGGGTCAGCAGCACTTCCTCTACCGGAAGCAGCCGGCTCCCGGCCAGGACGGCGACAAGGCCAAGGGCAACGCCTCCTCCAACGGTTCCGCCAAGGGCATGCTCAGCCGAAAGAAGGCGGCCGAATCCGCGCCTGAACCGAAGGAACAGCCTAAGATCGAACGCAAGCAGCCGAAGAAGCAGCCGCGCTCCAAGCGCACCGGTGGCGGTTCCCGCTAGGGGCGCTCCAGCTTGGTCCCGGCTGCGGAGACGTTCGAGTGCGCAGGCGACAAAGCCCCTGAGGCGTACGACGGCCAGGGCGTGAAGGATGAGGAGACGGGATCGCTGTGGCAAGTAGCGAGGAAGAAAGCGGTGGAGTAGCGGTGGCTGAGGCGTCTGAGGGCGGAATCGACGTCGAGGCCCTGGAGAACGAGGGTGACATCGCCGCGGACTACATCGAGGGGCTCCTCGACATCGCGGACTTCGACGGTGACATCGACATGGACGTCGAGGGCGACCGTGCGCTGGTCTCCGTCGTCGGCGCCACCCTCGACGAGCTGATCGGCGACCAGGGCGAGGTCCTGGAGGCGCTCCAGGAACTGACCCGGCTGGCCGTGCACAGGGCGACCGGTGAGCGCAGCCGCCTGATGCTGGACATCGGCGGCTACCGGGAAGGACGCCGCAAGGTGCTCTTCCAGATCGGGGCCGACGTCGCCGACAAGGTCAAGGAGACCGGCGAGATCCACCCGTTGGAGCCGATGACCCCGTTCGAGCGCAAAGTCGTGCACGACGCGGTGGCCGCCGCGGGGCTGCGCAGCGAGTCGGAGGGCGAGGAACCCCACCGCTACGTGGTGGTGCACCCCGCCTCGTAGGGCCGTGTACTCAGGAGGGGGTGGCGGTGTTTCACGTGAAACCCGCCACCCCCTCCTTTCGTGTTCGGAGCCCTGCCCGGATGGTCCGCACCGACATGTGGCTGTGTCGACTTCTCTCCACGGGCGCCGTGCGCGACGTACCGTGCCGCCGCCTTGCGTCCTTCTGGGCACTGGGCGCCTGGCGGTAGGAGTCGGGGGAGGGGCGGCGTGGCGGTGTTTCACGTGAAACGTGTCGAAGGGCCGTGCCGGCGCGGTCCCCTGCCCGGGTGTCGGGCGCCTACGGGTGGGGAACGCAGGAATCGTGTGGGAAGCCGACCCGGCGCCGGGCCGGGGACGTTGCACGTGAAACCCTGGTGTGTCCCCCGCGTAGGATCATGGAGGGTCTTTTCCCTTCGCGCGCGGAACCGCTGTCCGCTGCGTACCACATCCCCCTCGCCGATCGGTGTGCCCTCGGGTGCGGGGCGCTGTGGCGAACCGAGTATGGAAGTGATGATGGACGAGTGCACAGGTGGTGACCGATGACCTCGGGCGTTGAGGAGCCCGGTGCCGCGCCCCCGGCTCCGCCCGTTCAGGCGGAGGCTGTTTTCGGAGACTCCCTGCCGAAGGCACGGCGCTACGCCGAACTGCTCGCTGACGACGGGGTGCGGCGGGGGCTGATCGGCCCCCGCGAGGTTCCCCGCCTGTGGGAGCGGCACCTCATCAACTGCGCCGTCGTGGAGGGACTGCTTCCCGAGGGCGCCGATGTGGTGGACATCGGCTCGGGCGCCGGCCTGCCCGGCCTGGTGCTCGGTCTGCTGCGCCCCGACATCCGGATGGTCCTGCTGGAGCCGCTCCTGCGCAGGACGGTCTTCCTCGATGAGGCGGTCGGCCTCCTGGACCTGCCCAACGTGAAGGTGCGGCGCGGCCGGGCCGAGGAGGTCCACGGCGAGCTGTACACCGACTTCGTGACCGCGCGGGCGGTCGCGCCCCTTCCGCGCCTCGCCGGGTGGGCCCTGCCGCTGCTGCGCAAGGGAGGGAGCCTGTTGGCGCTCAAGGGGGAACAGGCGGAGGCCGAGTTGGCCGCCGCGGAGCAAGACGTTTCGAAACTGCGGCCGAGCGTTAGCGATGTGATCCGGGTGGGGCGGGGTAAAGTCGATCCCGCTACCACGGTCGTTCGCGTCACGGTGACATCCGACGGTGGTCCGCCTCCGTCTGAGTCACGAAGGAAGGCGCGAGGCGGCAAGAAGAAGCGCGGACGGAAGAGGTGAACTCATTCGTGCCCCAGAACCCAGCCGAAAACTCCGGTGTTTCACGTGAAACGCCTCAGGGTTCCTATGGAGACCTGCTCGGTGTTTCACGTGAAACACCGCCCGAAGGCGCCTACAGCGTCCCCGACACCCCGCTTGCTCGCGCGGCCCAGGCGGCCATGGCGGTTCGCGGGCACGACGACACCTGGCCCCGGCCCAAATCCTGTCGGGTGATCAGCGTCGCCAACCAGAAGGGCGGCGTCGGCAAGACCACCACGACGGTCAACATCGCGGCCGCCCTGGCAATGCACGGACAGCGCGTCCTCGTGGTCGACCTCGACCCACAGGGCAACGCCTCCACGGCGCTCAGCATGGAAAGGGACAACCAGACCCGGTCCATCTACCACTGCCTGGTAGAGGACGAGGAGATCCGCAAGCTCGCCCAGCCGGTGCCGGACATCCCCAACCTGTGGTGCGCTCCAGCCACCATCGACCTGGCGGGCGCGGAGATCGAGCTGGTCTCGCTCGTCGCGCGCGAGGCCAGGCTCAAGCGGGCCTTCGCCGCCTACGACACCTCGGAACTGGACTACATCCTCATCGACTGTCCTCCGTCGCTCGGCCTGCTCACGGTCAACGCGATGGTGGCGTGCGAAGAGGTCATGATCCCGATTCAGTGCGAGTACTACGCCCTGGAGGGATTGGGGCAGCTGCTCCGCAACGTGGAGCTCGTCCAGTCCCACCTGAACCCGGGGCTGGCGATCAGCACCATTCTGCTGACGATGTACGACGGCCGGACCCGGCTCTCCCAGCAAGTGGCCGACGAGGTGCGCTCGCACTTCGGGGACACCGTCCTGGAGACGTTGATCCCCCGTAGCGTCCGGGTGTCGGAGGCCCCCAGTTACGGCCAGTCGGTGATGACCTATGACCCGGGGTCCACCGGTGCGGTGGCCTACCTGGAGTCCGCCCGGGAGATCGCCCATCGGGCGCGGGGCATCAGCGGCTGATGACGACGGGATGGCTCGGCGGGCCTCGCCGGGCGGAGTTTGCGAGGAGTGTGGAGGGAGTTGCCGGTGAGCCAGCAGCGGCGCGGACTGGGTAAGGGATTGGGGGCGCTCATCCCGCAGGGGCCGACCGCCCCCGCGCCGTCGGAGGGCGCGGAGGAGACGGCGGCGGCGGCACCCGCGCCAGAGCCGGTGGAACAGCAGGGACCGCCCTCGGGTCTGCCGGACGGGACGTACCTGGAGGAGATCGAGCTCGGCGCGATCACTCCGAACCCCCGCCAACCGCGGCATCACTTCGACGACCAGGCCCTGGAGGAGCTCCGGGACTCGATCAGCGAGGTCGGTCTGCTCCAGCCCGTCGTCGTGCGCGAGCTGGAGGGGGAGGGCACCCCCCGGTACGAACTGATCATGGGCGAGCGCCGGTGGCGGGCGAGCAAGGAGGCCGGTCTCGACCGGATCCCCGCGATCGTCCGGAGCACCAGTGACGACGAGCTGCTTCGGGACGCCCTCCTGGAGAACCTGCACCGGCAGGAGCTCAACCCGTTGGAGGAGGCGGCGGCGTACCAGCAGCTGCTGGACGACTTCGGTGCCACCCACGGGGAGCTGGCCCAGCGGATCGGCCGGTCCCGCTCGCACATCACCAACACCCTGCGGCTGCTGAACCTGACGCCGAAGGTGCAGACGCGGGTGGCCGCCAGTGTGCTCAGCGCCGGGCACGCGCGGGCGCTGCTGGGCGTGGACGACGCCGATCTCCAGGACCGGCTGGCGGCACGTGTCATCCAGGAGGGGATCTCGGTCCGCTCCCTGGAGGAGATGGTCGCGCTCCGGGAGGAGCCGGAGGAGGAGAAGACCCGCCGTGCTTCGGCGCGGATCGCCAACCCGCCTCAGGTGGAGGAGTGGGCGACGCGTCTGGCGGACCGTCTGGACACCTCCGTGAAGGTGGACATCGGCAAGAAGAAGGGCAAGATCGTCGTGGAGTTCGCGACGATGGAGGACCTGGAGCGCATCATCAAGCAGATGGACACCTGACAGGTCCTGAGCCGGCGGCCGTGTTTCACGTGAAACACGGCCGCCGGGCTGTTTCACGTGAAACACCGGTTTGCTGGTGCTGGTGCTGGTGCTGGTGCTGGTGAGCCGACAAGGGAGAAGGACCCCGGACATCCGTCCAGGGCCCTTCGGTGTGCGTGGTGCCGGCTGGCGGAGCCGCCGGTCAGAAGCTCTGCCGGGTTACATGAACTCCGCCAGGTCCTTCTCCAGGACGCGCTTGGGCTTGGCGCCGATGATCTGCTTGACGACGTCGCCGTCCTTGTAGACGTTCATCGTCGGCAGGGACATGACGTTGTACGTGCGCGGCGTCTCGGGGTTCTGGTCGGTGTTCAGCTTGACGACATCGATCTTGTCGCCGTACTCCTCGGCCAGCTTGTCCAGGACCGGGGCCATCTGCTTGCACGGGCCGCACCAGTCGGCCCAGAAGTCCACCAGCACGGGCTTGTCGCTGGCGAGGACCTCTTCCTTGAAGGTGGCGTCGGTGACGTGCTTGACAGCGGACATGGTTCTCCTTGGTTCGACGAAACCGGGCAGCGAGGGTGGTCGGCGGCGGGCCGGAAGGACCCGCCCAGGTCAGTTGCCGCGCTCGGCGAGGTAGCGCTCGGCGTCCAGGGAGGCGGCGCAGCCGGTTCCCGCGGCGGTGACCGCCTGCCGGTACTGGTGGTCGACCACGTCGCCCGCGGCGAAGACGCCTTCGAGGTTGGTCCGGGTGGACGGGGAGTCCACCTTCACGTAGCCCTCCTCGTCGAGTTCGACCTGCTTGTCGAACAGCTCGACGCGGGGGTCGTGGCCGATCGCGACGAAGAGGCCGGTCACGTCCAGGGTGCTGGACTCGCCGGTCTTGTTGTTGATGAGGCTCAGGCCGGTGACGCGCTCCTTGCCCAGGACCTCGGTGACCTCCGAGTCCCAGAGGAAGCTGATCTTGTCGTTGGCGTGCGCGCGCTCGGCCATGATGCGGCTGGCGCGCAGCTCGTCGCGGCGGTGGATCACGGTCACCGACTTCGCGAAGCGGGTGAGGAACAGGGCCTCCTCCATGGCGGTGTCACCGCCACCGGCCACCGCGATGTCCTGGTCCCGGAAGAAGAAGCCGTCGCAGGTGGCGCACCAGGAGGTACCGCGTCCGGACAGCTCCTTCTCGCCGGGCACCCCCAGCTCGCGGTAGCCGGAGCCGGTGGAGAGGATGACCGTGTGGGCGAGGAAGGTCTCACCGCCCGCGACGACCTCCTTGACCGGCTTGGTCAGGTCGACGTCGGTGACGTCCTCCGGTACGAGTTCGGCGCCGAACCGCTCGGCCTGCTTGCGCATGTGGTCCATCAGGTCGGGACCCATGATGCCGTCGGGAAAGCCGGGGAAGTTCTCGACCTCCGTGGTGTTCATCAGGGCGCCACCGGCGGTGATGGAGCCCTCGAACATCAGGGGCCGCAGCTCGGCACGGGCGGCGTACACGGCGGCGGTGTATCCCGCCGGTCCGGAACCGATGATGATGACATTGCGGACGTCACTCACGCTTGTTGGCCCTTCACACAGTCGCTGCCCGGGCCACGTGGTGTGACCCCAGGGGGAGGATGGTTAGCACAACCGATGTTAGGCGCAGGGCATTCCCTCCGGAACATCCCCCCAGGTTACCGGGGCGGGGTATGGGGAAAGAGCCTTTCGGCAGGTACCCGGACAGGCCCCCGTGCCCCTCGGGATGCGGCCGGGGGCTCCCGTCTCCGGTCCGCCTCGGGCACTGGTCGGGCCCTCTCACCCTCCGGCTTTCGCTCCTCCCGCGCGGAGTACCCCCATTCGCCGCTCAGGTGCCGTCCTGGGGGCTTCCGAGGGCCGATCGCACCACCAGGGCGATCGCGCCCGCGGCGAGCCCCCACAGGGCGTTCAGGGCCAGCACGGAGACGAGCCCGAACGGGTTGGTGACCGGCCCCTGGAGCCCTCCGAGCATGACGGGGGACAGGATCGCACTCAGCACGGTCGAGAACACCGCGTAGGCCAGCCCCGTGCAGACCAGGGTGAGCAGTGGTCGCGGAACGCGGGTGGCCACCACGGCGACCACCCAGGCGACGGTGACGAGGACGGTCGTCCCCAGCTGGAGGAAGGGGCTCCAGTCCAGCGCCTCGGTGATACCGGTGATGCTGAGCAGGGGGCGCAGCAGGGCGAGCGCTCCGAGTCCCAGCACCAGCGACCACGTGACGCCGGAGAACGGGCCCGTGGAGTGCGGTTCGGGCGGTGTCGGCTGGTGGTTCACGGCTACCTCGCGGGTTCGGACGTGGTCGGCACGCCGGGAAGGACGACTCCAACGCTAGGGAAACGGTCCTGGTCGCGCGTCGGCCGCCGGTCCCGGGCCCCTACGCGCCCGGGCTCCCGCGGCCTACGTCCAGACGCGTAGCGGCCCGGGCCCGCGGTCCCGGGCCGGACGGGGCGCGGATCCGTAGAATCTTCCGCATGCCCAGTGACCGCCAAGGTGTCGTCGTCGACGCGCTCTTCGGGTTCGCCGTCTTCTCCGTGGTGGCGATCGCCGTCGGATCCGACGTCAGCGACAGGGGGAACCTGCCCCTGGGATACGGGATGGCCGTCGTGCTCGGTGCGCTCATGCTGGTGCGCCGCCGCTGGCCGATCGCGGTCCTGGCGGCCACGTCGGTCCTCGTCATCGCCAACTACGTACTCGACCTTCCCGTCATCGGCCTGGCGGTCCCGGCGGCCGCCGCGCTGTACTCGGCTGCGGAGGCGGGGCGCGCCCCCTGGGCCGTGGTCACGGCGGTCGTCCTGGTCTCGGTCTCCACCGCGGCGCGTCTGGAGGAGGGACAGGACCCCGCCTATCTGCTCGGATACGAGCTGTCCTCCACCGTCGCCGTCATGGGCGCCGCCATCGCCCTGGGCCACGTGCAGTGGCAGCGCCGCAGGGCCGACCACCAGCGTGCGCGGATCGCCGCCCTGGACCGGCAGGCGCGTGGGGCCGAGGCGGCCGAGCGCCTGGCGCTCGAACGCACCCGTATCGCCCGGGACCTGCACGACGCCGTGGGGCACCACCTGTCCGTGGTTTCCCTGCACACCGCGGTGGCCGCCGAGGCCCTGGACGACGACCCCGCGGACGTGCCCGCCGCCAGGGCCGAGCTGGAGCACGTTACGCAGGCGTCCCGAACCGGCCTGCGCGAGCTGCGTGCCACCGTGCGCGCACTGCGCGACACCGACCCGGGAGACGACCGGGTCTCCTCCCTGGCGCATCTGGACGAGCTGGTGGAGACGGTCCGCGCGGCCGGGGTGGACGTGGTGGTGACCGGCGCCCCGGAGCCGGGGGATGTGCCGGGCATGGTGGACGCGACCGCCTACCGGGTCGTCCAGGAGGCGCTCACCAACACGTTGCGCCACGCGCGTGCCCGCCGGGCGCGAGTGGACTTCACGAGGGAGGACGGAGTGCTCGACGTGGCGGTGACCGACGACGGGACGGCCGCACCGGCTGGTTCCCCGGCCGGAAGCGGGCTCGGGGGGATGCGCGAGCGGGTGCGCCTGGTCGGCGGCTCGGTGGAGGCGGGGCCCCGGGCCGGGGGCGGGTTCGGTGTGCACGCGCGGTTGCCCCTCGGGGGTGTCCGGTGATCCGGGTTCTGCTCGTGGACGACCAGCCCCTGGTGCGCACCGGTGTGCGGGCCCTGCTGGAGCGGGACGGGGGGATCGAGGTCGCGGCCGAGTCCGGGAACGGGCGCGAGGCGCTCGCCGACATCGGCCGGTACCGCCCCGACGTGGTCCTGCTCGACCTCCAGATGCCCGCGATGGACGGCCTCTCCGTGCTCCGCGAGCTGGAGCGGCGAGTCGACGGGTCGCCAGAGGGACATGTCGACACGTCGACGAACCGACGGACCCGGGTGGTGGTGCTCACCACGTTCGGCGAGGACGACAACGTGTTCGCCGCGCTGCGCCTGGGGGCCTCCGGCTTCCTGCTCAAGGACGCCGGTCCGCGTGAGCTGCGGGAGGCGGTGCGCACGGTCGCGGCGGGGGAGGCGCTGCTCTCACCCGGGGTCACCCGCCGGGTGATCGAGAGGCTCGCCGACACCTCGGTCGCCCCGGAGGCGGCGGCCCGCCTGGACGTGCTGACCGACCGGGAGCGGGACGTGCTCGCCCTGGTCGGGCGGGGCATGTCGAACCAGGAGATCGGTGCCGAGCTGCATCTGAGCCCGGCGACCGCGCGCACCCACGTGGGCCGCCTCCTGGCCAAGCTCGGGGCCCGCGACCGGGTGGGCCTGGTGGTGATCGCCTACGAGACGGGTCTGGTCCGCCCCGGCGGTTGAGAGGTGCCGGCACGGCCCCGTGAACCCGTCTCAGGGAGCCTGGACGGTCTCCTGGCCGAGGACGCTCTGCCTGGTGTCGCCGCCCTGGGCGCAGCGCGGGTCGACCACGTACACGTCGAACTCCTCGTCCCGGGGAGCGAACAGCACCCACGCCCGGGACGTGTCGTCGCCGTAGTAGGCGTCGTCCACCAGGGCGAAGTGCGTTCCGACCGCTTCGCCGAGGAGCGTGGCGCACTCCTCCACACCGACGGGCACGGTCTCCAGCGGGGCCATGGGCTCGGTGCCACCGTCCGAGGGCACACCGCCCACGGGGGACAGGTCGAGCGTCAGGGCGGCCTGCTCGGGAAGGGATCCCTCGGTGTAGACGGTCTCGCTCCGTACCACCTGCGGCGTGTAGGAGTGCGCGGTGTCCGGTGCGGCCTCCTCCCCGTTCTCCTGGAGCGGGGCCGCGACCCCCGCCCCCTCCTGGCTCTCGGAGGACAGGCCGTTGAACAGGGCCGCGCCCCCGCCCCCGATGACGACCGCGGCGGCGGCCACCGCCATCAGCCGCGGCATGTTGAAGCCGCGGACCCCCTTCCGCCCACGGCGGGAGAGGGGGACCACCGTGGCGACGGGCTCCGGGGCCGCGTCGGCCGGAGCTTGGGCTTCCTCCGGTGCCGAGCCCTCCGAACGCTCGCGCACCGCCTCCGCGACGCGCTGGTCGAGGAGGTCGGCGACGTCCCGGGGCATGGCGGGAGCCGGTACCGCGGCCAGCGCTTCACTGACCCCGGTCAGCTCGTCCAGGGTCGCGGCGCAGGTCGCGCAGGTGTCTATGTGGGATGCGACGGTGCGTTCCTCGTCGGGCTCCAGGAGCTCCTCGGCGAAGAAGGCGAGTGCCTCCACGTCTGGGTGGGACGTCACGATGGGTTGGCACCTCCTCTCCCAGTTGTGACGTCTCCGGGGTGCTGAGGGTTCCTCAGATGGGCCAGTGAGGGAAGAAGTTTGGCGCGACCTCGCGCACACCTGCTCTTGACCGTCCCCGACGCCACGTCCAGGATCTGCGCCGCCTCCTCCACGCGGTAGCCGAGCATGTCCACGAGGGTCAGCGCCATGCGCTGGTCCAACGGGAGCAGGTCCAGGGCGGCGTGTACGTCCAGCCGCGCCTCGGTCTGGGAGGCGTGGTCCGGGGCGCCGCCCATGCGCCCGAGCCGCTCGTTGGACATCACGTCCAGGGTGGAGTCCTCCGTGGGGGTGGCCGGACGCACCTTGCGGCGGCGCAGCCGGTCGTGGCAGGCGTTCACCACGATCCGGTGCAGCCACGTGCTCACCTGGGACTCGCCGCGGAAGCGGTGGGCGGCGCGGAACGCGGACACGAACGCGTCCTGGAGGGCGTCGGAGGCCTCCTCGGAGTCGCTCATCATGCGTACGGCGACAGCCCAAAGACGCTCACGGTGACGACGCACCAGGACCGCGAAGGCCTGGTCGTCACCCTGAGCGTGCATCGTCAACAGCTCCCGGTCAGGAAGCTCCTGGACGGCGTCCATCAGCGCTGATCACATATCCCACACATCGGTGTCCGTCAGAGACCGAGTACCTCGACCTCATTGATGGTCCCACGCCAGTTGCTGCCGTCGTTGGGCAGTTCGGTGAACCAGATCAGCACGTACCGTCCGGTCGCGCCGCCCTCGATGGAGACGGTCGTGGAACCGCTCATCGTCTCCTGGGCGACGACGGGCAGGTTCGCGTCCAGGCTCTCCTGGCTGCTGACCGACTTGTCGTCGCCGACACGGATCTGTGTCTCGTGCTCCAGTTCGGGCATCTCCAGGGCGACCTCACGGACCTCCTGGCCGGAGCCCAGGTCCAGCAGCAGGCCGACGCCCTCCTTCTGCATCTCCAGGGGGTCCCAGTAGCCCTGGGTGTTCCAGCCGCTGCCGGGGTCGCCGTCGTAGGCCTTCGGCGCCTTGTCCGAGTGCTCATCGCCGTCGCCCGACGGGTCGAACGGGTCGAAGCCCTGGGAGCCGGTGATCTCCAGGGTGGTCAGCTCGGGCCCCTCGTCCGGTACCTCCTCGGTGGTGTCACCGCTGGGGGAGGCCTCCCCGCCGTCCTCGCCCCGCATCTGGCTCCCGAACGTCCACGCGCCCACGACCACGGCGGCGAACAGGACCACCGCGAGCATGCCGACCAGGACCTTCCTGGGGGATGGCTGTGTGCGGGCGGCCCGCTGGTCCATACGCGAGGGCGCCGGCCGCCCCGCTCCCCGCTGAGCGCTCCCGCCCCGTGGGGCGGAACCGCCGCGCGTCGCCGACGCACCGTCCCGGGCGCTGCGGCGGGGGCCGGTGCTGTCGAACTCCCCGGTACGGCGGGAGGTCCCGGGCTCGGGCGGTGGTGTCGATTCGGCGGGGGACACGGGGAGCGGGATGAGTCGGGGCACCTCGGCCATGGCCGCGCAGAAGTCGGCCGGGGAGGTGATCGGCGGCCCGGGCACCATCTGCCCGGCGAGCTGCGGCAGGGCCGCGCGGGTGGTGATGGCCCCCAGGGGGTCGGTGATGCCCTGTCGGACCTGGTGGGGCGGGTAGGGGCCGGCGGGGCCCTGCGGGGCGGCGGGCAGACCGCTCTGCGGACCGCCGGGCCAGTGTCCGGTGAGCGCCGCGTAGAGCAGGTTGCCCAAGCCTTGGGCGTCGGCCGCCGCGGGGTCGGCGATACCGGAGCCCAGCAGTGCGGCGTCCACGCCGATGCCGGTGACCTTGACCGCGCCGCCGCTGCTCCACATGAGCTTGCTCGGGGTCAGGCACAGGTGGTGCAGACCCCCGACGTGCGCGGCGGCGATGGCCTCGGCCGCCTCGGCGACCAGACCCGCGGCGCGTTCGGGCTCCATGGGGCCCTGTGCGAGGAGGTCGGCGAGGGAGGAGCCGATGACCCACTCCTCGACGACGTACGGGGTGGGGGATGAGTCGTCGGCGTCGAACACCTGCGTGACGCGGGCGTCGGGAATGCGGCTCGTGGCCCGGGCGGCGCGCACGACCTCGGATGTGCGCGGGAAGCCCTCCGTGAAGGTCCACACCGCGACGGGCCGCGCGAGCGTCTCGTCGGTGGCCTTCCAGCGGGTGGCTCCACCGGTCTCGCTCACCACTTGGTCGAGGCGGTAGCGGTTGGCCAGCTTCGCCCCGGGTTCGATGAGGAAGGTGCTCATGATGGGAGTGACGGGCGCCAGTGCCGTTGTTCCGTGCGCTTCCGGGCTCCGTGGTCGCCTGTGGACCGGAGCGGTACGGGGTGCGCGCGTGGGGGTTGTCGGCCCTGCCTGCTGTCCCCAGCCTCCCTTCGGGCAGCTCGGATGAACATTGCTGTAGCGGTAAAGCGATGCTTGTCCATGCTAGGACGCCTGAACAGCAGCTTTGGAGGACATCGGATACTCGTTCGCCTTCCGGGGCGTACCCGTACAGGACCACCCAACCTCGTCTGTTCCTGGTGATCAGCGGCGTCGTAGCCGTGTCTTGAGCAAATCGATGAATGATGTGACTTCTACCACATTAAGGAATCTGGCGGCGAGCACGAACAGCACCGCACCGACGACACCGCTCGCCGCCATCGACGCCAGACCCGGCCAGACGTCGCCCGGCAGGCCCTGGAAGAGGTAGAGCATCGCCACCCCGAAGACCGCCGCCGGGACGGTCGCCAGGTGCAGTTTGAACAGGGTGGCCGCGGTCCGGCGGCCGTCCAGGCCGTTCAGCCGCCGGTGCAGCAGGTACCACATGATGGCGGAACCGATGACGTAGTACAGGCCGTAGGGCACGGGCAGCCACACCACGATGTGCTGCGGCTCCATGAGGAACAACAGGCCGACCGCGGTGGCCGCGTGGGCGATCTCGGAGGGGATCGACACCAGGGCCGGGGTCCGGGTGTCGCCCAGCGCGTAGAACACGCGCATCTGGAGCTGGAACAGCGTGAACGGGATCAGCATCAGGCAGAAGACCATGAGGATCCGCCCGATCGCCTCCGCGTCCTGCGCGCTCGTGCTGCCCTGCGCGTAGATCAGCACGCAGAACGGGACGGCGAAGACGATCATCGCGACCGAGATCGGCACGATCAGCACCGACGACAACCGGAAGCCGCGCGAGAAGTCGCTGCGCACCTGGTCCTTGCGGCCCGCCGCGACGTGCTCGCTCATGCGCGGCAGCAGCGCGGTGATCACCGAGACCGCGATGACCGCGTACGGCAGCTGGAACAGCATCGACGCGAACTTGTACGCGGCGATACCAGCGCCGGAGTCGATGCCCGACTCGGCGGCGCGGGCCCCGGCCCGGGTCGCCACGTTGGTGGACACGAGAGCGCCCAGCTGGGCCACGGCGATGTAGAGCATCATCCACGAGGCGGCGCTGGCCGCCTCGCCCAGGCCCGAGCCCCGCAGGTCCAGGCGTGGCCGCCAGCGGAAGCCCGCCGCGGCCAGCGCCCACACCAGGACGGCGGCCTGGACCACCTGTCCGGCGGCCGTGCCCAGGCCCAGCAGCATCAGCTCGCCGGAGGTCACGCCCTCGGGGGTCCGGCCCGGTCCGGCCAGGTTCAGGAACCACACCCCGACACCGATGATGACCAGGTTGTTCAGTACCGGTGCCCACATGGGGGCGCCGAACCTGTTGCGCGCGTTGAGCATCGCGCTGGCCAGGCCGCTCGCGCCGATGAAGAAGATCTGCGTGACCAGGTACCGGGCCAGGACGACCGAGACCTCGTGCTGGTCCCCGGAGAAGCCGCCCGCGTAGATTCGGATGAACCACTCCGCGATCAGCACCGACACCAGCGTGAGCGCGAACAGCGCCAGCAGCATCAGCGTGACCAGGCGCTGCTCGGTCCCGTTCCCACCGTCGGCGTCCAGCTTGCGCCGCTTGACCAGGAACGGCACGAACACGCTGGCCAGCAACCCGCCGATGAGCAGGTCGTAGATCATGTACGGGACCATGCCGGCCGTCTGGTACGCGTCCCCCAGCAGCTGGGTGCCGATCGCCGCCGCCAGGACGATGGTGCGCACGAACCCCGTCACACGGGAGAAGACGGTGCCCAGCGCCATGATCGCACTGGAACGGGCGATATTGCCCGGCGCGGTGTGGGAACTGCCGCCGATCTCGTCGCCGTCCTCCAGGCCGGCGCGGTCCGCGGTGCCGACGTCACCGATGTCGCTGGGGTCCCGGAGCGTCCTCAGCCCCGTCTCGGGAGCGGTGTCCGGGTCCTCGCGCTCGTAGGTGTCGAGCACGTCCTCCGGCATCACCATGTGCCGTCGGCGGGGGTCGTGCTCCGTGGGGGGCACCTGTTCGGATTGGTCGCTGGACACCGTCGAGCTGTCCTTAATCTCGGTCGGGCGGCTTCGGTCCCCGGCAGGTCAGGGCCGGGGAGCGCGGTACGGGATCAACGGCGCAGGCGGCCGCGGATCAGCTCCACCGCCGCGCTCAGCTCCGGAACGCGCAACAGCCGCGCGAACCCGAGGAAGAGCAGCGCACCGAGGACGCACCCGGTGAGCGGGGCGCCGATGTAGGTGGCCAGGCCGGGGCCGACGTGGGAGTCGAAGGCCCAACGCACGCCGAGGCCCGCCGCGATGCTCGGGACGACGGCCAGGTGCAGGCGCAACATTGTGCCAATGATGTGCTTTCCGTCAAGTCCTCCGATACGCCGGCTCAGCACCAGGCCCGCGATGGTCAGGCCCGACAGGAACGAGACCATGAAGCCCGCGGCCACGCCCACGACCACCAGGTTCGGCGGGAGGAGCAGGTAGGCCGCCAGGGCCAGGCAGCTGTGAACGGCCAGGTTGGCCAGGCCGATCATCGCGGGGGTGCGGGTGTCGCCCATGGCGAAGAACACGCGCAGCATCAGCTGGAAGACGGTGAACGGCACCAGGCCCAGCGACATGACCGCGAGGATCTGGCCGATACTGGCCGCGTCCTGCACGGAGATGGACCCGCGCGCGAACGCCAGGACGGACAGCGGCTCGGCGAACATCGCCACCGCGAACGCGGTCGGCACCAGTACGAACGCCGATACGCGCAGGGTGCGGGAGAAGTCCGACCGCACGGAGTCCCAGTCCCGGTCGTCGGCGTGGGCGCTCATCCGGGGCAGCAGCACGGTGATGAGGGAGACCGCGATGATCGCGTACGGCAGCTGGAAGAGCTGGTACGCCAGGTTGTAGGCGCTGATACCCGCGCCGACGTCCAGTCCTCGCTCGATGCTCTCCACGTTCGCGGCGTTGGCGATGTTGGTGGTGATCCACAGCCCGGCCTGGGTGAGGAGGGTGTAGAGCATCATCCACCCGGCGGAGCGCAGGGCGTCGCTGAGCCCGGAGCCGCGCAGGTCCATGCGGGGGCGCCAGCGGTATCCGGTGCGGGTCAGGGCCGCGAACAGCACCAGCGCCTGGAGCGCCATGCCGCCCGCCGTGCCCGCGCCCAGCAGGGTGAGCTGGCCGTCGGTGACGGTCTCGGGGGTGCGGCCCGGACCGGCCACCCACAGGAACACGCCAGCCATGCACATGATGACGACGTTGTTCAGCACGGGTGCCCATACGGCGGCGCCGAACTTGCCCCGCGTGTTGAGCATGGCGCTAAGCAGGCCGCTCAGGCCGACGAAGAAGATCTGTGCGAGCAGGAACCGCGCCAGGTAGACCGATGCCTCGTACTGGACCGGTGTGAACCGGGAGCCGTACATCCAGATGAGGAACTCGGCGGCCAGGATCGCGACCGCGGTGAGGACGAACAGTGCCAGCACCGTGGTGGTGAACAGGCGGTCCTCGGTGGCCTTGCCGCCGTCCGCGTCACGCTTGCGCCTCTTGACCAGGAACGGGATGATGACGCTGGCCATCAGACCGCCGATGAGCAGGTCGTTGAGGATGAACGGGATCGTGTGCGCCGTGTGGTAGGCGTCACCGAGCAGGTGGGTGCCGATGGCGGCGCCGAGCACGATGGTGCGGGCGAACCCTGTGAGCCGGGAGGCCAGGGTGCCCACGGCCATGATGGCGCTGGAACGCATCATGCCGCCTCCGGAGTCCGTTCCCTGGCCGGAGCCCTCGTCGGCACCGGCCCCGGCACCGTCGGCGGAGCCGGGGCCGGCACCGGCCGCGCTCTCACCCGGGAGCGGGTTCTCAGGATGGGGGGAACGGCGGTGGTTCCCGCCGCCGTTCGAAGAGTCGGTGACCACGGTGGATCAGGGTTCCTTTCGTCCGACTGGGGAATGTCCGGTCGCGGTGCCGTGGTCCGGCGCCCGCGGTCGTATACACGTGCGGCGTGTACCGACATGAAGACGTGCGGGTATGTCGACATGGTGTCCTGTCGGTAAGGGGCCATGTCACCCACCGGTCAGCCGGGGGCGCGGGGTCACCTCCCCCTGCCGCCGGAGTCCCGCTCCGCGCCGTCCTCCTCGGGCGCCGCGGCGGAGTCTTGGTCGTCCTGGACCGGCGGGGCCGGGTCCGGGGACTCGGAGCCCGGCTCTTCGGACTCCGAGGCGCCTCCGTCCCGGCCGGTGTCCCCGGGCTCCGCCGGGGAGCCGTCCGGGGTCCGCTCGGCGTCCTCGGCGGAAGCCTCCGAGCCGGTGGCGCCGGAGCGCCTCTTACGCGCCCACTTGCGCAGCACGCGCGGGGCCAGCGCGGCGACCAGGATCAACAGGCCGATACCGCTGATCATCAGCGCCTGGGTGCCCAGACCGGTGGCGTTCACCGGTATCTCGGTGTCCTGGCTGCTGATCGGCTCACCCTCGGCGTTCTGCAAGCTCACGTTCAGGACCGTGCGGCCGTTGATCCGCGCCGTCAGCGGCACGTACACCGTGGTCTTGGCGCCGGGTTGGATCTCGAAGGAGTAGGCGTACTCGCCGACGCTCAGCCGCTCGGAGTTCTCCGAGAACACCGACAGGTGCACGGCGACGGTCTCGTCCTCCAGGTCGTTGGCGACCAGGATGCCGGTGGTCCCGGTGCGGCTGGCCAGTGTGACCGGCTCACCGGGGATGATCCGCACGTCGTCCATGCGGTCCTGTACCGCCGTCCCGACCAGGGAGCGTACCGTGCCGGCCAGGGCCTCCTCGTCCCGCCAGTACGCCGACTCCAGGCGCAGCAGCGCCGGGCGGAACGGGTCGCTGTCGCCGACCAGGACGCTGTTGAACAGGCGCACGTCCCGGCTCACGTCCTCGACCTGGCCCAGGTAGGTGGAGCCGAGCTCCTCCTCCGGCGCGCTGCTGGGATAGGTGAGGGGCCTGCGGGTCTCCTCGCGCTCCTCGGGCGCGGGCGGCTCGATCGCGTCCAACCGCTCCGGGGACAGCCAGGGCAGGTCCTCGGAGGCGTCCAGTACACCCTGAGCGAACTCCGGGCTGGGGTCCCATCCCCGGTCCGGTGCGGCGACGACCGCCCGGTCGTCCCCGGCGTCCTCACCCGCGATCATCGCGGTCTCGGCGGCGAAGCGCTGGAGGGCCAGCTCGGACTGGCCGGGCCCCCACGTCGGCATGGACAGCACGTCGGTGATCCCGGAGTCGGGGACCAGCGCGAACTGCTCCTCGTCGGTCCCGGACTCCGGCGCGGGCAGCGGGGCCTGCGCGCTGGGGGTCGTGGACAGCCAGGAGACCGCGGGAACGGCGTCCTCGTCCAGCAGGAAACGGGTGGCGCCGTGCGTGCTGAGCAGTTCGCGGACGCTTTCGTCCATCAGCCCGTTCGCGGGCAAGGCGAAGGTCTCGTCCGCCTCCAGGGCCAGTGCCCGCAGGACCGCCTCCTGGCCGATCCGGAGGGACGCCTCGGCGTCGGCGTCCATGCCGTTGTGCAGCAGGGCGGCCAGGTCGGCGTTGGCGTATGGGGTGGCCACCACGGTGTCGGCGGCCAGCACGTGGCGGGCCTCGCGCAGCCACACCTGGGCGGCCTCGCTCACCTCGGCGTCGCTTCGGACGGGACCGTCCTCGGTGGGCACGTCGGGGAGCTCCTCCAGGACCTCGTGCCCGGAGCGGGCCATGCGGAGGACGTCGTCGAGCGTGCTGGGGTCGACCGTCCAGGTGACGGGAACGCCCTCGGTGCGGCCGGTGCCCTCCGACTCCTCCTCGTCCCCGTCCCCGTCCTCGGCGGCCTCCTCGGTGGGCAGGGGGTCGGCGGTCTCCTCCGCGGTGGCGTCGCCGCCCTCGGGCGGCTCCTCGGGGTCCTCGTTGAGGCCGAGTACCTCAGCCAGGTCCTCGTCACCGGCCTCGAAGGACAGGGGCCTCTGCGCGCCCGCGGCCAACAGGCGGCCCAGGCGGCCGTCGGCGGTGACGGACCCGTGCAGGTCGTCGCTGAGGAAGGTGTCCTCGTCCGCGCGCTGGGGCCGTGCCATCAGCGGCCACGTCCAGGCGACGTCGACGGAGGGCACGTCGTCGTCCTCCCCGCCCGTGTAGGGCAGGAAGGTGTACTGAGCGCCGACGACGTCCCCGTCATCGTCCACCGCCTCGACGACCAGGGGGTACACGCCGTAGGAGTCCAGGCCGAGGTCCTCGACCGGCACGCTCAGGGAGTACTCCTCGCCGGCCTCGGGCGGCATCTCCTCGGCGACGTCCTCGTCCGGCCCGGAGGCGTCGGGCTGCCAGCCCTCGCCCGAGGCGAACCCGTCCAGCTCGTCGCGTTCGGTGAAGGGGTGCCGCGAGTAGCGGATCCGTACGCTGACGCCGTGAAGGTCCTCGTCAGTGGTGTTGGTCACCTCGCCCGTGACCCGCAGGGTGCTCTCCTCGCTGACGGCGTCCGGAGTGATGCGCTCGACGACGAGCGGCTCCGCCGGCCCGTCGTGCTCGGGCTCCGCGTGCGCGGGCGTGGCCGTTATCGGGAACAGCGCGGTGGCCATGGCCATGACCACCGTCGCGGAGGAGAATCGACGCAACGCTTGACCGGTTTCCTGATTCGGGTCCAGGTGGCCGTCCCACCGGGGCTGCGGTGGAGGGGACGGTCGAGAAGTGCCCGCACGGCGCACACGGCGTACGCGGGACGGGTGGACGCGGGGCAGCCGCGGCGTCCTACCACTCCACCCGAAGATACCGTCTCCCCTGTGCCGTGAGTCGGTCCGCGGTGTGGCGCGTGGCGGGAGCCCACCCTCTCACCGAACGGTGGTGCTCCACCAGAGCCGCCCCGGTGCCGTGTACGGCGTGCTTGCGACCGGTGGCAGCGATTCGCCGTTTGCGGTGAGCGCCGCCTACTCTCGTTGTGTGCCGAACACAGAGTCTTCGCATGAGAGCGACACCGTCCAGAAGCAGGACGCCGAGGCCACCCCGGAGGGGGGAGCGCTGACCGGCGCGCAGCGGGCGGCGATCACGGCGTTGGCCGACTCCCTCCCCGTCTCGGAGGAGCTCGGCGACCGCTTCGCCGCGCACGGCCAGCAGCTCGCCCTCGTCGGCGGGCCGGTGCGTGACGCGCTCCTCGGCAGGCCGTCCAACGACATCGACCTGACCACCGACGCGGTGCCCCAGCGCATCCTGGAACTCGTGGACGGCTGGGCCGACGCCGTGTGGACCGTCGGCATCGACTTCGGCACCGTGGGGCTGCGCAAGAAGGGTCTCCAACTGGAGATCACCACCTACCGCAGCGAGTCCTACTCACCCAAGTCGCGCAAGCCCGAGGTGGCCTACGGCACCGAGATCGACGACGACCTGCTGCGTCGCGACTTCACCGTCAACGCCATGGCGGTGCGCCTGCCCGGCCTGGAGTTCACCGACCCGTTCGGCGGCTTGGCCGACATGCGGGCGAGGGTGCTGCGCACCCCGGGCAGGCCGGAGGACTCCTTCAGCGACGACCCGCTGCGCATCATGCGCGCGGTTCGCTTCGCCGCCCAGCTCGGCTTCACCCTGGCTCCCGAGGTGGTCGAGGCCGCCAGGAGCATGGCCGACCGGCTGTCCATCGTCTCCGCCGAGCGCGTGCGCGACGAGTTGACCAAGCTGATGCTCAGTCCGGACCCGCGCCGCGGTATCGAGCTGATGGTGGACCTGGGCATCGCCGAGTACGTGCTGCCGGAGATCCCCAAGCTGTGCCTGGAGATCGACGAGCACCACCGGCACAAGGACGTGTACGAACACTCGCTCACGGTCCTGGACCAGGCCATCGAGCTGGAGCGGAAACGGGGCCACGGACCCGACCTGGTGCTGCGCCTGTCGGCTCTGCTCCACGACGTCGGCAAGCCCAAGACGCGCGCCTTCGAATCAGGCGGCCGGGTGACCTTCCACCACCACGAGGTGGTGGGCGCCTCGATGAGCCGCAAGAGGCTGACGGCGCTGCGCTTCCCCAAGGACGTGGTGTCCGAGGTCAGCACCCTGGTCAGCCTGCACCTGCGGTTCCACGGGTACGGCCGGGGAGAGTGGACCGACTCCGCGGTGCGCCGCTACGCCCGCGACGCCGGATCCCAGCTGGAGCGGCTGCACATCCTCACCAGGGCCGACTGCACCACCCGCAACCGGCGCAAGGCGGCGGCGCTCTCGCGCTCCTACGACGACATCGAGCGGCGCATCGAGAAGCTCGCCGAGCAGGAGGAGATGGACCGCGTCCGCCCGGACCTGGACGGCAACGAGATCCAGGAGATCCTGGGGGTCGGGCCGGGGCCCGTGGTCGGCCGGGCGTACCGCTTCCTGTTGGAACTGCGTCTGGAGAACGGGCCGATGGGCAAGGAGGCCGCGGCCGGGGAACTGCGGACCTGGGCGTCCGAGCACCTGTGAGGAGGGCCGGCGTACGGGAGCGGGTCCCCGTGCCGCGGGTCGACAGGGCGACCTGTCGACCCGCCACCCCGTCGACAGGTCGCTAAGCCGACTCCCGCTCCGCCTCGGGCTCGGGGGCGCGGCGTTCCCGAGCGGCCCAGGCGGCGCCCATGGCCAGATAGGCGGCGGCCATCACGGCGACCACCGCGGGGCTGGTCCCCGAGGGCGGCACCAGCACGGCCGACAGCGCCGCGCCCAGCACGAACGTGGCGTTGAACAGCACGTCGTACACCGAGAACACCCGTCCACGGAACGCGTCGTCGACATGTCGCTGAACCAACGTGTCGACCGTGACCTTCACCCCCTGCGAGACGAACCCCAGCACGAACGCGGCCACCGGGAACAGCGCGGGGTCGAAGGGCAGTCCGAACACCAGCAGAACCGCTGACGCCGCCGCCAGTTGCAGAGCGATCCACGTTCCCGGAGTCGTGCGTGCGGTCGCCCACGGCGTGGCCACCGCGCCGAGGAGGAACCCCGCCCCGGACAGGCCCATCGCCACCGAGAAACCGGCCAGTCCGGCCACGCCTCCGTCGGTGAACGTGTTGTTGTACAGCAGCAGCGTCACCAGCGTGGAGATCCCGAACAGGACCCGGTGGCCGCCGATCGTGGCCAGCGCGTCCCGGGGGGCCGGACGCGCCCAGATGTGGCGCATCCCCGACACCATGCCCCGGACCACGTCGTCGACGGCGGTGCGGACCTCCTCGGGCTCCCGCTCCAGGTGCGGGCCCAGCTCCCGGTACCCCAGCGTCAGGGAGACCAGCGCGGCACCGGCGAAGCCGAGCGCGGCGACGAACAGGATGGCCCCGGTGCCCAGGGTGCTGTCTCCGCCGAGCAACCCGATCGCGGCACCCGTTCCGGCGCCGAGGAAGCTTGCCGCGGTGCCGCTGGTCGGCGTCACCGCGTTGGCCATCATCAGCTTCTCCCGGGGCACCACGTACGGCAGACCGGCGGACAGCCCGGACAGGAAGAAGCGGTTGACGCTCAGCACGAGGAGCGCGGCGGCGAAGAAGGCCGGGCCCTCGCCGCCCGCCACCAGGAGCGCGCTCACCGCCGCGAGCGCCGCCTTCGACAGGGAGGACAGCAACAGGACCTGGCGGCGGGGCCACCGGTCGATCAGGACCCCGGCGAACGGCGCCACCACCGAGAACGGCAGGAGCAGCACCGCGAAGGCCGCAGCGACGGCCGCGGCACTGGTGTGCTGCTCGGGGTTGAAGAAGACGAAGCCGGCCAGCCCGGCCTGGTAGACCCCGTCGGAGAACTGCGAGACCAGCCGGGTACCGAACAGCCGACGGAACCGGGCCCCCTGGAGGACCGCGCGCAGATCGCCGAAGAAGGACACGTCACCAGAGTAGAACGTGCCCGGGGCGCGTCGGCCCCGGACAGCGGCGGTCCACGATCCTCCACGTCCGGGGACCGCCGCGCCCATCGGACGCGCTACCGGCCCGCGATGAAGCTCTCGACCTCGGCGTGTGCCTCGGTGTCGCTGTACTGCACGGGCGGGGACTTCATGAAGTACGAGGACGGCTCCAGGAGCGGGCCTCCGATCCCGCGGTCCTTGGCGATCTTCGCCGCGCGGACCGCGTCGATGATGATCCCCGCGGAGTTGGGGGAGTCCCAGACCTCCAGCTTGTACTCCAGGTTCAGCGGCACGTCACCGAACGCGCGGCCCTCCAGGCGGATGTAGGCCCACTTGCGGTCGTCCAGCCACGGCACGTGGTCCGACGGGCCGATGTGCACCGCGCCCGCGTTCAACTCGTGCGGGATCTGGGAGGTGACCGACTGCGTCTTGGAGATCTTCTTGGACTCCAGGCGCTCCCGCTCCAACATGTTCTTGAAGTCCATGTTGCCGCCGAAGTTGAGCTGGTACGTGCGGTCCACGATCACACCGCGGTCCTCGAACAGCTTGGAGAGCACGCGGTGGGTGATGGTCGCGCCGATCTGCGACTTGATGTCGTCGCCGACGATCGGCACACCGGCGCGGGTGAACTTCTCGGCCCACTCGGGGTCGGAGGCGATGAACACCGGCAGGGCGTTGACGAAGGCGACGCCCGCGTCGATCGCGCACTGGGCGTAGAACTTGTCGGCCTCCTCCGAGCCCACCGGGAGATAGGACACGAGAACGTCGGCCTCGCTGGCCTTGAGGGCGGCGACCACGTCCACCGCGTCCTCGGGGGACTCCTGGATGATCTCGCGGTAGTACTTGCCGAGACCGTCATGGGTCGGACCGCGCATGACCGTGACGCCGGTCGGTGGCACGTCGCAGATCTTGATGGTGTTGTTCTCACTGGCCTTGATGGCGTCGGCCAGGTCGTGTCCGACCTTTTTGGCGTCCACGTCGAAGGCAGCGACGAACTCGATGTCACTCACGTGGTACGGGCCGAACTGCACATGCATAAGGCCGGGTACCCGGGACTCGGGGTTGGCGTCCTTGTAGTAGTGCACGCCCTGGACGAGCGACGCCGCACAGTTGCCGACGCCCACGACGGCTACACGTACCGAACCCATTGGTCCTTGCTCCTTCTTCTTCGCGAACATGGATTCCACGGCGCGCGACGACGGGTTCCGCGCCGATGGCGGTACGGGTCTCGTCGTCCCGCGTTCGCTTCCCGTATGTGGTCAGCAGCGCACACGACGTTTCTGTTCCCACCCGTCGCCCTCCACCGCCCTCCAACGGGCGCCTTCGGCGCGGTTTTTCCCCTGTCGTCCTCCACCGCCCCCGAAAGGGCGCCTTCGGCGCGGTCTCCCTGACCTGTCGTCCTCCACCGCCCTCAACGGACGCCTTCGGCGCGGTTCCTCTTCCCCGTCACCCTCCACCACCGCCCTCGGGGGCGTTTTCGGCGCGGTTCCTTTTACCTGCCCGGGGACCGCAGGGGGGAACGTGCATGTCTGGCTGTTTTGTTCAGGTCTGACTCTATCCCTGCCCATCGGCGGCTCCGCATGTCAGACCACTGACACGCGGGGTCGGGCGGGCACGCCGTGCCGGTGGCCGGTGGTGTACCCCGGGATACTGCGGGGAAAATCTCACCCGCTCGCCCCCGCCCGCCCGAATCCGACTCCGCTCTCGAACGGGAGTTCGCCCTGTCCCGCCTGTTGGTGCCCGGTTTCTCCGTCCCGAACTGGCACTACGGGCGGTTACCGGTCAAACATGACCAGGTGTCCCATGATGCGCGATAACCTCGCGCGTGGGTTGTGCTATACCGTTCGATCGCTCTAACGTGACCTGTGATTTGCGTGCGTAGCCGGTAGAGCCCCCGAACCAAGCCCCTGCCGCGGGTGGCGTTTCCGTCGGCACGGAGTACCGACGAGGGCTGTGCTCCCGCAGGCCAACGACCAGGAGGAAGAAGCGGCTAACGTCTTCGCGACCTGTTGAAAACCCCCGCCCGCCCTCGGGCGTCCTTTATCAAGCCTTGAACGATCAGGCAGAACGGTGGACGCGGCTCCCCAGGGCCGCTCCACGCCGGTCACCGCGAGAACAGGTCGCGGACCACCGATCCCCCAGGGGGACCGTCCCCCCGTTTCCACCAAGGAATCGTCAGGCCGACCGGCCGTGAGAGGCAATCGAGGACCACGTGAGTACCGAACGACGACGGAACGCCGACGGCGGCCGTCGCCGGGCCGAGGGCCCGGTCGACGGTCCACGCGGCAGCGGCGGACAACGCCGGGCTGACGGCCCGGCCCGGGACGAGCGTTCCGGAGGACGCCGACGCGCGGGCGCCGAAGGCGGTGTCCGAGGGGAGGGCGCGGGCCCCGAGCGCCCGCGGCGCAGGCGCCCCCCGGAACAGGAGGCGCGCTCCGAGGGGCGTGGTGCCCGCCGTCGCTCCGACGGTGAGCCTCCGCGCGGCCCGGAGAGGCAGCGCCGCCGCCCGGAGGACGGCGACCGCCCCCGTCGTCGCCCCGAGGGCGAGCGCCCCAGGCGCCCCCAGGACGGTGACCGGCCCCGTCGTCGCCCCGAGGGCGAGCGCCCCAGACGTCCCCAGGACGGCCAGCGCCCCCGCCGCCGCCCGGACGAGGACCCCCGCGGCCGCCGCAGGGCGGCGGGCAACGGCCCGCGCGACCCCCGCGACCGTGAGAACGCAGCACGCTCCGAGGGCCGCCGCCCGGGGCGCGGTACCCGTGCCGCGGGCAGCGGCGGAGGCAGGGGCGGTGGCGGCGGCCGCCGCCGTTCCCGAGGGGAGGAGCCGGACGACCGCCCGTGGTTCAAGCGCTTCCTGTCCAAGGCCTGGAAGCCCGTCCTGGCGGCCTGCGGCCTGATGATCATCGGTGGTGTGGCCGCCTTCGCGATCCTGTACGCCCAGGCCCCCGACGTCGGCGATCTGAACGCCAAGACGGAGAACCAGAGCTCCGCCACCCAGATCATGTGGGCCGCGGAGGGCGACGAGGAGTCCGAGGTCGCGGTCACCACGGGCGAGGTCAAACGCATCGAGGTCGAGCGCGAAGACATTCCCCCCGAGGTCATCAACGGCGTGCTCGCCGCCGAGCAGCGCACCTTCTACACCGACCCCGGTGTCAACATCGCCGGTATCGCACGCGCAGCCCTCTCGGGAGGCGAGGCGGGCGGCGGTTCCACCATCACCCAGCAGATGGCCCGCAACTACTACAGCGACCTGGACTCGGACAACCAGATCGTCCGCAAGGTCCGCGAGATCTTCATCGCCATCAAGCTCAACCAGCAGATGGACCGCGACAAGATCCTCACGACCTACCTCAACACGATCTACTTCGGCCGTGGCGCCTCGGGTATCGAGATGGCCGCCCAGGCCTACTTCGACAAGAACGTGGGCGAGCTGGACGCCGCGGAGGGTGCCTTCCTCGGCCTCATCATCCAGATGCCCAGCAACTTCGAGGGCGACATGGGCCCCTGGACCGAGAAGTACCTGAAGGAGGAGCGCTGGCCCTACATGCAGGAGCAGCTCGCGCTCATGAACGAGGAGGACTCCTCCCGCGGCCTGCCCAGGGCCGAGGCCGAGGCCCTGGAGATCCCCGAACTCATCCCGTACGGCACCGAAGAGGTGGAGGGGGAGGACGACCCCAAGTACGGCTACGTCCGCGACGCCGTCCTCAACGAGATCACTGAGCGCTACAGCGAGGCGGGCATCACCGACGCGGACATCGCCACCAAGGGCTTCGTCGTGGAGACCTCGCTGGACCCCGACCTCATGGACGCCGCGCGCGGAGCCTTCGACGTCCTGCCGACCACCCCCGACGACACGATGAAGGGCCTGACCGCCGTCGAACCCACCACGGGGGAGATCGTCGCCTTCCACGGGGGCGACGGCGTGGCCGTGGACTACAACAACTCGCTGTCCCACCGCACACAGGCGGGTTCGTCGTACAAGCCCTACGTGCTCGCCACCGCGCTCAGCAACGACATCAGCCTGGAGAGCAGGTTCGACGGCTCCTCACCGCAGAACTTTCCGAACCTCCAGGAAGAGGTCAGGAACGCGGGCGGCGCCAGCTACGACGAGGTCAACCTGGTCCAGTCCACCGCGGACTCGATCAACACCCCCTTCGTGAGGCTGGCGGTGGAGCTGGGTCCGGCCACGGTGGACGACCTGGCGGTCAGGGCCGGCGTGGACGAGGAGCAGACCACTACGTCCGCGCAGGGGCCGCTGGTCGCGCTGGGCACCCACCAGGTGACCACGCTGGACCAGGCCACCGGCTACTCGACCTTCGCGGCCGGGGGGACGCACTACCCGGCGCACATGGTCACGGAGCTGCGGAGGGCCGACGGCGAGATCGTCCCCCCCGACGACGAGGACGAGTTGCAGGACGGTACCGAGGTGGTCTCCGCCGGCGTCGCGTCCGACGTCACCTACGCCATGACCCAGGTGGTCGACGGCGGCGGTGGCTCCAACGCCGCGCTGCCCGACGGGCGCCCCGTCGCGGGCAAGACCGGTACCTCCAGTGACGCCGTCTCCGCGTGGTTCGTGGGATACACGCCGCAGCTGGTCGCGGCGGTCAGCCTGAGCCGGGAGGACGCCAACGTGGCCCTGGAGTTCGAGGGCCAGCCCGCGGGTGAGATCTTCGGTGGCACCACCTCGGCCAACGTCTGGCGCGAGTTCATGACGGTGGCCATGGACGGCGTGGAGCAGCAGCAGTTCCCGCCGGCCCAGCGGGTCGGTACGGACCAGCGCTTCCTGCCCTCCGAGAGTCCGAGTGACGAGCCCTCCGACGAGGCCACCGAGGAGGAGCCCTCCGACGAGCCGTCCGAGACCGAGGAGGAGTGCGATCCACGGGACCAGCGCGGTCCGGAGTGCGAGGACGAGGAGGAGCCGCCCGCGGACGAGTGCAACGTGCTCCTGGACCCGGAGTGCGAGCAGAGCTCGGGTCCCGGTGACCCGGAGGAGTGCCGCGGTCCCGACCAGCCCGAGCACTGCGCGGACGACTCGCCCACGGACGAGGAGACCTCGGAGGAGGAGTCCACGGAGGAAGGCGAGGGCTCCTTCCCGTGGGGGCGGAGTGACGCCGACGGCGGCGGGGCCAACAGGATGGTCGTCCTGAGCCGAGAGGACTGACGCGGTCCCCGGTGAGACGGGCGGGGGCCGGTGCGCGAGAGCGCGCCGGCCCCCTTGTGCGTGCCGGGGGTTTCCACAGGCGGCACCGGGGGGTACGCGGCTGCTGGTAATCTTGGCTCTCGTATGGCTCTGAGCCCGCTGACACCCGCTGAGGGCGCGGTGCACACCGGCGGGCTCCTGCCCTCCTGCCATGGAGATTCCATGGCCGCAACAGTCCAGAGGAGGAACGTACGCCTATGCGTCGTTACGAAATCATGATCATCCTCGACCCCAACCTCGACGAGCGCACCGTCGCTCCGTCGCTGGAGAACTTCCTGGGCGTCGTCCGCAACGACGGCGGCTCGGTCGAGAAGGTCGACATCTGGGGCAAGCGCCGCTTGGCCTACGACATCGACAAGAACTCCGAGGGCATCTACGCGGTGATCGACCTGACCGCCGAGACCACCACGGTCAAGGAGCTGGACCGCCAGCTCGGTATCGCCGAGGCCGTGCTCCGCACCAAGGTGCTCCGCCCCGAGGTCCACTGAGGCGACACCGCTTCGCACCCCCGTCCCGTTCGTTTATGTCATCGGTGACACGGATGATCGGGGGAGCAGGCGAAACCGTCTGATCCGACTACCTCGAACCGGAGCCCATCCATGGCAGGCGAAACCCAGATCACGCTCGTCGGCAACCTGGTCGACGACCCTGAACTGCGCTTCACGCCCAGTGGAGCCGCGGTCGCCAACTTCCGTGTGGCCTCGACGCCTCGCACCTTCGACCGCCAGTCGGGGGAGTGGAAGGACGGCGAGTCCATGTTCCTCACCTGCACCGTCTGGCGGCAGTACGCGGAGAACGTGGCCGAGAGCCTCCAGCGCGGCATGCGCGTCATCGTGCAGGGCCGTCTGAAGCAGCGCTCGTACGAGACCCGCGAGGGTGAGAAGCGGACCGTCTACGAGATCGACGTCGACGAGGTCGGTCCGGCCCTGCGCAGCGCCACCGCCAAGGTGACCAAGACCCCGCGTCAGGGTGGCGGCTTCGGCGGCCCGCAGAGCGGCGGCTTCGGTGGCGGCCAGCCCCAGGGCGGCGGCTTCGGCGGTGGCCAGCCCCAGGGCGGCGGCTTCGGCGGCCCGCAGGGCGGCGGCCGCGGTGGTGCCCCGGCCGAGGATCCGTGGGCAACCAACGGCGGCGGTTTCGGTGGCGGCGGCGGGGGCTTCTCCGACGAGCCCCCGTTCTAGTCGGCCAGTAGTACCCGGTCCGGCGCCCCGAGGCGCCAGGCCGTTTTCCACATGTCCCAGCCCATCCCCGGGAGGACCCCGGGGCTCTTGCGAAGGAGCACCACGATGGCGAAGCCGGCAGCGCGCAAGCCCAAGAAGAAGGTTTGCCTCTTCTGCCAGGAGAAGCAGTCCTACATCGACTACAAGGACACCACGCTTCTCCGCAAGTTCATCTCCGAGCGCGGCAAGATCCGTGCTCGCCGTGTCACGGGTAACTGCACCCAGCACCAGCGCGACGTCGCGACCGCGATCAAGAACGCGCGCGAGGTGGCACTGCTGCCCTACACCAGCAGCGCTCGCTAACGGCGATATCGAGGGAGGTTTTTGTCGTGAAGCTGATTTTGACCCACGAGGTCAACGGTCTCGGAGCCCCCGGCGATGTCGTCGAGGTGAAGAACGGTTACGGCCGCAACTACCTGCTGCCCCGCGGGTTCGCCATTCGGTGGACGCGTGGCGGTCAGAAGCAGATCGACCTGATCCGGCGCGCGCGTTCCGCGCGTGACATCCGCAGCCTGGACGAGGCCCAGCAGGTCGCGGGCCGGGTCAACGCGCTCACCGTGCGCCTCAAGCAGCGCGCCGGCGAGGGCGGCCGCCTGTTCGGCTCGGTCACGCCCGCGGACATCGCCGACGCCGTCAAGGCGACCGGCGGTCCCGAGCTGGACAAGCGCAGGATCGAGGTCAAGAACCCGATCAAGTCGGTCGGAAGCCACAAGGTCCAGGTTCGCCTGCACCCTGAGGTCTCCGCGACGATCAAGCTGGACGTGGTCGGCGCCTGATTCGGGCACCGGACGCGTCGGGCCCCGCCTCTTCTCCGGAAGGGGCGGGGCCTCGCTGTTTTCGGCCTCCCTTGGTCTCCCTCCCCTTCCTGGCCTCCTCACTACCGGGATCCACTTCCACGAAGTGGGATACTTCCTGACACGCCTGACCGTCCAAGCAACCCTTTGATCACCCTTTGTAATCTATCGTGTTCTCTGTGTTGGTGTCGTATGTTGCGCCACCCCGCACGGAGAGGACGGCAGACCGATGAACGAGGAAAGAAGAGACGAGTCGGGCCGACACACACAGGTGGACCGCAGGACCGCCCTGCGCGCGACCGCCTTCGCCGCCGGAGGAGTGATCCTCGGCGGGATGATGGAGATCTCCACGCCGGACGGGGCCTTCGCGGCCGCCAAGCCCAAGGTGTACACGCGCTCCGACTGGGGCGCCCGCAATCCGAAGAACAAGATCGAGGTCTTGGGCCGGGGTCCCACGCACATCGTCGTGCACCACACCGCCACGGCGAACTCGTCCGACACCTCGGCCTCGCACGCCGCGGCGCTGTCGCGCTCCATCCAGCGCTACCACATGGACAGCAACGGGTGGAGTGACACCGGGCAGCAGCTCACCATCAGCCGGGGCGGGCACATCATGGAGGGCCGCGACCAGAGCCTGCGGGCCATCGGCGCCGGGCACCACGTGGTCGGCGCGCACACCGCCAACCACAACAGACACACGCTCGGGATCGAGAACGAGGGCACCTACACCTCGGCGGCCCCGCCGGGCACCCTGATGGACTCGCTGGTGGACACCTGCACCTGGTTGTGCCTGGTGTACCGGTTGGACCCGGACGATGCGATCGTCGGGCACCGCGACTACAACGCGACGGGCTGCCCCGGCGACAAGCTCTACGCGATGCTCCCCAAGCTGCGGAGGAACGTGAAGGGCAAGCTGCGCGAGCAGATCAGGCACCTGAGTGAGGTGGTGGGCAAAGAGCTGTCCCTGGAGGAGCTGCCCACCTACCCCGTGGTACCGCGGGCGGAGCGGACCGCGACCTTCTACCACGGCCCCACGGTCGGGGACCAAGACACGTCCCTGTGACCAGGGTCGCGACTGACCGCGGACACACGTCGTCGGCGGGCCCGTCACGGCGCTGCGGTGACGGGCCCCGGCCTCAGGGCCGGTGCGCGCCGGTGACCAGCCAAGCCGTGCTCCGGGCCCGGGCGCCCAGAGTGAGTGCGCGGGCGAGGATCCATACCGCGAAGGCGGTCCACAGGCCTACCAGGCCCCACACGGGGCCAGTCGCCAACCGCGGTAGGACCAGGGCGAACGGCAGGAAGGCCAGCATCGTCCACAGGGACGCCCATGCCAGGTAGCGCTGGTCCCCGGCGCCCATCAGGACGCCGTCCAGCACCATGGTCACCCCGCTCAGCGGCTGCATGAGGGCCACCACCACCAGCGAGGCCATGATGAGGACGCGTACCTCGGGGTCGGAGGTGAACGGTACCCACGCCCACGGCAGCGCCAGGAAGACCGCCGCCGTGAACACCAGGCCCAGCATCACGCCCCACTCCACCATGCGCCGCGTGGAGTCACGGGTGCCCTGGACGTCCCCCGCGCCCAGGTAGCGGCCCACGATCGACTGCCCGGCGATGGCGATCGCGTCCATGGCGAACACCAGCAGCGCCCAGATGTTGTAGCTCACCTGGTGCGCGGCGATCGAAGCGTCGCCCAACCTGGCCGCCACCGCCGTGGTCACCAGCGCCACCACGCGCATCGACACGCTGCGCAGGAACAGCGCGAACCCCGCCGAGGCCGAGGCGCGCAGCCCCGCCGCGGTGGGCATGAGGGACACACCCTCGCGCCGGGCGGCGCGGGCGATCATCGCCACGTACCAGAACGCGCCCGCGCCCTGGGCTATCACCGTGGACCAGGCCGAACCCGCGATGCCCCAGTCCAGGGCCAGCACGAACACCGCGCACAGCGCCGCGTTGCCCACGTAGGAGGAGACCGCCACCATCAGCGGCGTACGCGCGTCCTGCAATCCGCGCAGCACTCCGGTACCCGCCATGACGACGAGCAGGAACGGTGTGCTGAGCAGGCTGATCCGCAGATAGGTCAGGGCGTGCGGGGCCACGTCCGCTGAGGCGCCCAGCGCGTCCACCAGCACCGGGCCCAGCGGCCAGCCGACCGCCACGGCCGCGGCGCCCAGCAGGACCGCGAGCCACATGCCGTCCACGCCGTCGCGGACCCCGCCGGGGACGTCACCCGCGCCGAACTTGCGGGAGACCGCGGCGGTGGTGCCGTAGGCGAGGAAGATGCAGACCGCCACCAGGGTGAGTAGGGCCTGTCCGGCTACGCCGAGGCCGCCCAGCGCCTGAGTCCCCAGGGTGCCGACGATCGCGGAGTCGGTGAGCAGGAACAGCGGTTCGCTGATGAGGGCGAAGAACGTCGGGATCGCCAGGGCGAAGATCTCGCGGTCGTGGCGGTGCCGGAAAGGGGCAGCCGAAAGGAGTTGTGGCATGACCCGGCCACAGTATCGGTCAGGGGTTCTACGGGGGATGTGGAGTTATCCACACCCTCCTCCGAAGCCTGTGGATAACCTGTGGAAACACACCCTGTGAGACATCTTGCACGCCCTGCCTACGTACTGTGTTTTCGCAGGTCAATGGCTATATGTGAGGGTCGCGGCAAAGTTATCCACAGGTGATGTGCACAACCTATGTTCCCAATGCCCTACAGGTACCCGGACATGGTGGTAAGGGACGTGTCCACAACCTCCGGCCAAGGCGTCCTTGGGGTCCGTCATGGGGCATCCTGGAAGGGGCGGCCCGTTCCTGGGCCGCTGCCGAGCACCGTCCCCGGGAGAGCGTTCGTGAGTGTCGCTGAGCAGCCACCTGAAGAAGGCGGATACGAGCGCACTCCACCCCACGACATCCAGGCCGAACAGAGCGTGCTCGGCGGCATGCTCCTGTCCAAGGACGCCATCACGCAGGTCGTGGAGATCATCCGCTCGGTCGACTTCTACCGGCCCGCGCACCAGATCATCTACGACAGCGCCGTCGACCTCTTCTCCCGTGGCGAGCCAGTGGACGCCATCTCGGTCAACGCCGAGCTGACCAAACGCGGTGAGGCCACCAGGGCGGGCGGCGCCCTCTACCTGCACACCCTCACCGAGGCCATCCCGACCGCCGCGAACGCGGGCTACTACGCCAAGATCGTCTCCGACCGCGCGGTCCTGCGCCGCCTGGTCGAGGTGGGCACCCGCATCGCGCAGATCGGCTACTCCGGCGACGGCGAGGTGGACGACCTCGTCGACCACGCCCAGGCCCAGATCTACAAGGTCGCGGAGAACCGCACGGGTGAGGACTACCTCGCGCTGGCCGACATCATGCCCGGCGCCCTGGACGAGATCGAGGCGATCGGCGCCCACGACGGCAGCATGACCGGTGTGCCCACCGGCTTCGCCGACTTCGACGCCCTCACCAACGGCCTCCACCCGGGCCAAATGGTCATCATCGCCGCCCGCCCCGCCGTGGGTAAGGCGCTGGCCCTGGACACACCGCTTCCGACCCCCGACGGATGGACCACCATGGGGGAGGTGGAGGTAGGCACCGAGCTGATCGCCGCTGACGGGACTCCCACCCGGGTGACCGCCGCCACCGAGGTGATGACGGGCCGGCCGTGCTTCGAGGTCGTGTTCGACGACGGCACCACCGTGGTCGCGGACGCGGAACACCAGTGGCCGACCCACACGAGTGCCTCACGGCGTGCGGCCAGGGAGGCCGAAGCGAGGGGCACCGCGCCCCGGGTGCTTCCCGAGGTGCGGACCACACGGGAGATCGCCCGGACCCTGCGCCTGGAGACCGCCGACCGGGGGCCGAACCACTCGGTGGGCAACACCGCCCCGGTCGAGCTGCCCGATCGGGAGCTGCCCCTGCCGTCCTACTTCCTCGGCGCGTGGCTCGGTGACGGGTCGTCCTCGGAGGCCCGCGTCACCAGCACGGATCCCGAGGTCCTGCTCAACATCGAGGCCGAGGGCCTGGTCACCAAGCCCGTCGGCGCCACAGAGCACACCTATGGTGTCTTCCTGCCCGAGGAGGAGGCCGCACCGGTCCGCGAGCGCGCCGGCCGTCACGGCAGCGTGCGGGCGCTGCTGAGCACCCTGGGCGTCCTGGGTGACAAGCACGTTCCCCAGGGGTACCTGCGCGCTTCGGTCTCCCAGCGCCGGGCCCTGCTGGCCGGACTCCTGGACTCCGGCGGAACGGTGAACGCCGACGGTTCCGTCCAGTTCGCGGCCGCCACCGAGCGCCTGGCGAACGGCTTCCGGGAACTGGCGCACAGCCTGGGTTACCGCACGGGGGCGTCCACCAGGAGGGTCACCGGACCGGCGGAGGACTCCTCCACCTTTCACACGGTCGCCTTCGACCCCGCGAACGTGGTCTTCGGGACCGAGCGCAAGCGGCGTGTGCACCAGGAGCGGGGAGCGGGCCGCGGTGACGCCCGCGGATCACGACTCGTCACCGACGTGCGCCCGGTGGAGAGCGTCCCGGTTCGCTGCGTCCAGGTGGACCACCCGGGCCACCTCTTCCTGGCCACCCGGTCCATGATCCCCACGCACAACTCCACCCTGGCCCTGGACTTCGCACGCGCGGCGTCGATCAAGAACGACATGACCGCGGTCTTCTTCAGCCTGGAGATGGGGCGCAACGAGATCGTCATGCGCCTGCTGTCGGCGGAGGCGCGTGTGCCCCTGCACACCATGCGCTCCGGCCTGATGACCGACGAGGACTGGACCCGGCTGGCCCGGCGCATGGGCGAGGTGGCCAACGCGCCCCTGTTCATCGACGACTCCCCGAACATGTCGATGATGGAGATCCGGGCCAAGTGTCGGCGGCTCAAGCAGCAACACGACCTCAAGCTGGTCATCGTCGACTACCTCCAGCTGATGAGCTCGCCCGGCCGGGTGGAGAGCCGCCAGCAGGAGGTCTCGGAGATGTCCCGGTCCCTCAAGCTCCTGGCCAAGGAGCTGGAGGTTCCGGTGGTGGCCCTCTCCCAGCTCAACCGAGGTCCCGAGCAGCGCACCGACAAGCGCCCGCAGGTCTCCGACCTCCGTGAGTCGGGGTGCCTGGTCGAGGAGACCCGGGTGCTGCGCGCGGACACGGGCGCTGAGACGACCATGGGGGAGCTTCTCCGGAGCGGGGAGCGCGGTGCTTCGGTCTGGTCGCTCGACGAACGGCTTCGCCTGGTCCCGCGCACGCTGACGCACGTCTTCCCCAGCGGTGTGAAGGAGGTGTTCCGCCTGGGGCTGGCCTCCGGGCGGGAGGTCACCGCCTCCGGGAACCACCCTTTCCTCACCCTTGACGGGTGGAGGGCGCTGGAAGGCCTCCGGGACGGTGACAAGGTCGCGGTGGCACGAAACGTCCCGGAACCGGAGCACACCACCGAGTGGCCCGAGGCCGAGGTGGTCATGCTCGCTCATCTCATCGGCGACGGGTCCTTCGTGCGCCGCCAGCCGATCCTGTACGCCAGCACCGACGGGGCCAACCTCTCCGTGGTGGAGGAGGCCGCCCGGCATTTCGGCGCCACGGCCGTCCGGGACGACCGTCACGACGCACGGACGACCACGCTCAGGCTGCCGGAACCCTTCCACCCGCCCGACGGGAAGCAAGACCCCATCGCGGCCTGGCTCGACGGGTTGGGGCTGTTCGGCCCGGGTGGTCACGAGAGGTTCGTCCCCCAGGAGGTCTTCTCCCTGCCGGATCGGCAGATCGCCCTGTTCCTCCGACACCTGTGGGCGACCGAGGGACGCGTGTACTGGGACCAGGGGGAGGACCAGGCCCGGATCCACTACGACACCACGAGCCGCCGCCTGGTCGACGACGTCGCCAGGTTGCTCGCGCGGCTCAACATCATGACCCGGACCGAACAGAGCCGGAAGGGCGGCCACGGGGTCCGCCACACCCTGGAGGTCCAGGGGACCGACAACCAGCGGCGGTTCGCTGAACTGGTCGGCTGCCACGGAGCGCGTGCGGAGCAGCTGGCCCGGTGCATGGGCGGACTCACCGACCGCAAGCCCGCCACGGACCTGGACACGATCCGGGTTCATGCGGAGGACGGTGGCCGGTCGGACGCCGAGGCGAAGGAGACGCCCCAGCGGGAACCCGCCTCCGCCGTGGGGGCGGAGCCCGGCGGGAGCACGCTACGGAGACGGTCGCCCAGCCGGACCCGGCTCTCCCTGGTGGCCGACGTGCTCGATGACGCGGACATGGAGCTCCTGGCCACCAACGACGTCTTCTGGGACGAGGTCGTGGAGGTCGAGCCGCTGGGAGAGCGGGAGGTGTTCGACGCCACGGTCGAGGGCACGCACAACTTCGTGGCCAACGGGATCAACGTCCACAACTCGATCGAGCAGGACGCCGACATGGTCATCCTGCTCTACCGCGAGGACGTGCACGACAAGGAGTCGCCGCGCGCCGGTGAGGCTGACATCATCGTGGCCAAGCACCGTAACGGTCCGACGGCCGACGTGACCGTGGCCTTCCAGGGCCACTACAGCCGCTTCGTCGACATGGCGCCCGGATAGGCCTCCCGCTCAGCCGGGCCCGCCGCGACGAGGTGCGACGGGCCCGGATATCGGTCAGTCATCTTAGATATTTATGGACAAGCCGATTTGTCGACAAATTGCTGGGGCCATGTCACGCGGAGTCGCTGGAAACGGCCCCCTCCCGTAGCCCCAGCCGGCGCCCGGTGAAGCGCTCGCGCGTTCTGCGGTCGTGGCTGACGATCACCAGGGCCCCGCCGTAGTGCGACAACGCCTCCTCCAGCTCCTCCACGAGTCCGGGGGAGAGGTGGTTGGTCGGCTCGTCGAGTAGGAGCAGGTCGTACACACCCGAGGTCAACCGGGCGACCTCGATCCTGCGGCGCTGTCCGACCGAAAGTGACTCCACCGGCTGGTCCAGTTCCCAGAACCGGAACAGGCCGAGCGAGGCCAGTTCGTCACGGTGGTCCTCCGGGGAGCCGGGGCGTCCCGACGCGTAGGCCTGGAGCACGGTCTGGCCGGAGGCGACGGAGCCGTCCTCCTGGCGCAGGTAGCCGACCCGGCCGGGCACGGACACCCGCCCCGTGTCGGGGACCGTGTCCTCGGACAGCACCCGGAGCAGGGTGGTCTTGCCCGCCCCGTTCGGCCCGGTGACCAGCACGCGCTCGCCCCGGGCCAGCTCCAGGAAGGCGACGTCGAGTCGGCTGCCGACCCGGACCCCCTCCAGCGAGGCGGCCGGTGCGTCCCCCTCCCCGGGGCCGGTGAACCCAGCGGTCATCCGCAGCGGCACCGGCGGCGGTGGCACCGGGTTCGTCGTCAGCCGCTCCACCCTCTCCTTCGCCTGGCGGACCCGGCTCATGGCACCGTGGGCGCGGCCCCGGGCCCGGAACGCTCCGGACCCGAAGACGGCCTTGTTCACCTTGCGCGGGATGGCGTCCAGACGCTGGACGCTGTTCTCGGCCAGCCGCCGATGGCGGGCCAGGTCGGCCTTCCACTCCTCGTACTCGCGGATCCACCGGGCCCGTGCCGCGGCCCTCGCGGCCAGGAACCCGTCGTATCCGTTGCCGTACCGGTGGATCCGGCGCAGGTCGTGGTCGACCTCCAGGACGGTGTCGGTCACCCCGGCCAGGAACGCCCTGTCGTGGGTGACGGCGACGACCGTGCCACGGTGACGGCGGAGCCGGTCCTCCAACCAGGCGACCGCTCGGTCGTCCAGGTCGTTGGTGGGCTCGTCCAGCAGGAGCAACTCGGGCGAGGCCGCCAGCATCGCGGCCAGGGCCAGCCGTGAGCGCTCCCCGCCGGAGAGCGTGCGCAGCGGGCGGCCGCGGTCCAGGCCGGGCAGGCCGAGGCCGTGCAGGCCGGCGTCCACACGCGCGTCGGCGTCATAGCCGCCGCGGGCCTCGAACTCTGCCAGCAGGTCGCCGTAGGCTTCCAGCTCCTCCGGGGCGGCCGAGGCGAGAGCGGACTCCGCCTCACGCAGACGCGTCTCCATGTCGCGCAGCACGGCCAGGGCGGAGTCGATCGCGTCACCGACGGTGCCGGTCAGCACCCCGACCTCTTCGAGGGTCTGGGGCAGATAGCCGGTGCCGCCTGGCGCCCGGACGGTGAGCTCCCCGTTGTCGGGTTCCTCCTCTCCGGCGAGCAGGCGCAGCAGTGTGCTCTTGCCCGAGCCGTTGTCGCCGATGACTCCGACGCGTTCACCGGGACTGACGGTGAGGGTGACGTGGTCGAGGACGGTGCGGTCGCCGTAGCGTTTGGTGATCTCGTTCAGGGTGAGTTGGGACTGTGCTCGTACCCGGGCGGTCGGCATGCGCGCCTCCTGATCTGCGGTGTGGCTGGGGAGGGGCCCGCGGATCGACGGCGAGGCGTGTGCGTCACAGGTTTCGGACAGGGCGCACGTGGTGGTGCGGGGCCGGGAAACGGGACGGTGAGGCTTCCTCGTCGACCGCGGTGAGGGGATGCCCGCGGAGCGTCCGCCGTGCGGCGCCGGGGAGGGCGCGACTGGTGGCGGACGTGCTCGAACGCGGTATCCGGCGCGGGATCACAGGAAGAAGTAGAGCCTCATAAGTAAGACGGTACGTCTCGTCTCACTAAAGCGCAAGTGGACGCCCGGTGAGACGTACACCACTGTCCGTTGGACGTAGGAGTCCTGTAATGGCCAGCCGAATCGCTCTTTATGTCCAAGCCGATTTGTCGACAAAGTGATGAGGGGACACCGGGAAACCCGGGCTGGCCGTGTCTTCGACATGAGGGAGGGGCCGCCCGAAGGACGGCCCCTCCCACTCGCCGCGTCGTGTCCCGTCGGCCTTCTCCGGGGTACCCGCGCGGCCTTGCCGGAGCCTGGTGTCGCTCAGAGCCAGCGGACCTCGGGGCGGCTCCGGCCGCTCTCGTCGGTGACCAGCACCCAGTGCATGATCGGGTGTCCTGAAGCGATGGCGTCGGCGTCCTCACGCGGCTGGGGGACGTGCACGGGCTCGGGCGAGATGCCGGAGAGGCGGTGGGTCCCAGCGGAGGAACGGGTACGCCGACGGGTCGTGATGGAGCGGGCGGGTTGTGGTGCACGTTCCGTTCTGCGCGCCATGGGACCCTCCTCGTTTCCGTATCAGATGGATCAGGTTAACCCTATGTTCACCTTTAAGTCAATTCGCCGGTTCCGGAGGGCCAGTCTGTCGGGCCTGCCGGCGTATTGCGGGCCTGAGGCGGAACTGCCCAGGACAGGGGGTCTCTATGCCCTCCAGCGCGGAAACCTTCCGTGGGGGCGCGCCCACCGGTGAAGGGGCAGGAAGGTGTCACTCCGAGGGAAGATGAACGGAAGGTGAACGATAGGGGAATCGAGGGCCGCGCGGGGCGTGGGCGGCATCGCGGTCGGAAGGCCCCGTCCTGTGAGCCGCATCCGGTGAAGCGCCTCAGGTCAGGGGGCGGAACAGAGAGCGGGCACCCGCCGAGACGGCGGGTGCCCGAACGTCCTGTCGGATGCCTCCAGTGTGGTCACTCCTTGAAGATGAGCCCCACGACTTCCAGATAGAGCTGTTCCGGATACGGAATGAACGAGATCCTGCTCAACGCCTGGTCCTGGCCCGCGGACTCCATCACGAAGGTCCCGTAGCCGAGGAAGCGGCCCAGCAGGGTCCGCTCGAACCTCATGTCGGTGACCTTGCCCAGCGGCATCATGTTCACCTGCCGCGTGATCAGGCCCTGAGTCAGCAGCAGCCGCGCTGACGTGATGACGAAGTAGTCCACCGACCACTCCGCGACCTGCCAGACGAACCACACCAGAACCAGCAGCCACAACCACCAGATGATCGCCAGGGCGGCGGCGCTGTCCGCGATCGACGTGTTGCTCAGGATCCCGGCGATGATCAGCGCGACAAGGACCGCTCCGACCGGTCCGATCAGCACCGCGGGGTGCCGACGGATGGTCACCACGTCCTGCTCGTGTGGCAGAAGGTAGCGGTTGACCGACGCTGGAGCGCTGTTACTCGACGCTACGAGCCGCATGGCACCCGACCATCCCCACTACGGCAGCAGTGCGTTGACGAAGCGGGACATCGATTCCGCGCCGCCCATCAGACCGCCTAGTGCGCTCTGGATCACCCCGGCGGCGCTTTCCGGTTGCGTGAGCAGATAGAACGCTACGAAACCGATGAGCGCGTAGCCGCCCCATTTTTTCAACTTCGCCACGACTGACTCCTTTTGGAATCCACCTGACCCACCAACCCAGCAGCGATTGTCGCACCGACCATCATGCCCGTAAAGCCTGGGGCGCACCCTCGGCGTGGCGGTATGTCGGACCTTCCGCGCTTGCGGGCTGTGTCCGGTTCTGGTGGTGTTGGTAATCCAGTGATTGGTGGTCCGGAATGTGATTCGGGCCCATCGCAGGTCAGGGCATTCTGGACATAGGTGGATATAAGAGGAGGACTTCTTCGTCAGAACTCCACCACTGGAGCCGGACAGCCCGAAAACGCAGCTCTGTGTCGCGTGAAACCGCTATCTCTGCTCCGCGAAGGCCAGCGCGAGCACTTGGAGGTGCTGCCGAGCGATCCGCTCCACGAGCTCGGGTGTGGCCCGGCCGGTCACATCCTCCGCGCCGTGCTGCGCGGCGTCGACGCACCGGGTGACGGTGGAGGTGTGGTGCACGCCGGAGAACTCCTCGGACAGTCGGTACAGGACGGGTCCGAAGCGAGTGTCGCGGGTGGTCGTGGGGGAGGGGATCTCGGGCATCTCACTCCTTGAGGGCTACGGTGGTTGCACGGGGTGCTCGTTCAGGGTCTTTCAGTAGCCGCTGGAGGGTTGCGAGAGCGTCACGCCGGAAAGGGAGCGGACGTGCGTTGTCAGCGGGCTGAACCCCAAGGGGGGCGGTTTCGGTCCGACGGGTCTTCCCAGTTACGGGCGGTCAGGAACCATCATCACTTCTATCTGTTACGTTCTCGTCTCAAAACGAATTCGGCTGATGCAAAGCTGTGTATCGGTTCACAACGACCGTGGCCGTCACCTGGGTTGACGCGAGGATCGGGGAGGGGCATGCCCGATTTTTGGACGTTCATTCACGTCACCCCAAAAAGAACCGAAAAAGCGCCCAACCGGTGGTCCGGCGGGCGCTTGAGGACGGTGTACGGATCAGGTGCAGCCGTACAGACGGTCGCCCGCATCGCCCAGACCAGGGAGGATGAAGCCGTGTTCGTTCAGCCGCTCATCCACCGCGGCCGTTACCACGCGCAGGGTGGCGCCGTGGTTCGGGTCCAGGGTTTCGGTCAGCTTCTGCGTCACGGCGGTCAGGCCCTCGGGGGCGGCGAGCAGACAGAGCGCGGTGATGTGGTCCGCGCCGCGTTCCACCAGGAGCTTGAGCGCGGCGGCCAGGGTTCCGCCGGTGGCCAGCATCGGGTCGAGCACGTAGCACTGGCGGCCGGACAGGTCCTGCGGCAGCCGGTCGGCGTAGGTGGCGGGCTGGAGGGTGGTCTCGTCGCGCGCCATGCCCAGGAAGCCGACCTCGGCGGTGGGCAGCAGACGGGTCATCCCGTCGAGCATGCCCAGACCGGCGCGAAGGATCGGCACGACGAGGGGGGTCGGACGCGTCAGCTGCGTTCCGGTGGTCCTCACGAGCGGGGTGTTGAGAGTGACGTCCGTCACTCGTACGTCCCTGGTCGCCTCGTAGGCGAGCAGGGTCACCAGCTCGTCGGTCAGGCGCCGGAAGGTCGGGGAGTCGGTCCGCACGTCGCGCAGGGTGGTCAGTTTGTGCGCGACCAGGGGATGGTCGACGACCAGGGTTTCCAAAGCGTTCTCCGGGTGAACTGGGATAACGGGACGGTGGCTGGGGAGGTGGCCAGCCCGAGTCTAACCGCGCGCACCACCCGGACCAGGGCCGCCGCAGGCCCCGCCCGCCCCTTCCCGGGGCAGCGGTACGGGCCGGAATACGCCTCCTCCCCGGTACATCGGATCAGCCGAGGGGGAGCGCAGACCTGGTTCTCATGAGAACGTGGTCCGGACTGACGCGGAACAAGGGCCACGGTGGTGCCGGAGTGATCGTTACCATGGCACTCGCACGGGCGATCCGGGGTACCTTCGTCCGCACCGATACACCGGCCGGGTTGGGGTGACGATGACAGTGCTTGATCATGGTGACGACGACTCGGGCGACTTCGCGGCCATCGCGTACAGGGAAGAGGAGTACTGGGACGTCGACCTGCTCCCCGCGAAACTGACGCATGACCTCAAGGGCCTGATCCACGTACTGCGCCAGCAGCCGAGCATCAGCGGCTCCCTCGGGCTGGTCTCGGTCGGCGACGACTTCTTCGTCATCGTGCGCGTCTACGGCGAGGAGACCAACCTCTTCCTCTCGGACGTGACCGCGTCCGTGGACTGGCAGGTGGCCCGAGACGTCCTGGACTACCTGGACATCGACCTGCCGGACGACGACGACCTCGACCAGGTGCTGCCCGCGGGCGACCTGTCCATCGTGGCCGATCTGGGTCTGGACGAGATGGAGCTGGGCGCCCTGGCGGGCGATCTGGACCTGTATCCGGACGAGGTGTTGGCCAGCGTGTCCGAGCGGCTGGGATTCGCCCAGCCCTTCCAGCGTGTACTCGACGGTATGGGGTAAGGACCTGCTGGAGTAAAGAGCATCCCGGCGAACAGGAGAGCACGCGGTGTCGATCTTCGCAGCTGTCTTCGCTCCCAATGGGAAGACGTGGCGGGGGACCGAGGTCGAACTCGGGGACGTGGACGTTATCGACGACGTCACCGAGCTGATGCTCGATTTCGCGACCGAACGGGGAAGTGACCTCGCGCTCCTGCTCATGGAGGCCGACGACGAGTGGTTCGCCGTCGTGCGCACCGGTGACGACGGCGAGGAACCACGTGTGTACCTCTCCGACGCGCGGGTGGTGCACGACCACCCGCTCGCCTCGGTGCTGTCCGAGGCCGGAGGGCTGGGCGCGCCGCCGCCCTCCGAGAGCGCGGGCGCCAGGCCCAACCCGGTACCCGACGGCGACGCGGACCTGCTCACCGACCTGGGGATGACCGAGGACGAGCTGCGCTCGCTCGCGGTCGGCGGGGGCGTCCTGCCCGGTGACGTCCTCGCGGTGGTGGCCGAGCGCGCGGGGTTCGGTGAACTCCTCGACGGCATGAGGCTGTGACCGGACGGGACGCTGTCGACGCCGCCCTGCGCACGGCGCTCAACGAGGGCGAGCGTGCCCTGGATACGGGTGACGTGCCGGTGGGCGCGGTGGTGCTGGACGCCGACGGCAGCGTCCTGGGGGCGGGGCGCAACGAGCGCGAGGCGACCGGCGACCCCACCGCACACGCCGAGGTGCTGGCGCTGCGTGCCGCCGCCCGAGCGCGCGGCGAGTGGCGGCTGGGCGGCTGCACCCTGGTGGTGACCCTCGAACCCTGCACCATGTGCGCTGGCGCGGCGGTGCTCTCCCGCGTGGACCGGCTGGTCTACGGGGCCCGGGACGCCAAGGCGGGCGCGGTCGGATCGGTGTGGGACCTGGTCCGCGATCCCCGGCTCAACCACCGCCCGGAGGTCCTCCCGCCCGACTTGATCGCCGAGGATCTCGCCGACAGGTGTACCGATCTCCTCACCCGGTTTTTCGCACGGCGCCGTATCCGGTAGAGTTCCTCTCGGTGGAGTCGCCTAGTGGCCGATGGCGCCCGCCTCGAAAGCGGGTAAGGGGCAACCCTTCGAGGGTTCGAATCCCTCCTCCACCGCTTGGGCCGGTGTTCACCCAGGTGAACGCGGGGCCGTAGAGGTAGCGAGGGCCGGTTGACCCGGGCCGGTGCACACAGTGCACGTGGTCCGGGGAGACCGGCCCTTCGCGTGTCCGGGGTCCTTCCCCGAGGACCATCTCCACCCGGTGTCGGTTCCGCGTTCTGTCGACATGCCGACAGAACGCGGAACCGACATACCTACCTCTCCACGGGAGCCGGGCCCGTACTGTCCCGCTGCACCAGGTGCGCCGTGGGCGACCACCGCTCCGCGACGGGGAGCCCGGCGGCGCACTCCAGCGCCGACTCGGCCACCGAGACCCCGTACTGGTACACGTCCACGCTCACGGTGGTCAGAGCGGGTGTGGCCAGGCGGCACAGGGTCGAGTCGTCCCAGGCCACCATGCTCAACCGGTCCGGGACCGCGATCCCGAGAACGCTGGCGGCGTCCAGCCCGGCCACCGCCATCACGTCGTTGTCGTACAGAATCGCCGTCGGCGGGTCCTTCCGCTTGAGCAGCTCGCCGGTGAGCCGGGCCCCGGCCTCGGCGGAGTAGTCGCCCTCGACGAGCACCGGATCGGCCGCCCCGGCCGCCCGACAGCCCTCGACGAGGGCTTCCGTACGGACGCGGGTGTGCAGCAGTTCCCCCGGCCCGGTCACCCTGGCTATGTCCCGGTGCCCCAAGTCCAGCAGGCGGGTCAGCGCCTCCCGGACCGGGGACACGTGGTCAGCGCGCACGGCGGGTGCGCCGGGGGCCGGATCGGGGGTCCCCGCGATCACGACGGGCAGGCCGAGCTCGCGCAGCATGGCGGGGCGCTCGTCGTCCTCGGCCGGGTTGACCACCACGACCACGTCCACCAGGTGCCGCTCCGCCCACCGGCGGTAGGCGGCCACCTCGGCCTCCTGACTGGTCACCAGGTGCAGCAGGACCGACATGTCGTCGTCGGCCAGCCGCTCCTCGATCCCGGCGATGAACTCCATGAAGAAGGGTTCGGCGGCCAGCAGGCGGCGCGGCCTGGCCAGAACCAGCCCGACCGCGCCCGCTGCTCCGTGTCCGGCCATCACACCCGCCGTGCGTGCAGCGAGTTGGCCGAGCGCAGAACGGGCGCGCTGGTCAGCGCGTCCGTGTCCACCTTCTCCTCGGTCCGCACCAGGAAGCTGTGCGTCTCCCCGGCGAGCAGGTCCACGAGCATGTCGTCCGCCTCGGCGTCGGGTGCCACGCGGTCGGCCAGCAGGGAGACGTCCCTGGCGAAGGACGCCGCGCGCACATCCACCCGGTAGCCGCCCTCCACGGGCTCGGCGACGGCGGTCAGGGCGTCGGGGTCGTAGGACAGGTGGACGTCCTCGCGGAAGGGCCGCACGAGGCGGGCGTCCTCGGTCGTGGCGACGAGCACCTCCTCCTTCGTGTTCCCGGCCGCGAGCAGCTCCCGGGACAGGCCGAGCTCCGCCGCGGACCGGGGCGGCACGGCCAGCTCGCCCTCGTCGGTGTGGAGTACCTCGCCGCCGAAGGTCTGGCGCTCGGACCGCACCGGCGCCGACCAGGCCTCGTCGGTGTCGTTGACGGCGACCAGGACCAGGCGCCCGTCCCTGGGCTGGACGGTCAGCAGGCGCGGTGCGTAGGCCTGTCGGAGCCCGTACCAGAGCGGCTTGGGCCGCTCGTCACCGTCCACGGCCGCCCAGGAGGTGACCGGCCAGCAGTCGTTGACCTGCCAGACCAGGGAGCCCGCGGTACGCGGCCACCAGGACCGGAAGTGCTCGACCCCGAACGCGATCGCGCGGGCCTGGTTGAGCTGGGTGGCCCAGTGCCAGTCCTCGAAGGTGTGGGGCGTGGGCAGGTGGGCTGACAGGCCCCTGTCGAGCTTGCCGTTGCCGTCCTCCGCCTTCTGGTGCAGCAGGAACGCGGACCCGGTGGGTGTGAGCGGCTCGTCGTGCACCCAGTCGGTGAGCGTGGCCCACGTCGGCGGGCCCTGGAAGCCGAACTCGGAGCAGAACCGGGGCACCTGGTCCTGGTAGGCCCGGTAGTCGGTCTGGTTCCACACGGTCCACTCGTGGCGGGTGCCGTGGCCCTCGTCGTTGGGGTGGACGTCGTCCAGGGCGAACCCCGGGGAGTAGGGGCTGCCGTCGGCGTAGAACCGGGTGGGGTCGAGCTCGGCGACGATCCGGGGGAAGAGGTCGGTGTAGTAGCCGTGGCCCCAGGTGCGGCCCCTCAGCTCCTCCTGCCAGCCCCAGTCCATGAAGCCCCAGAGGTTCTCGTTGCCGCCGTTCCACAGGGCGAGGGAGGCGTGCGAGGTGAGACGGGCGACGTTCTCCCTGGCCTCGGCCTCGAACTCGCTCCACAGCGGCTCCTCCTCCGGGTAGGAGGCGCAGGCCAGGAGGAAGTCCTGCCACACGAGGACGCCGCGCTCGTCGCAGACGTCGTAGAAGTCCTCGCTCTCGTAGATGCCGCCGCCCCACACGCGGAGCATGTTCATGTGCGCGCCGACGGCCTGGTCCACGCGCCTGGCCAGGCGCTCGCGCGTGATCCGGGTGAGGAAGTGGTCGTCGGGGATCCAGTTGGCGCCCTTGACGAAGATCGGCTTGCCGTTGACCACGAGGGTGAAGGGGGTGCCGTGCTCGTCGGGCTCGGTGTCCACGGTGACGGTCCGGAAGCCGACCCGGCGGGCCGCGGAGTCCAGCGGGTCGGCGCCCTCGTCCGCGGCCAGGGTGACGTCCAGGTCGTAGAGGGGCTGGTCGCCGTGGCCGACCGGCCACCACAGGCGGGCGTCGGGCACCTCGACGACGACCACGCCGCGGTCGGCGCCGGGGGCCACGGTCGCGGTGGACCGGTGCCCGGCGACCTCGGCGGCCAGGACGAGGCCGGTGCCGCTCCCGGCGCCCGCCCCCTCGACGTCGGCGTGCACCTCGACTCGGCCGGTGCCGTCCTCGCCGACGGTGACCAGCGGGCGCACCTGCGCCAGGCGTGCGGTCTCCCACCGCTCCAGGCGCACGGGCTTCCAGATCCCGGCGGTCTGGAGGTCCGGCCCCCAGTCCCAGCCGAAGGAGCAGGCCATCTTGCGGACCATGTTGAACGGGTGGGTGTTGACGTGCGGGCGCGCGCCGAGCTCCTCGCGGACCTCCTCGGCGTACTCCAGGGCGGGGCGGAAGGAGACCGCGAGTTCGTTGGACCCGGCGCGCAGCGCGTCGCGCACGTCGAAGCGGTATCCCCGGTGCATGTTGGCGGTGGTACCGAGCTCGACGCCGTTGAGCTCCACGGTCGCCACGGTGTCCAGGCCGTCGAAGGCCAGGTCGACGCGCTCATCCGGAGCGGGGGCCTCGGCCTCGAACGTGAGGGTGTACCGCCAGCCGGCGCGGTGCATCCAGGCCAGCTCGGTCTCGTTGGTGTCCAGGTAGGGCTCCGGGATCAGCCCGGCGGCCAGCAGGTCCACGTGGGTGCTCCCGGGGACCTGGGCGGGAACGGAGCGGCCCGCGACGTCCTCCGGGACGGGTCCGGTGGTCGCGGACAGCTGCCAGCCGTCGTGAAGGGTGTGACGGATCATCTGTGCCTCTCGGCTCGTGGGGGTCGAGACCGCTCGGGGCCGGGTGCGGCCCGTCGTCGGGGCGCCGGTCCCCTCTTGCGCGAACCGGCCCCTGAGGATTCTTACTTTTCTGAATAAAGTAAGTCAACAGTGTGAGGGCCCCGGTTCCGGAGGAGGGGGTGCCCGGCGCGGACGTCTGACTCCCAGCGGACCTGCCGACCGGGCAAGATCATCGGCGAAGGAACCTCGTGCGCCCCACCCGTGACGTTCACTGCCAGCGCGCCAGTGCTGTGAGGGCGGGGATCCGTTCCCGTGGACGCGGACGGCGTAGGGTCGCCGTGTACGGCCCGTCCTGGAGACGGGCCCCACCGGAGCGGTTCCCGGTCCGTCGCGAGCCGCGAGTACGCTGATACGCGCCTTTCGGGGGGCACGGTGGCGGGCACCGCGGGGCTTCGCCCGCAGTCACGCCACGGGAGCGGTGGAGGATTCATTGGGCGGGTCAGGTCGGGCCATTCCGCACACGACGAGCAGGGCGGCGGTCCTCGACGTCATTCGGGCGGCGGGCACGATCAGCCGGGTCGGGCTGGCGGAGGCCACGGGGTTCACCGGGGCCACGATCTCCACCGTCGTCCGCAGGCTCATCGACGACGGCCTGGTCCTGGAGACCGGGCGCGCCGAGTCGACCGGCGGCAAGCCCCGTGTGCTGCTCCAGCTCAACCAGGAGTCCCGCTACGCCGTGGGCGTCCACATCGACCCCATCGGCATCACCTACGCCCTCACCGACCTCACTGGTGCCGTCATCTCCCGGATGACCCGCGCCGGGGTGGGCGACGAGGCCCCAGCTGAGATCACCGCCCGCATGTCCCAGCAGGTGAACGCGCTCGTGGAGGGCGCCGGGGTGGAACGCGGCAGGGTGCTCGGGGTGGGACTGGTGACCCCGACCGGAGGACTCCACCAGCAGCCGTCGCTGCGCCACTGGGCCGACTACCCCGTGGCCGGGGAACTGGAGGGCAGGACCGGTCTGCCCGTGGTACCGGGGAACGACGCCTCCGCCGCGGCCCTCGGCGAGTACTGGTCCGGTGTGGTCAACGGGTCGTCGATCTTCGCCGCCGTGTACATGGGCACGGGTGTCGGCGCCGGGGTGCTGGTCAACGGCATCCCCTACCACGGGGCCAGCGGGAACGCCGGGGAGATCGGGCACGTGTGCCTGGACGTGGACGGGCCGCCGTGCTGGTGCGGTGGGCGGGGGTGCGTCGAGGCGATCGCCGGGCCCGCCGCCGTCGTGGCGGACGCCCGCGCCGACGAGGCACTCGCCCGCAGCGCCGACCTGACCCGCGGGGGAGGACGGACCTGGCCGTCGACGTCGGCGGAGTTCACCGCCGTCGTCCGTGCCGCCCGCCGAGGCGAGCCCACCGCGCGCGCCCTGCTGGACCGCTCCGCGCGCCATCTGGCCGTCGCGGTCCGCGGCATGGCCAACGTGATGGACCTGGACCTGCTGGTGCTGACCGGGCCGGGCCTGGCCGTGGCCGGGTCCGTCTACCTGCCCGCCATCCAGCAGGAGCTGGAACGGGCGTTCTTCGCCCGCGCCACCCACCCGGTCGAGGTGCGCCTGTCCACCTCGGCCGCGACCGCGCCCGCCATCGGCGCGGCCACCATGGTGCTCCAGAGCCAGCTGGTGCCGCTGCGCCCAGGGCTGCGGCTGCCCGGGAACCTGTCGGAGTCCGAGGCCGACGGGCCCTGAGGGGCACCGCGTCTCAGCGGTCGGCCGCTCCGGGGAGGGCGTCCTCCGTCCGTCCGGCGCCCTCAAGCTCCTCGATGGCGCGGGACAGCCACGACACCCAGCCGGCCTCCACGTCGATGCCGCCGAGCAGCACCAGGCGCTGAACGCGTTCCTGGTCGGTGGCCGGCCCCCCGGGGTAGTCGCGCCGCTCGAACCCGCGGTACTCCTCCAACCGGAGCAGGTGCAGGTCGCGGTGGCGGCGCAGCTCCGGGACCAGACCGCGCACGCCCACCACCCCGGCGGCGCGCAGCCGCACAGGAAGCGGGTCACGGGCGACCTTGGGGTCCTCGCGCACGTCCACCCAGCGCTCAAGCTCCTCCCGTCCCGCGGGCAGCACCTCGTACTCCTTCTTGCGGCCGCGGCTCGGAGCTCCCCGCGGCAGCGCACGGATCAGCCCCTCCCGCTCCAGCTTGCCCAGCTCCCGGTAGATCTGCTGGTGGGTGGCCGACCAGAAGTACCCGATCGAGCGGTCGAAGCGCCGGGCCAGCTCCAGGCCGGAGGACGGCTTCTCCAGCAGGGCGGTCAGGATGGCGTGGGGCAGGGACATGAGCGCATTCTAGGAACCCCGGCCACTACTCGGGGTCGCGTAGGCGGACCATCACCCGCCCTTCCACGATCGACGCCTCCATGGTCTCCAACGAGGCGGTCGCGGGCCCGTGGACGACCGTTCCGTCATCCATGCGGAACTCGCTGCCGTGCCAAGGACAGCGCAGGCAGCCGTCCACCCGTTCGCCCTCCGCCAGGGGAGCGCCCATGTGGGGACACGTTCCCAGCACCGCTGACACGGAGTCCCCAGTGCGCGCCACCGCGACCGGGACGCCGTCCACGTCGCCCCCGCCGATCCCGCCGTCGGGGAACCCGGTCAGCGGGCCGAGGTCGTGCCAGCCGTCGGGCACCAGGTCGATCAGGTAGTCCGCGCTGTTGACGCCCGCCGCGCGGTAGTAGGCGATGTGGCCGCCCAGGGAACCGCTGAACCCGATGACGCCCGCACCGGCCAGGGCCAGCCACTTCCCCCAGCCCTCGCGATCGCGAGCCCGGGCCAGAGAGGAGGCGGCGAACAGCAGGGTTCCGACACCGTTGGTCGCCGCGTGCACCACGCCCACGCGCTGCTGCCGCTCGTGCTGCTGCGACCAGTCCACCAGGCCGCTCACCGCCGCGGGCATGCTGGTGACCAGGCCGGCGTTGACCAGCGCGTGCGCGCTGCGCCGGTGGTCCCCGGGCAGCATGTCCAGCAGGACCGCCGCCGTCCACGTGCCGATGGGCAGCTGCACCAGGATCGGGTGGGTGGCGTGGCCGAGCTGTACGCCGTGCAGCACGTCACGGATCCGGCCGGGCGGGACGCGCCCGGCCAGTCGCTTCATGCGGGAGACCGCCGGATCCAGGCGGCCCTCGCGTTCGATCTTGCGGATGCTCTCACCGAGTCTCATGGTCGGTCGGCTACCCCGGGCAGCGGGTCGCCACTCGCGTGCCACCGGGTTCCGCGGATCCTTGAACCGGCCTTTCCCGGCCCTCTCCGAACACCCGGGGCGCCGAAGGGGGCCGGGACGGGGTCACAGCGCCGCGGCCAGGCGGGTTCCCTGGTCGATCGCCCTCTTGGCGTCCAGCTCGGCGGCCTCGTCGGCACCGCCGATCAGGTGGGCGCCGCGTCCCGCGGCGGCCAGCTCGTCGGCCAGGTCCCGGCGCGGCTCCTGGCCCGCGCACACCACGACCGTGTCCACGTCGAGCACGCGCTTCTCCCCGTCGACGGTCAGGTGCAGGCCCTCGTCGTCGATCCGGTCGTAGTCGGTGCCCGCGACCATCTCCACGCCGCGGTGGCGCAGTTCCAGACGGTGGATCCACCCGGTCGTCTTGCCCAGACCGGCGCCGACCTTGCTGCTCCTGCGCTGGAGCAGGTGCACTGTGCGCGGTGCGGCGGGGCGCTCGGGCTCCCGGAGCCCGCCCGGCGAGGCGGGGTCGGTGTCCACGCCCCACCTGCGGAGGAACTCCTCGGAGCCGCCCCCCTCGCCGTCGTCGGTGAGGTACACGGCGACGTCGAAGCCGATACCGCCCGCGCCGATGACGGCCACCTTCCCGCCGACGGCCGCGCTCCCGCGCAGGACGTCGGCGTAGCCGACCACCTTGGGGTGGTCCACGCCCGGGATCCCCGGCACGCGCGGAGTGACGCCCGTGGCGAGAACCACCTCGTCGTAGCCCTCCAGGTCGGCGGCGCCCACCCGGGTTCCGAGCCGCACGTCCACGCCGTGCTTGTCGAGCTGGACCCGGTAGTAGCGCAGGGTCTCGTCGAACTCCTGCTTGCCCGGCACCCGGCGGGCCAGGTTCAGCTGGCCGCCGATCTCCTCGGCGGCGTCGAACAGGGTGACCGCGTGCCCGCACTCGGCGGCGGACACGGAGAAGGCGAGCCCGGCGGGTCCGGCGCCGACGACGGCCACGCTCTTGCGGACGCGGGTGGGGGAGAGCACGAGTTCGGTCTCGTGGCAGGCGCGCGGGTTCACCAGGCAGGAGCTGACCTTGAGGCTGAACGTGTGGTCAAGGCACGCCTGGTTGCAGCCGATGCAGGTGTTGATCTCCTCGGGGACCCCCGCGGCGGCCTTGGCGACGAAGTCCGGGTCGGCCAGGAAGGGGCGTGCCAGGGAGACCATGTCCGCGTCGCCTCCGGCCAGGACCTTCTCGGCGACCTCGGGGGTGTTGATGCGGTTGACCGCCACGAGCGGGACGGACACCTTGCCCTTGAGCCTGCGGGTCACCCAGCTGTAGGCGCCGCGCGGCACGGACGTGGCGATGGTGGGTACACGCGCCTCGTGCCAGCCGATACCGGTGTTGATGATGGTCGCCCCGGCCTCCTCCACGGCCTCGGCCAGCCGGACCACCTCGTCGAACGTGGAACCGCCGGGCACCAGGTCGAGCATGGACAGCCGGTAGACCAGGATGAAGTCGTCGCCCACGCGCTCGCGCACGCGCCGCACGATCTCCACGGGGAAGCGCATGCGGTTCTCGAAGGAGCCGCCCCAGCGGTCCTCGCGCTTGTTGGTGGCCGAGGCGATGAACTGGTTGATCAGGTAGCCCTCGGAGCCCATGACCTCCACACCGTCGTATCCGGCGTACCTGGCCAACTCGGCGGCGCGGGCGAAGTCCTCGATGGTCTGCTCGACCTCGTCATCGGTGAGCGCGCGGGGGGTGAAAGCGCTGATGGGGGCCTTGAGGGCGCTGGGGGCGACCGAGTCCTCGCTGAAGGCGTACCTGCCGGTGTGCAGGATCTGCATGGCGATGCGGCCGCCCTCGCGGTGCACGGCGTCGGTGATCTCGCGGTGCTTCTCGGCCTCCGCCTCGGTGGTCATCTTCGCCGCGCCCGTGTAGGTGACCCCCACGTGGTTGGGGGCGATGCCGCCGGTGACGATGAGGCCGACGCCGCCTCTGGCACGTTCGGCGTAGAAGGCGGCCATCCGCTCGAAACCGCTGGGCACCTCCTCCAGGCCGACGTGCATGGACCCCATGACCACGCGGTTGGGGAGGGTGGTGAAGCCCAGGTCCAGTGGTTCCAGCAGGTGGGGGTAGTCGCCCATATCGTCTCCTCGCGCGGTGCCCTCGGGCCGGTGTCCGGTCGGTCCGGGCTCCATTATGCAACAAGTTGCAAAAGGGTGCGGGTGGCGACGGTCACACCAGTGCGCTGGCGCGGGGCTCCGGACCGGAGCCGCGGAGGGGCCGCGGAGGGGCCGCGGAGGGGCCGCGCGGTGCGGTGGCGGCGCGCTCAGCTCCGGAGCGGCGGTGCGGTGAGCCGGGCCAGCGGGGCGCGTTCCGGCGTTCGGAGGCTCCTCAGGCGCCGCTGGAACCCTCCCCGGCCGCCACCGGCAGGAGAGCGGGGCGCTTGGCCACGCGGCCGTCCCCCGAGGACCGTCCGCGCAGGCGCCGCATCATCCACGGACCGAGGAAGGCCCCCAGCCATCGGACCTCCTCCGCCACGGTGCGCAGCACGCCGGGCCGGGGCAGGCGGGGCAGGGGGTCGCCCCACGACTCGTCGGCGCCGGGCAGGGTGAGCGCCGACGCCAGCGCGCCCGCGATCCTCTCGTGTCCCAGCGGGGTGCAGTGCAGCCGGTCCCGCGCCCACAGGCGCCGGTCGGTGGAGATCCCGTGGGCGGCGACGTCGGCCACCACCACGCCGTGCCGGGCGGCCGCCGCGCGCACGCGCTCGTTGAAGTCCAGGACCCGTGGCAGCAGGGGTCTAGTCAGCGGAGCGACCTTCGCGATGTTGGGGAAGGTCAGGGTCGCCACGCGGGCGCCGGAGGCGGTCAGCTCGGCGAACATCGCCTCCAGGTGGCCGACCACCTCGTCGGCGTCGTACCCGGAGCGGATGACGTCGTTGACCCCGGCGAACACGGTGGCCACGTCGGGGCGCATCTCCAGCGCGGGGGCCAGCTGCTCCTCGCGTACCTGTCGCGAGAGCCGGCCCCGGACGGCGAGGTTGGCGTACTCCACCCGCGCACCCGTGGCGGCGAGGTGGACGGCCAGGCGGTCGGCCCAGCCCCGGACACCGGTGCTGTCGTCGCCGTCCCCGACACCCTCGGTGTGGCTGTCGCCCAGAGCCACGTAACGCAGGTCCCCGTCAAGCCGCATGCCTTCTCCTCACCCTCACGGACGCCGAAGGGAAGGATACTCCCCAAGGTGACTATTCAACTTGAGTAGTACTCAGGAGCCGGCGGTCGGACGGTTTCCCGGTCACCGGCCCCCGGGACTCCGGTAGGCGCGTCGGCGGGCCCGGCCCCGGGAACGACGAAGGCCCCGACCGGTGTCCGGTCGGGGCCTTTGCGTCCGCCCTCTCGGGCTGCGGCGGAGGATATGGGATTCGAACCCATGAGGGGTTGCCCCCAACACACTTTCCAGGCGTGCGCCCTAGGCCACTAGGCGAATCCTCCGCGAGCAACTCTACATGCTGTGGCGGTATGCTTCGAACGCTCGCGGGTCACTCCGATGACTCGCCGGTCCGGAGCCCGGATCAGGAGAGGCGGCTGGACCTCACGCCGCTGATGGCGTTGTTGCGGAAGGCGTCCACGAACAGCGAGTGGTCGACTCGCGCCTGGGCGGCGTACCGGTGGGCGAAGTCCACGCACCACCGCGTGAACTCCTCCTCGCGGCCGTCGAGCACCTCCAGGATGGCCGCCTCGGTCTCGCCGCCCACCACGGTGGAGTCCGCGTGCGAGTCGGACACGCAGTGCGCCTTGGCGGTGGCGCGTCCCAGGTAGTCCAGTACCGGGGCGATCTCCGCGGGCTCGGTGAGCCCGTCCCAGTCCAGGTCGTTGGTGTAGGGGGAGATCTCGCTCACGACGAAGCCCACGCCGTCGATCTCGGTGTGGCCCAGCAGCGGGTCGGCATGCGCCTGCAACGCGCGCTGGGACACGGCGGTGCGGTGCCCGTGGTGCTTGAAGTACTCCATGATGCTGCGGTCGGTCACCACCCGCGAAGGTCCGGCCACGTTCCCCTGCTTCATGGACAGCACGACGTCGTTGTCCCACGCCTCGGACTGACCCTCGATGAGCAGGGTGTAGGCGGGCAGCCCCGCCGAGCCGATCCCGAAGCCGCCGCTGCCCACCACGTCCTTGACCCCGTAGCTCAGCGACGCAAACCGCTGGTCCTCGGGGATGGTCTCCAGGTAGGCGTCGTAGGCGGCCAGGACCTTCTCCCGCTCCCCGTCCTCCAGGCGGCGTGCCCGGGGGCCCTCGCGGAACCGGCGTGCGTACCCTTCGCGCTCGGTCATGGACACCAGCATCTCGGCGCGGCTGTTGAGCCGGGCCTGCTGGAGCACGTCGTGCACCGTGCCGTCGGTGTTGCCCAGCTTGAGGGAGAACTCCGAGTCGCCGCCCTTCGTCGCGAACTCGCGTACCTGGGTGACGTAGGCGTCGACGTAGCGCGGCACGAGCATGCCGATGTCCTCGTCGGACAGGGCCTTCTGCCATCCCATCAGGGCGATGCTGGACACGAACCTGAGTACGTCCCAGGTGAAGTGGCCGAGGTAGGCCTCGTCGAAGTCGTTGACGTCGAACACCAGCCGCCCGGTGGAGTCCATGTAGGTGCCGAAGTTCTCCGCGTGCAGGTCGCCCTGGATCCACACCCGGGAGGTGCGGTCGTTGGCCCAGGGGTCGTCCATGGTCGAGACGTCGGTGTAGAAGAGCGCGGCGCTGCCCCGGTAGAACGCGAAGGGGGTGGCCGCCATCTTGCGGAACTTGACGCGGAACGCGGCCGGGTCGGCGGACATCAGGTCCGAGAAGGCGTTCTCCAGGGTGTTCACGATGAGATCGCGGCGGTCCGTGGAGCTGTCGGTGGAGTTGAGGGGGTCGAGCATGCCATCCATGATGTCCGCGTACGGGCGGCTTATCCAAACGTGACGCGTGCCGCCGGCCTCGGAAGGGTCCTCCGATCCGGACGCGAGCGGGGTTGTCCGAGCAGTCCGCACGTCGGATACACTCGATGCAGACCCCTCGTGCGGCGTCACCCTATGAACCTCCCCAGGGCCGGAAGGCAGCAAGGATAAGTGGGCTCTGGCGGGTGCGCGGGGGGTCCTTTCTCTTTCTCCGGCCCGGTCGAACCCCTCCCGGTCTGCGCCAACCGGCGCGAGCTGTCACTGCTCGCGGGTTGAATGGACACGTGGCAGGGACCAGGGGAGTGATCACACCGTGAGCATCGCGCTGTACCGCAAGTACCGGCCCGCGACGTTCGGCGAGGTTCGCGGACAGGAACACGTGACGGACCCGCTGCGCCAGGCGCTGCGCAGCGGACGGATCAACCACGCCTACCTGTTCAGCGGTCCGCGCGGTTGCGGCAAGACCACCAGCGCCCGCATCCTGGCGCGCTCCCTCAACTGCGTCGACGGCCCCACCCCGGACCCGTGCGGCACCTGTGACTCCTGTGTGGCGCTGGCCCCGGACGGCGGCGGCAGCATCGACGTCATGGAGATCGACGCCGCCTCCCACGGTGGTGTGGACGATGCCCGCGAACTGCGTGAACGCGCCTTCTTCTCCCCGGTCAGCTCGCGGTACAAGATCTACGTCATCGACGAGGCGCACATGGTGACCCGCGAGGGTTTCAACGCGCTCCTCAAGCTGGTGGAGGAACCCCCGCCGCACCTGAAGTTCGTGTTCGCGACCACCGAGCCCGAGAAGGTCATCGGCACGATCCGTTCGCGGACCCACCACTACCCCTTCCGCCTCATTCCGCCGAGCACCCTCAAAGAGCTCATGGAGGACCTGCTCAAGCAGGAGGGCATCGCCTACGAGCCGGCCGCGCTGCCTCTGGTCGTGCGCGCGGGCGCGGGCTCGGCGCGTGACACGCTCTCGGTGCTGGACCAGCTCATCGCCGGTTCGGACGAGGGCGGCATCACCCGCGAGGGCGCTGTCTCCCTGCTGGGCTACACCGACTCCAGCCTGCTCGGCGAGATGGTCGACGCGCTCGGTGCCCGCGACGGCGCCACCGTGTTCGGCCTCATCGACCGCATGGTGGAGGGAGGCCACGACCCGCGCCGCTTCACCACGGACCTGTTGGAGCGCTTCCGCGACCTGGTCGTGCTGGCCGCCGTGCCCGACGCCCTGGACAAGGGCCTGATCAACGTCGACCCGGGCGCGGTCGAGCAGATGAAGGCCCAGGCCGCCAGCCTGGGCCCGGCCGAGCTCACCCGCGCCGCCGACATCCTCAACCAGGGCCTGACCGAGATGCGGGGGGCCACCGCTCCCCGACTGCTGCTGGAACTCATGTGCTCGCGGGTGCTGCTGCCGGGCACTGACGGCGACCAGGGCGTGGCCCTGCTGGCCCGGCTGGAACAGATGGAGCGTCGGGTCGCCTCCGGGGCCATCGCTCCCACCGCCGCACCGGCCCAGCCCGCGCCCGGACAGGCTCCTCCCGCCCCCCAGGCTTCCCAGGCCCCTCAGGCCTCACCGGGACCTTCGACTGCCCCGGCGGCCCCGCCCGAGCCCGCACGGGCCACCCCGGCACCGGCTCCGGCGTCTCCGCCGAGCCCCGCCCCGGCAGCGGCGGACACGGACCGTCGCTCCGAGCCCACGGGCTGGGACGAACCGGCCCGGCAGAGCGCCCCCGAGCGGGAACAGGCACCCGCGCCGTCCGGCGGTGCCCTGGACCTGGGCCGGGTACAGGGCGCCTGGGAGCAGATCATGGGGACGGTCATGCGTCTCCGGAAGTTCACCTGGTCGGTGCTGCTCGGCAGCAACGTCCGCCCGGTCTCGGTCGAGGGCAACACCGTTCTGCTCGGTTTCACCCGGCCCAACGACGCCAAGGGGTTCAGCAACAGCGGCAGCGACCAGGTGGTCGCCGCCGCGATCCAGCAGGTCCTCGGGGTGGAGGTGCGCGTCGCCGCCGCGGGCAGTGCCGCCGCCGCGCCTCAGTCCGCCGCGCCTCAGTCCGCCGCGCGCAGGGCCGAGCCCGCCGGATGGGACGCGCCCGCGTCCGCTCCGGAACCCGCGCGCTCCAGCACGCCCGAACCCGCTCCGGCCCCCGAGCCCGCCGGCCCGCCGCCGGACCGGATCGTCACCGGCCTCCAGGAGCCGCCGCCCGACCCCTACGAGGACGCGTCCGCGGCTCCGCCGCCGGAGTACGTCGATTCGGCACCCGCCGGCCCCGCTTCCGCGGCGCCCTCCTCCCCGGCTCCCGCACCGAAGCAGCAGCCCCGGACGGAGGCCCCGGCCTCCTCCGGCGGAACCGCCGCTCCGGGGGGCTCGGCTTCGGGGGGCTCCGTGTCCCCGGGGGCCGGTGCCGCGCTCATCGAGGCCGAACTCGGCGGCCGTGTCATCGATGAGATCGAGCACGAGGCCCCGGACGCGCCCTTCTAGCGTGCCGGCCGCGCATGCCGCCGGGCTGGCGCGCCTTCGCCGGCCACGAGCGCTACCGGTCCCGGGGGCGCAGGGCACGCAGCACCGTGTCCACCAGCTCGTCCACGTACTCGTGGGTGAGCGGGGCGGTGCGCAGCAGCCAGCGGTGGTGGACCGGCCCGTTGAACAGTTCCGCGGCCAGCTCCAGGTCGACCTCCGGATCCACCTCCCCCGCGTCGGCGGCGGAGCGCAGCCTGTCCTTGACCGCTTCCGTGTTCGGGCGGACCAGGCGCTCGTTGACGGCCTCGGCGAGGGCCGTGTCGGTCTGGATCTCCGCGGTGAACGCCCGGGTGGTCCGGTCCATCTCCGGAACGCGGAACTCGTCCACCGTGGCGCGAAGCACCGTCCGCAGGTCCGTGGCCAGGTCACCCGTGTCGGGCAACGGCTCCCCGGCGGCTCCGCCGGTCAGCTCCTCGAACACGTCGAAGACCACGGCCGCCTTGGACGGCCACCACCGGTAGATGGTCTGCTTGCCGACCCCGGCTCTGGCGGCGATCGCCTCCATGGTCAGCCTCGCGTAGCCGACATCGCCCACCAGCCCGGCGGCGGCGTCCAGGATGGCGCGGCGCGCGCGTTCGCTGCGGCGGTGGGGGGCGGGGCTACGGCGGGCCGGGGGTTCTTCCTGCTCGGTGCTCTCTGCCATACCCGCCACGGTAGCCGCTGAAAAATGACGAGACGTTTCGTCTTGCCTTCGTTGTCCTCCGGGCCGTCGGCTTCACAGCTGCCAGCTCCGGCCGTCCGGCGAGTCCAGCCACACCCGGTGCGCGCCGTCGGTGTCCACCGACAGCCCGAACCGGTCCGGCTCCGGCTCGCCCAGCTCCGCCCACAGCTCCAGGGCGTCCTCGAACTCGTCCCAGATGCTTCTGGGGCCGCCCTGCTCGACCATCCACGAGGTGCCGTAGGGGTACACGCGCACCCACGAGGCGCCCTCCTGGTCGCACACCCACACACCGGACCCGGTACCGATCCACCGGCGCCGCATCCGCCAGCCCGGCACCATCACCGACAGTGCGAACGCTGACGGGAACGCCATCAACGGCGCCACCGGGTCGGTCTGGGTGAGCCGGTACTCGTCGGGTTGCTGTCCGGAGTCCCGCACCGGCCGCAGCGGGGAACCGGGGGTGCGCAGCGGAACGAACCCCACTCCGCCGTGGAAGCTTCCCCGCGCTGACCCGTCTCCGGGGCACTCGATCCGCGCGAGCACCCCGGCGCCCTCCAGCATCCCCCACGGGCAGACCACCAGGCCGTCCGTACGCAGCTGCTCCAGCCACGCGGGCGGCAGCCGACGCACACCGCAAGTCGAGGTGATCCGGTCGTAGGGCGCACCGGGCGGATACCCCCCGTACCCGTCGGCCAGGTGGAGGGTGGGGGAGTAGCCCTCCGATCTCAGGGCCTCCCGGGCCGCTCCGAGCAGGCGGGGGTCGGTCTCAAGGGAGGTGACGGCGCCGTCGCCCAACCGGTGCGCCAGCAGCGCCGTGTTCCAGGCGGTCCCGGTGCCCACCTCCAGCACCTTCCGCCCGTTGGCCAGGTCGGCCAGCTCCAGCAGGCGCGCGAGGACCGTGGGCGCCGAGCTGGACGAGGTCGCGGCCTCCCTCCTCTTCCGGGAGCTGGAATCATGGGGGGCGTACACTTCCCGGCTCTCGGGGAAGAGGGGGTCGTCGAGCTGGGTGACGATGGCGTTGTCGGTGTAGACGGCCGCGAGCCACCGCTCCGGGCTGCTGTTGGCGTTGAGAGCGGTCCCGTACGCGGTCAGCGCTCCCGTCTCGGGGATGAACCGGTGCCGGGGCACCGACCGGAACGCGTCGATGAGAGCGGCGTCGGTCAGCGTGCCGTCCGCGACCATCGCCTCGACCAGCGCCGAGTGGCGCTCTCTGGCGGTCAACACGTCCTCAGTCCCCCGTGGCTCTCGGTAGTGCCGGCGGTGCCCGAGAGCACTGCCGGGACTTTTGTGCCCCGCGAGGCACCTTTTCAACCGAGAGTGATGATATCGGTACCCTTGGTTCTCCCCGTTGGCGGAAACCCCGTCCGAGTGAGTCTTTCCCACGCCGCGAAGCGGATAGTCCACGTGTCTCCGAGGGGCGGACGGGTAGCCGGTCCCGTCAGTGGGAAAGGACCGTGGAAGCACTGGACATGGTGGTCGGGCGCGCCCCGAGCCCGTCGGCGGACGGATTCCGTCCACGGCTTCGCCCGGTGTTCGCCAGGGGCGCCCGCATGCGTGCTGATGACCGGTTACGCTCGCAGAAACAGCTACATGACAGCGAGACCCAGCACCGAGTGGTGCGGCGAGGAGACGGCCGTGAACCCTGGCGGAATGGACATGCAGGCCCTGCTCCAGCAGGCCCAGCAGATGCAGCAGCAGCTCGCGGAGGCCCAGGAGGCACTGGAGGAGGCTGAGGTCGAGGGCACCTCCGGCGGAGGCCTGGTCAAGGTCAAGCTGAACGGGCGCGGGCAGGTCGAGGACATCACCGTCGACTCCCAGGCGATCGAACCCACTGACGCCGAGGAGAGCGCGCAGACCGTCGCGGACCTGGTCCTGGCGGCCATCCGTGACGCCGAGGCGCAGGTGGAGCAGCTCCAGCAGGAGAAGATGGGGCCGCTCGCCCAGGGCATGGGCGGCGGGATGCCCGGCGGCATGCCCGGGATCCCCGGCCTCTAGCGGGCTGGCCGTAGACGTCGCGGGCGTGGAGCGGGAGGTTCCACGCCCGTTGATCTTGTACTTATAGCGAGGTTGGACCGTCGAGTCGCGCTATAAGTACAAGATCGCGCCGGACGGGGGCGGTCGGGCCCCAGGACGGCTCCGGACCAGGTGAGGGCCCTTCCGTGTTCCAGGAGGGTCGTCGCTGCGGATACGGTGGGGACAGGGGAGACGGATCGCCCCGAAAAATCCGGTCCGACCTGGTGGGTAGGCGATGTACGAAGGCGCGGTACAGAATCTGATCGACGAGCTCGGGCGGCTGCCCGGCGTCGGTCCGAAAAGTGCGCAGCGTATCGCCTTCCACCTGCTGTCCGCCGAGCACGCGGACGTCAAACGCCTCGTCAACGCGCTTGTCGAGGTCAAGGAGAAGGTGCGCTTCTGTGAGATCTGCGGCAACGTCGCCGAAGAGGACCAGTGCCGCATCTGCCGCGACGCCCGCCGCGACCCCGCGGTCATCTGCGTGGTCGAGGAGTCCAAGGACGTCGTCGCCATCGAGCGCACCCGCGAGTTCCGGGGCCGCTACCACGTCCTGGGCGGCGCCATCAGCCCCATCGAGGGCGTGGGCCCCGACGACCTTCGTATCAAGGAGCTCATGACCCGCCTGGCCGACGGCCAGGTGACGGAGCTGATCCTGGCCACGGACCCCAACCTGGAAGGGGAGGCCACCGCGACCTATCTGGCGCGGCTGGTCAAACCCATGGGGTTGAAGGTGACCCGTCTGGCCAGCGGCCTGCCCGTGGGCGGCGACCTGGAGTACGCCGACGAGGTCACCCTCGGACGCGCCTTCGAGGGACGCCGCAGCCTGGAGTTCTAGCTCACATTCAGCCTTGATCTCGGCGAAATATGAGTAACCTCTGCCTGATCGGGTAAGCCCGAGCGCTGGTGTGTCAAGACGCCACGCCCTCCCGTCGCAGGTCGGACGGGGTAGACGAGGACGTCGCTGGCTACACTCCATTTCATTGTCTTGATCCCAACTCCTCAGGAGCATCGATCGTGGCCCTAATCGTGCAGAAGTACGGTGGGTCTTCCGTATCCGACGCGGAAGCCATCAAGCGAGTAGCCCAGCGGATCGTCGCTCAGAAAAAGGCGGGATATGACGTCGTCGTCGTGGTCTCGGCCATGGGCGACACCACCGACGAACTGATCGATCTCGCCGAGCAGGTGTCCCCGCTGCCGCCCGCGCGCGAACTCGACATGCTGCTCACCGCCGGTGAGCGCATGTCCATGGCGGTGGTCGCCATGGCCATCGAGAACCTCGGGTTCGAGGCCCGGTCGTTCACCGGTTCCCAGGCCGGTGTCATCACCACGTCGTTGCACGGCAACGCCAAGATCATCGACGTGACCCCGGGCCGCATCCAGGAGGCCGTGGACGAGGGGGCGATCTGCATCGTCGCCGGTTTCCAGGGCGTCTCCCAGGACAGCAAGGACATCACCACTCTGGGGCGGGGCGGCTCGGACACCACCGCCGTGGCGCTGGCCGCCGCTCTGGAAGCCGACGCCTGCGAGATCTACAGCGACGTCGACGGTGTGTTCACCGCTGACCCGCGCATCGTGCCGAGCGCACGGCGCATCCCCCAGATCTCCTACGAGGAGATGCTGGAGATGGCGGCGTGCGGGACCAAGATCCTGCACCTGCGCTGTGTCGAGTACGCACGTCAGTACAACATCCCCCTGCACGTCCGCTCATCTTTCAGCCAGAAGCCCGGGACCTGGGTCGTCCCAGAAGTCGAGGAAAGCGAAGGCATGGAACAGCCGATCATCTCCGGTGTCTCACACGACCGGAGCGAAGCCAAGATCACCGTCGTTGGCGTGCCCGACAGGATCGGTGAGGCCGCTACGATCTTCCGGGCCCTGGCCGACGCCGAGATCAACATCGACATGATCGTGCAGAACGTGTCGGCGGTCTCCACCTCGCGCACCGACATCTCCTTCACCGTCCCCAAGGACTTCGGCAAGGAGGCGATCGCCGCGCTGAAGAAGGTGCAGGACAAGGTCGGCTTCGAGTCCCTGCGGTACGACGACAAGATCGGCAAGGTGTCGCTGATCGGCGCGGGCATGCGCTCCTACCCGGGTGTGACCGCCCGGTTCTTCGACTCCGTCGCCGGATCCGACACCAACGTCGAGATGATCTCCACCTCGGAGATCCGTATCTCGGTGATCGTCGAAGAGGACCAGATCGACGCGGCCGTCCGCGCCGCGCACAGCGAGTTCAAGCTCGACTCCGAACAGGTCGAGGCTGTCGTGTACGGAGGTACCGGCCGATGAGCAACCGTCTTCCCACCCTGGCCATCGTCGGTGCCACCGGCGCCGTCGGCACCGTGATGCTGGACATCCTGACCCAGCGCGAGAACGTCTGGGGCGAGATCCGACTCGTCGCCTCCCCGCGCAGCGCCGGCAAGGTCCTGCGAGTACGCGGCGAGGACGTCGTGGTCCAGGCCCTGGCGCCCGAGGTCTTCGACGGCGTGGACGTCGCCATGTTCGACGTCCCCGACGAGGTCTCCAAGGAGTGGGCGCCGATCGCCGCCGAACGCGGCGCGGTCGCCGTCGACAACTCCGGCGCGTTCCGCATGGACCCCGACGTCCCGCTCGTGGTGCCCGAGGTCAACGCGGACCATGTCCGCAACCGCCCGCGCGGCATCATCAGCAACCCCAACTGCACCACCCTGTCGATGATCGTGGCGATCGGCGCGCTGCACCGCGCCCACGGCGTCACCGATCTGGTGGTCTCCTCCTACCAGGCCGCCTCCGGCGCCGGCCAGGAGGGAATCGACACCCTGCGCGACCAGATGGCCAAGGCCGGTGCCGACCGCAGCCTCGGCGAGGAGGCGGGCGACGTACGCGCCGCCGTCGGCGAGCTGGGCCCGTTCCCGGCGCCGCTGGCCTACAACGTCGTGCCGTGGGCGGGTTCGCTCAAGGACGGCGGCTGGTCCTCGGAGGAGCTGAAGGTCCGCAACGAGTCCCGCAAGATCCTGGACCTGCCGGACCTGCGCGTCTCCGCCACCTGCGTCCGCGTCCCGGTGGTCACCACGCACGCGCTGGTCGTGCACGCGACCTTCGCCGACGAGGTGACCGCTGACGCCGCCCGCCAGCTGCTCGGCTCCTCCGAGGGCGTCATGGTTCAGGACGACCCGGCCAACGGGGAGTTCCCGACCCCGGCCGACGTCGTGGGCACCGACCCGACCTGGGTCGGCCGCATCCGCCAGTCGCTGGACGACCCGAAGTCGCTGGACCTGTTCCTGTGCGGGGACAACCTGCGCAAGGGCGCCGCGCTGAACACCGCGCAGATCGCCGAGGTCGTGGCCCGGGAGTTCACCCAGGCCTGACCCGCTTCCCTCCGGGAGGCACCGGAGAGCGGTGGACGGGGGCGGTGACCGGTTTCGGACCGGTCACCGCCCCCGCGTGTGTCCGGGTCAGTACCGCCGCGGGTCGCCGGGCTGGCGGGGCCGGGCCAGCGTCAGTTGGTAGAGGAGCCGGCACTGCTCGACCGACCCGATGAGGTCGGAGGTCTCCACCGGCCGGTTGCCGCTGTAGTGGGTGCGCTCCACCACCAGCACGGGCATCCCGGGGGCCGAGTTGAGCAGACAGGCCTCGGAGTCGCGCAGGGCGCGCACGCCCACCTCCTCCACCACGCGGTCGACGGGGTGCCCCGCGGCTCTGAGCCGTTCGAGCAGCCCGACGCCGGGCGCGCCGTCGAACGGGGTGCGCGTGGTCCCCGTGGTGAGGGCCGCGGGCTCCCAGGAACGGTGCAGGGTGATGGGCAGTCGCGAGGACAGCCCCCGTGACGTGGTGCGGTACACCGGGTCGCCCTCGCGCAGCAGGAGCCGGGAGGCCAGCGGCGAGGGGCACCGCTTCTGCTCGGTACCGATCTCCTCACGGCCGAGGTGGCCCAGGCCGGAGCCGGAGGAGGAGTCGGTCCGGCAGAGCCGGAAGACCTCGGGGACGGTGCGTACGAAGTATCCGGATCCGGGCCGGGCCTCCACCAGGCCCTCGGTGACCAGGAGGCGGAGCGCGGTGCGGGAGATCTGTTCGCTGACGCGGTAGGAGCGCGCCAGCCGGGTCCGTGAGGGGAGCCGCGTACCGGGCGGCATCTCCCCGCTCAGGATCGGCTCGCGCAGCTGTTCGGCCAGCCAGAGGTACCGGGGTCGCCTGGCCATGGTCACAGGGCTCCGGCCGGCGCGCCTTCCGTCCGTCGTCGGCTTCTGTGCTCCTGGTGGGGAACGGCAGCGCGTGCGGATCGGTGGCCGGGGGTGCCGGTGCCGCCACCGTCGCCGGTGGGGACCCCGGTCGGGAGGGGGTGAGTGAACCTGCCAGATCGCCGAAGCTCGCCCATGCTTCCCAGTAAAGCAGTGAAAAGGCCTGGTAGTGGGCGTTACCTGAAAGTAGTCGCCTCCGTTCGGGCGCGAGACCCAGAACCGGAGTCCAGGTCGGAGACCAGTGGAAACGCCCGAAAACCATGAAATAGGCGGGACAGGACACGCTGATGATTACCCTGAGTAACAAGATGGGTACGCATTGCTTGGGGGAAGTATGATCACGAGTCTCGCGGACAGTGCGGAGACGGCAGTCGCCTGGATGGGCGGGATCACCGGGGTGCTCCTGCTGCTCGTCGCCGTGGCCCTGGTCGTGCTGGTGCTCGCGGCGGTCATCTCGTCGCTGGTCGACCGCGACACGTCCGGGGGAGGCAAACTGCTGTGGGTCGTCTTCATCCTCTGGTTTCCGCTGTTCGGTGCGATCGCCTGGTTCGTCGTGGGCAAGAAGGGCCACCTCAACCGCTTCCTCGGCATCGACAGGGGGAAGGCGCGCCACACGGTTCCGGTCAGCGTCGGCCAGCACAGCGACGTGCTGCCCCAGAGGAACGGCCTGTATCCCGCCTGAGCCCGTCGGGCGCTCCGGGAGGCACGTCGTGGAGGCCCCGGAACCGGGAGGGGCCCGGTTCCGGGGCCTTTCCGCGTGTCAGCGGCCGGAGGGGAGGCCCCGCGTCGCCTCCGCGGGGGCGCGGGCCGGCGGGAGGTCCACGGGTACCGGTCGGCGGAGGCCCGCGTGCGCCTCATCGTGTGGACGGTCGGGTCAGCACCGGTCGGCTGGGTACCAGACCTGTGACGGAAGCGCCGACCACGCCTGGAGGGGACCGATGGCCAAGCACGCCGATATCGCCCGCGCCGTGGTGAACGAGGCGGGGACGACCCTCGCCGCCGAAGCCGGGATCAGGCTGGCGTCCAAGCCCGCCGCGCTGTGGCAGCTGCTGGTGCTGGTGAACCTGATGTCCGCGCGCATCTCGGCGGGGATCGCGATCGACGCCGCGCGCGAGCTCAACGGGGCGGGCGGTACGACCCCTGACGGGATGGCCGGGCTGACCTGGCAGGAACGCGTGGACGCGCTGGGCCGCGGACACTACGTCCGCTACGACGAGAGCACCGCCACCAGGCTCGGCGAGTGCGCCGACCGGGTGCGCGAGGAGTACCGGGGAGACCTGCGCCGGCTCGGGGAGTGCTCCGAGCAGCAGGTCGGGCGACTGGAGTCCGGGCTACGGGGGTTCCCCGGCATCGGTCCGACGGGCGCCGCGATGTTCTGCCGCGAGGTGCAGGCGGTGTGGCCCTGGCTGCGGCCCTACACGGACCGGCTCGTGCTGACCGGTGCCGGGAAGGTCGGTCTGCCCGAGGACGGGAGCAAGCTCGGGAAGCTGGTGGAGGGCGACGGCATCGCGCCGCTCGCCGCCGGGCTCGCCCGCGTCGCGCGCGACGGCGACCTCGCTGACCGGGTCCGCCAGAGAGCCGGGTGAGGCCGCTACGGCGGCTCCGCCAGGCCGGTGAGGACCGGGGCACCCGGGACGTCGCCATGTCGATTCGGCGATCTGTCCGCTTGTCCACAGCCTGTGGACGGGGTCGGCCAGGGTGCTGGAACGACGGACGCCCCGGCCGGAACCCGGCCGGGGCGTCCGTCGCGCCGTACTACAGGATGATCCGCATCGGCTCCTCGAGGATCTCGGCGAGGTCCTTGAGGAAGGCGGCGCCCACGGCGCCGTCCACCGCGCGGTGGTCCACCGACAGCTCCAGGGAGATCCGGTTGCGCACGGCCACCTCGCCGTCCACGACCACCGGCTCCTGGCGCATCGCGCCGACCGCGAGGATGGCGGCCTCCGGCGGGTTGATCACCGCGGAGAAGCTGTCCACGCCGAACATGCCGAGGTTGGACACGCTGAACGTGCCGCCGCTCATCTCCTGCGGCTTCAGCTTGCCGTCACGGGCCTTGCCCGCCAGGTCACGCGTACGGGTGGAGATCTCCGACAGCGTCGCCTTGTCCGTGTCGTGCAGCACCGGTACGACCAGCCCGGCTTCCACGGCCACGGCCACACCCACGTTGACCCGGTGGTGCTGGAGCAGCTTGTCGTCCACCCACGAGGTGTTCACCTCCGGGTGCAGCTTGAGCGCCGTCGCGCAGGCCTTGACGATCAGGTCGTTGAAGCTGATCTTCGCACCCGTGCTGGACAGCTGCTCGTTGACCTGCGTACGGAAGGCCTTGAGGGCATCGGCGTCGATCGTGCGGCGCAGGTAGAAGTGCGGCACCGTCTGCTTGCTCTCGGTCAGGCGGCGCGCGATCACCTTGCGCACGTTGCTGACCTTGAGCTCCTCGGAGTCGCGGCCGTCGTCGAAGGACGGAGCGGCCACGGCCTTCTCCGCGGCGGGCCCGGCCTCCTCCTCGGCGGTGGCGGCGGGAGCGGTCTCCTCGGCGGCACCCTCCCTGGCGGCCTCGATGTCGGCGCGCACGATCCGGCCCTTGGGGCCCGACCCCTTGATCCTCGTGATGTCCAGGCCGTACTCCCTGGCCAGCCTGCGGGCCAGCGGGGAGGTGCGCGGACGCGGGGCCTCGCCGTCGGCGGACGGCTCGGGCGCCTGGGCGGGCCTCTGCGCCGGAGCGGTCTCCTCAGCCTTCGCCTCGGAGCCCTCGGCCGCCTCCTTCAGCTCCTCGGCCTTCTCCGCCTGCCCTTCCTCGGCGGGCTCGGCGGGCTGCTCCGCACCGCCGTCGCCGGAGTCCTCGGGGACCGCGTCGGGGGAGTCGGCGATCACGCCGATGACCGAGCCGATCGGCACCGTCTCACCCTCGGAGACGGACTGCTTGACCAGGAAGCCGTCCTCGTAGGCCTCGTACTCCATGACGGCCTTGTCGGTCTCGATCTCGACCAGGACGTCGCCGGAGGCGACCTTGTCGCCCACGTTCTTGACCCACGTGCTGATGACGCCTTCCTCCATGGTGTCGGAGAGGCGCGGCATCTGGATCTCGCTCATGCTTGGAATCTCCCTCTACCCGACCCGTTTGCCGACGGCGCTCAGGGTCTCCTTGATGGCGGTGCTGATCGACTCGACCGACGGCAGGGCCGCCGTCTCCAGCGGCTTGGCGTAGGGCATGGGCACCTCAGCCATCGCGACTCGGCGGACCGGGGCGTCCAGGTAGTCGAAGGCGCCCTCCTGGATCGAGGCGGCGATCTCCGCACCGATCCCGTAGGTCAGCCAGTCGTCCTCGCAGATCACCGCGGCGCCGGTCTTCCTGACCGAGTCCACGAAGGTCTGGCGGTCCAGGGGGCGCAGGCTGCGCAGGTCGACGACCTCGACGTCGATGTCCTCCTCGGCCAGCTTCTCGGCGACCTGGTTGGCCACCATCGCCATCCGGGAGTAGCCGATGAGGGTGACGTCGCTGCCCTCGCGGGTGACCTTGGCGCGGCCGATCGTGGCGACGGTGTCGCTCGACGGCTCGGCGTAGTCCTCGGGAACCTCGCCCTTGGAGTTGTACAGGCCCAGGTTCTCCAGGAACAGGACGGGGTCGTCGTCGCGGATGGCCGCACGCAGCATCTCCGAGGCCTCGGCCGGGGTGCTGGGAGCGAGTACCTTCAGACCGGGGATGAAGGAGTAGAACAGCTCGATGTTCTGCGAGTGCGTGGCACCGAGCTGCTGGCCGCCGCCGCCGGGCGTGCGGATAACCATGGGCACGCTCGTCTGGCCGCCGAACATGCCGTAGATCTTGGCGGCGTGGTTGATGATCTGGTCGATCGCGATCAGGGAGAAGTTGATCGTCATCAGCTCGACGACCGGGCGCAGGCCCAGCATGGCCGCGCCGACGGCCGAGCCGACGAAGCCCTCCTCGGCGATCGGGGTGTCCTTGACCCGGCGGGGGCCGAACTCCTTGAGCAGGCCCTCGGTGATCTTGTAGGAGCCTTCGAAGACGCCGATCTCCTCGCCCATGACGAGGACGTTGTCGTCGCGGACCATCTCGGCGCGAAGGGTGTCCCGCAGAGCCTGGCGGTAAGTGATCACAGACATGTGGGTTCCTTCCCTACTCCGCGAACACCGGGTCGGCGGGCATGCGGGTGGACTCGTTGGCCACCGGGGTGGCGTATGTGTAGTCGAAGAGCGTGGACACGTCCGGGTGCGGGCTGTTCTCGGCGAACTCCGCGGCCTCGGCGACCTCGGCCTTGACGGACGCGGCGATCTCGTCGCGCAGCTCGTCGGTGAGGATGCCCTCCTGGGTGAGCTTGTCGCCGAACAGGGCGATCGGGTCGTTCTCCGGCGACCGCGCCTCGTCCTTCTGCTCGTCGGTGCGGTACTTGGCCGGGTCGACCACGGAGTGGCCCTTCATCCGGTAGCTCCACGCCTCCAGCAGGAACGGCGTCTGCTCCTCGCGGGCGCGCTCGATCAGCCGTGCCGCGGTGTCACGGACCGCGAGCACGTCACGGCCGTCCACGCGCTCGCCCTCGATGCGGAAGGCGGATCCGCGCTTGTACAGGTCGGGCTCGGCGGAGGACATGTCGACGGTGGTGCCCATGCCGGTGAAGTTGTTGACCACCACGAAGACGATCGGCAGGTTCCACAGCTTGGCGATGTTGAGGGTCTCGTGCCAGGCGCCGATGTTGGTGGTGCCGTCGCCCATCTGGCACATGACGACCTCGTCGCCGCCCCGGTAGGAGATGGCCAGTGCGGCCCCGGCGGCCAGCGGCAGCTGCCCGCCGACGATGCCGTAGCCGCCGAGCATGCGGGTGGCGGTGTCGTACATGTGCATGGAGCCGCCCCAGCCCTTGGACACGCCGTCGACGCGTCCGTAGAGCTCGGCCATGACCCGCTTGGGCTCCATGCCCTTGCCGATCGCGTACCCGTGGTCACGGTAGTTCGTGAACAGGTAGTCGCGCTCCTGGAGGGCCGTCATCAGGCCGATGACGGTGGCCTCCTCACCGAGGTTGAGGTGGCAGTATCCGCCGATCCTCGCCTGGGTGTAGGCCTGGGCGGTGCGCTCCTCGAACCGCCGGACGAACATCATCTTGCGGTAGTAGTCGAGGAGGGTGTCGGGCTTCTCGTCGGTGAGGCCGGGGGAGGTGTCCTTGCGGCCGCGTCGACGGGTCCCTGAGGACCTGGCGGGGCGGCCCTTCGGCTTGGCCGTGTCAGCCATGGTGTGCCTTTCTACGTGCGAGAAGGCCTGTCGTCCCGGTCTGTGGACCGGCGTGCCAGGCCCGCCGCGGTCCCGCTGTCGGGCGCGATCGCGGCGTGCGCCTCCGCCCGGCTCATGCGGCGTCGGCGCTCTGTGGCTGTATGCGGGGCGTGTCCGGGGAGCGTGGCTCATCCTCTCCGGACACGAAGCGCTGGTGGGGTCTCGTGTGTAGTTGTCCGCCGGGCCCCTGACCGCATTGCTTCCCGGTCTGCATCGGCCTATGCATCCGTGGTCCGGCGTGGCAGTGTCGGTCACTCGGTTCGTTCACCGGCCGGATGAACGACTCCAGGTGCCCGGAGGGGGCGCACGCGCGTGTGACGTGCGTCGCGCACACTCTACGGTCTGATCGATGATCGATCAATACAACTCTATGACAGACAGCTCAGATCCGGTGCAACGGGGCAGTTCACCGGCGGTGCGGGTTTGCGGGGGATCCGGTGGCGCCCGGGGCCGGGGCGCCTACACGGGGCTCAGCGCACGCCCCCGTGCGACTTCAGCGCCGCCTCCACGTAGTTGAGTACGTGGTCGCTGAGCATCTGCCCCACGGAGGGGTCGCTCTCGCGGAAGGCCTGGGTGATCTGGGCGTGGTCGGCGGCCTTGGCGTGCAGCTCCATGTCCAGCCAGCGCACCGACAGCGCGGTCCACACCTCCACGCCCAGCGACTCCCAGGTGTGCAGCAGCACGCTGTTGGCGGCGGCGCGCACGATCTCGCGGTGGAACTCCACGCTGTGCCGGATCTGCTCGGACACCTCGCCCTGCGCCGTCGCCCGCTTGAGGGCCTCCACCTCCCGCTCCAGCGGAGAGGGGTCCACGGCCAGCCGGGGCGCGGCCAGCTGTGCGGCGACCAGCTCCAGCCCGGCGCGGACGGGGTAGATCTCCGCCATGTCCTGAACCCCGAAAGCCCTGACCCGGGCGCCCTTGTTGGGCACCGTCTCGATCAGGCGCAGGGTCTCCAGCTCGCGCAGCGCCTCGCGGACCGGCGCCTGGCTCACCTTCAGCTCCGTGGCGACGCGGCGCTCCACGATCCGCTCCCCGGGCTGCCAGCGTCCGGACAGCAGGCCCTCGACCAGTACCTGCCGGATCTGCTCCCTCAACGGCTCGCGGGCCAGTTTCGAGGGATCATCCGGCAACTGTGGCAGGTCGACCATCCAGGGCCCTTCCGTTTCCACGGCCAGCGCACGGCCTGTGCGCGGACCGGCTCGCTCAGCGTCGTACAAGCTCCTTGAAGAGTGCCACACACAGGCGGGTCAACCGGACAGCAGGCCTCGAAGCGCTAACGGAAGGATCACGAACACGTCGCATGGCGGTGAACCACCGCCGCCCGGTATCGGGGTTTCGGGCAGAGTCCGAAGTGAAGGAGAAGATACGTGTGTGACCACACCATCGATCAGGGGAAGTGTCCGGGTAGGCTTATCTGTTGGCAATATCCACACAAAGCCGTACGTAGCGTGACGCACGTAACGGCGAGGAGTTCGATGGGAGCGCCCTGACCTGCGCACACCACATTACGGAGGTGCGCAGCGTGACGCAGACGCCACTGTCGACCCCCTGCGCCTCGGACGCTGATCCTGCCCGCGGCGGTTCCCGAAGCGGTGAACCAGTCCCAAGGACCAGCCGTCGCATGGAGTGGGCGGAGGCACCCGCCCCCAGCCATCCACTCCGAGTCGGCCCTGAGGACGTCAGATCTGTTCCAGTAACCACGGGTAGCCCGTTCCCCCACGCTTCGCAAGTGCCACAGGCAAGCCCACGACACGTGAGACAGCACTGAGCACATGACGCACTCTTCGAGGACCCGACGACATCCACGGGCCAGGCAGTTGACCAAGCCATATGACAGGGAAGAGCGGCTGACCCCGGTCGCGGGTCCGTACAGCGGGCCCATCCCCGTGGTGCGTACCACCGAGTACGCCCCCGGTCCCCCGGTCGTGCGCGCGGTCAGGTGGCCGAGTGTGAGCGAGATCGCGTGGGGCCTGGCCTCGGACCGCGTCGCCATCATGCTCGCCGTCGCGCTGATCGTCATGACGATGCTCGCCGCGGGGCCTCTGCACCCGGTCGACAACTTCCTGAACGAGATGCCCCGGCCCTACTGGGACCAGCTCCGGGAGCCGCTGATCCACTGGCTGGACACGGTCGCCTCCCGTGCGGTCGCGCTTCCGGTCCTGGGGGTCACCGTGCTCCAGCTGACCTACTGGCACCGAAGCTGGCGTCCGATAGTACTGGGCGCGGTCGGGGTCGTGGGGATGATGTCCATGGTCTCGGTGATGAAGCTCGGCATCAACAGGGGGCACGCCAAGAACTTCGACCCGGACTTCTTCGTGGGCCCGGGCAACGTGGCCTTCCCCTCCGGGCACGGGGCGAACGCGATCCTCATCTACGGGCTGGTGCTGTTCCTGATCATCCGGTTCGGCGCGGCCCGGCCGCACATCATCCGGCGCCTGGCGTACTGCATCGTCGCCATCGCCCTGTTGCAGTCCACGGTCTCGATCTACCTGCACTTCCACTGGTTCACGGACCTGGTGGCGGGGATGATCGCGGGCGGTTTCGCGCTGAGGGTGACCATCCGCCTGGACCGGATGTTCCCGCACGGGCGCACCGCCGAGTGGTGGCCCTGGTACGGCAGGCGGGAAGCCCCCCTCGCGGCGGGGGAGTGAGTCCTCCCGCGGCCTCCGAACACGGCGCCCGCCGGACCCGTCCGGCGGGCGCCGTCGTTTCCCGCGGCCGCCTGTCTCGGACGGCGGACGTCAGCCGTCCTCCTCCAGCAGGTCCCGCATCCGTGCCAGGCGCTTGAGGAACATCCGGGTCATCACGAACCGCAGAACGGTCCTGTCCACGACGGGACCGAAGCGGCTGGCGAACTCCACCCGGTCGGTGTAGGCGGTTCCGGCCCCCTCCGGCGCCACCGAATGGGTGTGCCGGAAGTACCGGAACATGCCGCGGAGCTGTAGGTCGGTGAAGTGCTCGCCGTCTTCGAAGGAGTCGATGACGCCGACCCAGCGCACGGGGAGCACACCGGCCAGGAGCCAGCGCATCACCATCGTCTCGCCTTCGGCGAACCCCCGTTCCGGCCAGTCCAGGACCCGCACCCCGCCGGGCATGGAGCCCTCCAGGCCCGACCTGCTCGTGCAGAAGGAGAACACCCGCCCGGGCGGCGCTGCGAAGTGCGCCGTGTAGACCGCCGTGCTCGTGGTCCGGGGGCGTTCGGTGGTGTGCGGTCCGCTCAGCGGCCCGCGTTCGTCGGTCCCTCGTCCGGCCATGGCCCCTCCGCGTCGTTTCCCGGGACGGCCTACCCGGCATCCCCGGGGGGAATCCCCGCCCCGGCCGCCGGGACGCCGTCGCGCTCCTCCGCCACCGGCGACCGCGCGTCCGCCTCCGTGGCCCGGTACGGCCGCCCCGAGGGGCCCGGCGGGCGACCCCGCCTCCGTGACCAGAGGCCTCGCCGGTCCCCTCCCGGGACGCGTGACCGAGGTATTCAGCCCCGAACTCTTGCATTAATACCCCTAAGGGGTATACCACTTGCAGAGAGGGGGCAGAAGGCGGACATCCGTCCGTCATATACCCCCTAGCGGTATATGAAAGGGAGGCTGGCATGACCACGGGTGGACACGGTCCGCACGGACGCACGGAACTCCACGACGGCCGTCCCGACCACGGCGACCACATGGACCACCGGGACGGCCCCGGCCATGGCGAGCACGTCGGCCATGGTGAGCACTCCGGCCGCTCCGGCCACGGAGGACACGCGGGCCACGGGGGCCACGGGGGGCACGGCGACCACGCCGCGGTGTTTCGGACCCGCTTCTGGTGGAGCCTGCTGCTCAGCGTCCCCGTGGTCCTCACCAGCCATATGGTCTCCGGGTGGTTCGGCTACCACGTCCCCTCCGCCCTGACCTGGGTGCCGCCGACCCTGGGCACCGTCGTCTTCCTCTACGGTGGCTGGCCGTTCCTCTCCGGCGTCGCCGGTGAGCTCCGGGACCGCAGACCCGGCATGATGACCCTGGTCGCCATGGCCATCACCGTGGCCTTCGGGTCCAGCATGCTCGCCACGCTCGGCGCGGTCGGCGCGGAACTCGACTTCTGGTGGGAGCTGGTCCTGCTGGTCGTGGTCATGCTCCTCGGCCACTGGCTGGAGATGCGTGCCCTGGGCCAGGCGTCCGGGGCGCTGGAGGCCTTGGCCGCCCTCCTACCCGACCGCGCCGAGAGGGTCGGCGGCGACGGCGGGACGGAGGAGGTCGCCGTATCCGACCTGCGCAACGGTGACACCGTCCTGGTCCGTTCCGGCGGACGCGTTCCCGCTGACGGCACCGTCGTCCAGGGCGGCGCGGCCATGGACGAGTCGATGATCACCGGTGAGTCCAGCACGGTCACCCGCTCCGACGGTGACCGGGTCGTCGCCGGGACCGTGGCCACCGACTCCGCCGTACGCGTGCGGATCGACGCGGTCGGCGAGGACACCGCCCTGGCCGGTATCCAGCGGCTGGTGGGTGAGGCGCAGGAGTCCCGTTCGCGCTCTCAGGCGCTCGCCGACCGGGCCGCCGCCCTGCTGTTCTGGTTCGCGCTGACCGCCGCCGTGATGACCGCGGCCGTGTGGTCCCTGCTCGGCGAGGCCACCGAGGCCGTCGAACGCACCGTCACCGTCCTGGTCATCGCCTGCCCGCACGCACTGGGCCTGGCGATCCCGCTGGTCATCGCGATCTCCACGGCCATGTCGGCCCGCGACGGCATCCTGGTCAAGGACCGCCTGGCCCTGGAGCGCACCCGCCTCGTGGACACCGTGCTCTTCGACAAGACCGGCACGCTGACCCGGGGCGTCCCCGCCGTCACCGACACCGCCGCCGCCCCGGGACACACCTCCGGGAGGGTGCTGGCCCTGGCCGGCGCGGCCGAGGCCGACTCCGAGCATCCGCTGGCCAGGGCGATCGTCCGCGCCGCCGACGAGGCCGGTGCGGTGCCCGTCGCCACCGGCTTCCGCTCCCTGACCGGACACGGGGTCCGGGCCGGGGTCGGGGGCGCCACCGTGCACGTGGGCGGTCCGGCCCTGCTGGAGTCACTGGAACTCACCGAGCCGGACGAGTTGGCCGGGCGCACCCGGCCCTGGCGCGAGCGCGGCGCGACAGTGCTGCACGTGGTCGTGGACGGCGAGGTGGCCGGCGCCCTGGCCCTGGCTGACGAGGTCCGTCCGGAGTCGGCCGAGGCCGTCCGTCGGCTCCGGGGGCGGGGGATCCGCGTGGCGATGGTGACCGGTGACGCCCGTAGCGTCGCCGACGCCGTGGCCGGGGAACTCGGCCTGGACGAGGTGTTCGCCCGGGTTCTGCCCGACCAGAAGGACGAAGTGGTGCGCCTCCTCCAGTCCCGGGGCGCCCGGGTGGCGATGGTCGGCGACGGTGTCAACGACGCGCCGGCCCTGGCCAGGGCCGATGTCGGCATCGCGATCGGCGCGGGCACCGACGTGGCGGTCGAGTCGGCCGGAGTCGTGCTCGCCTCGGACGACCCTCGCGGCGTGGTGGCGGTCCGGGAGCTGTCGTTGGCCGGCTACCGCAAGATGGTGCAGAACCTCGTGTGGGCCGCCGGGTACAACGTCGTCTCCGTTCCGCTGGCCGCCGGTGTGCTGGCGCCGGTCGGGTTCGTGCTCGCTCCCGCGGTGGGTGCGGTGCTGATGAGCCTGTCCACGATCATCGTGGCGCTCAACGCCCAGCTCCTGCGTCGGGTGGACCTGCGCCCCGCCGACTGAGCGGCCCGTGCGCGCGGTGCTGTCGCCGAGAGCCCCTCCCGGCCGCGCGAGGGCGTCCTCCAACTCCAGGAGGGCGCCCTTCCACTGTTGTCCCCGGACCCGGCCGAGGACGTCCCCTCGATCGTGAGTGGCCGCGCCGGTCCCGGGAACGCCTAGAAGATCGTGAAACCCCTCTGGTAGCGGGAGGGGCACCACGACAGGCCACCGCCCCGATCGGATACGGCGGCGGTGGCCGCCCCGTTCCCGCTGACCAGGCGGGGGTACCACGGGCGACCCCCGTCCGGGGCCCGGCGCGGGTCAGTCGAAGAGGTCCTCGGCGCGCTCGACCGTGGAGGCGCGGCGGACCCACGTCCGCAGGGTCTCCAGGTCGGTGCAGGTCTCGACGCGCCGGCGGATCTCCTCGGGCACGGCCAGTCCGCGTGCGTCGAGGAAGAGTAGGACGTTGTTCGCGGCCTCCGCCGTCCGGCCCTCCTCACGGCCTTCCTCACGGCCCATGCCGACGTATTCGCGGGCGAAGTCGCTCTGCCATTCGTAGGTGTCCACGGACATCAAGCCCTCCAGCTCCTTCCGGGCGGTCTCGTTAAGACCGGCCAGTACGTAGTCATAGTAGAACGGACGGTTCCTCGGAGCGGTGGCGTCGAGCGCCTCCACCACGGCTTTCAGGGTGTTCGGTTCGGTGTCGCCGTGCGCGTAGGCCGACAGCACCGCCAACTCGGGCATCGTCCGCGCCCGGTGCGCGTCGGTGATGACCGGTGTGTTGCCCGGGCCGACCACCAGCGGGGTCAGGACGAAGCCGGGATGGCCGACACCGATGGGTTTGGCGCACCAGCGCACCATCGCCTCGTCGGGGCACAGGACGACGAGCACCGCCGGGCATTCCAGGCGCACGTGCAGATTGACCAGGTATGCGGGCCAGCTCGCCCGTTTGCCGCTGTCGGGGCTGTTCTGGCGCTCCACGACGATGGCCAGGACGTTGCGGTCGCCGTCCCGGAGCAGGGTGGCGCCGTCGCCGTTGAGTTCCTTCGGGTCACAGTTGGTCAGAACCGAGGTGGTGGGCAGGGCCTCGGTGTGGTGGGGCACGTCGAACCCCAGGGACTCATCGAGCAGTACCGCCGCGAGTGCGGGTTGGTTCTGGACGATCCGCAGCGGGATCTCGTGTTCTCGGCTGGGCATACGGCTCCTTGACCGTGGTCGGGAGGGGATGGGCCGTGGGAACCGGTCCCACGGCCCGGAGGTCTCGGGGTCACGAGGTGAAGACGTACGGGCGCAGGCGGTGCGGGGCCTGCCCGGGGGCCACGTCGAAGACCGCCCACACGTGGGTGCCCAGGTCCGCCCAGGGGGCCAGGCGGAAGTGCCCCCACGCGCGGGACAGGTTCTCCACGAGCAGCAGGCCGCGCTGGCCCTCGGCCCAGTCCCACTCGTCCTCACCGCGCTCGGCCGGAACGCGGGGAACGCCCCCGCCGCCCCCGCAGTCGCTCACCGAGAAGCGCAGGGTGCGCCGGTCCGGCATCGACAGCGCGCGCAGGACCTCGCCGCCCTCGCGGCCGGAGTCGGTGTACCTGGCGCAGTTGGCGAACAGCTCGCTCGCGCACAGCCGCACGGTCTCCACCAGGTCGTCGTCGAACCCGGCCAGATCGCGGGCGAGGTCCTCGCGGACCCGCCGCAGGCGTGCCAGGTCGCCCGGATAGAGGCGGTGTTCCCAGGACACGACCGGCTTGGGCTCTCGTGTGGGGCGTCCGTTCGTCGGGTTCATGCCGGGACCCCCTGTCGCCGCTGGCCGAGCCAGGTGCGTGTGAGGGAGGCGAGTTCGTCCCACTCGGAGGGCTCGGCGGGCCTGGCGCGGACGACCCCGAACCGGGGCGCGGGACCGGCGAGCAGGTCGCCCTCCTGGGCGGCCGACCACTCTCGCAGGAGGGCGGCGGCGCGTTCCTGGACACGGGCGAACTCGCGCCGTACATCGTCGGATGCCGGGGCGGGTCCGGGCCTGCGGGGCGCGGGGACTCGGGCTTCGGCCGTGCGGAGGCGCTCGTGCGCGGCGAGGTAGGGGCGGACCGGGGCGATGCCCCCGGCCCGGCTGGTCTGGCTCGGTGGCGCCAGGCGCGGAGCGGGAGAGGCGGGTACCGGTGGTACGTCGGTCCCGCTGGCCTGCGAGGACGCGGGAGGGGGTGCGGGTGCGTAGCGGCGCACGCGGGTGGAGCGGCGGCGGCGACCGGCCACGTTCGAGTGGCGTCCGCAGGGGGAGGAGAAGAGCGCGATCAGCGGGCCGAGGGCACGGCTGAGAAGCGCAGCGCTAAACTGGAGCACGCTGGCAAGTCCTGTTCTCTAAAGGTACGAAGTTGCTGGCCACGGCCCCGGGCGGATATCAACCGTCGCGGGGTCATCGTGTGTATTGAGTTGTGTGGACGGTGCCAGATTAGAGCACGGATGTTCGGGCGGTGTCGTTTTCTGGGAAGCGGCTGGAAAAATTTGGCTCGTCGGAGCATCATGCCAGCTCAGAGCGCATAAAAAAAGGGACAGCTGTATTCGCTGGCCCTGCCCAAACAATCCCTCATGTCGGAATTGGTGGCATTTATTCGTGGGGTGGTCCGGGCTTCTTCCCAGCCTCGGCCGTCCTGGGCCAGGGCCTCACCGCCGCCGGTGGGGGAGGGGCCGGGGCGGAAGGCCGTGGGCGGTCTGAGAGCCGCCCTGGCCGTGCTCATCGACGTGGCCTGAGCAGCGTCAGGAGGCAGCGCTTCCCGGGGAAGCACCACCCCCAGAACTTCGGTTCAGCCGTGGTCCGTGGTGGAACGCAGGAGGGCCGTCCACTCGTCAGCGGCGAACGACAGGTGTCCCAGTTCCCGGTTCTGCGTGTCCCGCATGAGGACTGCGTCAGGGGCCTCGTTGACCTCCACGCAGCTCTCTCCAGTGGAGCTGTAACTCGATTTGTGCCAGCCGTTCACAGTGCCTGCCTCATCTCTCCCAGCTTCCTCGCCGTGACGTCAGGGGAAAGCGCCCATGCCTGGAGCTTGCTGAACACAGTCTCCAACTTCCGGGTTTCCTGCTCGTCGTCGGTGAGGTGCTCCCCAATGGCGTGCTCCGCGCACAGAAGGGGTTGCTCACCCTCGATGTATACCAACCGGAACGCGCCGCTGAGCCAGGCCAGGTCGCTTATCCCAGAGGGGAGTACCTGGAGGGTGATCGTGGGCTGTTCGGCCTCCTGGATCAGGCGGTCCAGCTGCTCCCGCATGACATCGGACGTGATCGGCCTGGTGAGGGCCAGCTCGGTCACGATCACGTTGAGTACGAGACCCCCGTCCGTGTCCAGGTCCTTACGCCAGGACTCCCGTGTCCTGATGACGTTCTGGACGCGCTTCTCCGAGGCGGTGGGCACGGTGTGTGTGACGATGACCCGCGCGTACTCGGGTGTCTGGAAGAATCCCGGAACCACAAGCGGATGGAAGAAGCGGAGCTCGTGTGCCCGCTTCTCGTACCCGCGTGACTGCTCGTACCAGTCGAGCGCCGACTGGGCTCGGACCACGTCGCTCCAAGCCCGGAGCAGAGCGCCGTTCGTACGCAGCTCCCTGTCCAGATCCCGTACTACGTCCGCATTCGGTGCCCTTTTCGCGTTCTCCAGTTTCCCCAGATAGGTCGCCGACCACTCGATTCTCTCCGCGAGCCTGTTGAGCGAGAGCCCCTGCCTGGTACGCAATCGCTTCAGGTGCAGGCCGAACTTGATCCACTCCTGTTTCCGGGGCTCGTCCATGCGTACAGCTTGTCACTGAATACATACGCGCGTATACGGAATCGGCCAGTTCGCGGCCATCTCGTACAACCCCTTTCCCCGTCGTATCCGCAGGTGCGAAGGTCCACACAAGGAAATCGCTGCGGCAGTCCGATCCACTTCTTCCGGCCTGGGCAGCACAATGCCCCGGCGGCCGCGCTCACGGCCCCGGGGCACGGTCCACGCCCGCTTTCTCACGACACAGGCACGAACATGAACGAGACTACTCCGGCCCGCTCCACACCGGCCGCCGCGCACGGCCACCGCTCCGCCACCATCGCGCCACCGTGGCGGCTGCGGTTCTCCGATCCTGATCGGTGCGGCATCGTCCTCGGCCCCGATCCGGGCCACGTCCGCCTCGCCCGCGCCTGGGCCCGCCGCAACGCCCGCGCCACCCATCGCCAAGCCCACGACCTCATCCTGGCCGTGAGCGTCCTGACCACCAACGCCCTCCAGCACACCCGTTCCGGAGACCCCGGCGGCACCGTCCAGGTGGTGCTCCACCGTCGCCCGGCCACCTACACCCTCTCGGTCACCGACAACGGCCCCAGGCCGGGGCCGACCATCCCCTTCCCCCGGGTGGAGGCGGCCACCGACCCCCTGGACCCCACCGGTAACGGGCTTCGCCTGCTTGAGGCCCTCTGCGCCTACTGGGACTGGACCGGTACGGCCGGAGAACCCCTGACCGTGCGCGCCGTTCTCGACCGCAGTACGGGTCCCGCGCCGCCCCGCGCCACCATCGGCGCACGCACCTGAGGGCCGCCATGGCCGGTGGGGAGGGAGAGGGGGAGGGGCGCTGCGAGGTTCGGCGACCACGGTGCCCGCCGACGTGACCGGTGGCGGAGGCTGGGGAAGCGGTCCCCGGGCCGGGAGGGTTTCACGTGAAACCCTCCCGGCCCGGGAGGGCGGCGGGACCGGGTCCGAGGGCCGGGGGGGCGGCCGCCTCCACGCTGTGAGGGCGGTCCGGCTCTCCGGGAGCCGTCGGGCGCGTGCGGAGGAGCGGCGGAGCCGGACACGGGGGCCTTCCGGTGGGGCCGACTCCGATACCGATCCCCTCAGGACGGACAGGCAAACCCGGGCGGGTGCACGCGGTACCTCACCACAGGCCCTCACCGTCCGTTCCCCTCGACGGTCAGCGGTCCACCTGTGCGTGCTCCGGGCCGCACGGCACGGGGTGGTCCAGACACGCTCCCATCGCCCGGTGCCACCGGTTGCCCCGCAGCCGGGGCTCCAGCGCGGCCACCGTCGCCCCGTACTTGCTGAAGCGCGCCTCACGGAACCCGAGCCCGTGCAGTACGCGCTCGGTCGCGGTGAGCCCGCCGCGGGTCTTGACCTCCAGCAGCACCGCGTCCGGGCGCATCCGCACCGACCAGCCGCCCCGGTACCCGACCAGGCCGGTGTCCACCGTCACCCGCTCCTCGCCGCCGAGGGCCACGACGGTGGTGCGCCGGTAGTCGGTCACCGCGCTGGCCGCCAGTACGTCCGGCGGCTCCATGCCGTACGAGAGCAGCGTGTCGTCCAGGAACCGCCGTGTGGCGGGGACCAGGCGGTCCGGCGGCCCCGCGTGCTCAGTCCGCACCTTGTCGGTGATCCCGCGCGCACCCTTGAGCTTGACCTCGAACATGCGCGTCCCCGTGTCCACGTACGTGCGCGTCCTGGCCTTGAAACGCACCCGCCGCCCCTGGCGGTGGTCGTGGAAGGTCCGCAGGCCGGGGGTGTCGAGGTAGGTGGACGAGTACCGGAAGTCCCGCCGCCCGTCGATGGTCAGCACCCCGAACCGGCTGTCGGCGCCCGCGAACAGGGGTTCCAGCAGGTCGGCGGGCACCAGGTACTTGCGGCAGGTCCGGGTGACCAGGGCGGCCCGCTCGTTGAGCTCGTCGAGCGACACCGGGCGCAGCGCCGCCAGGGCGTTCGCGTACACGGGGGAGTTCGTGGCCGCGGACGCGGGCGTTTCCACGGATACGGGGTTCTCCACGGGTGCGGGGTTCATCGCACGCCCAGCCAGCCCGCCAGCGGGGCGGAACCGGACCTCCGCGCGTACCCGCGCACGGGGGCCGGGCCGGGTACGGCCCGGGGCACCCGGAACCGCACGTCCACCACCATCAGGTCGCGCACGTAGTCGACCTCGGTGACCTCCGCCTTCCTCACCCGGGCGCGCAGACGGGCCTCCAGGTCCTGGCGCAGCGCCACGGGGTCCTCGTGCACCACGTCCAGGGTGAGGAGGCGGCGCTCGTGCCGCGCGAGCAGGCGCGGGTGGTCGGCCGCGTACAGGCCGGTGAGCAGTAGCGCGTTGAGGCCCAGCAGCACCCACGGCATCGGCGCGGCCACCGCGTTGACCAGGCCCAGGGCGATCGCGGTGAAGTAGTAGCCGATCTCGCCCTGGCTGATCAGGTCCGACCGCAGCCGCAGGATCGACAGCACGCCGAAGAGCCCGAACCCGACCGCCAGCCCGACCTCCTGGCTGGTCAGCATGGACACCACGGCGAAGATGCCCGTGTTGAGCGCCACGTAGGCCAGCAGCAGGTCGCGCCGTCCGTGGCGGCGGAAGTAGAGGACGTACGAGAGGACCGTGATCGCGGTCGTGTTGACCGCCAGGGCGAACCAGAACATGGTGACCATCCTCTGGACGGGCGGTGAGGGGTCCGTGAGAACAGGATGAGGGAACCCTCATCCTCGTATCGGGGGTCGTGGGCCGCCACGCGCGGGGGCGCGGGCGTCACCGGCACGCCCGCGCCCCGTCACCGGGACGCCGCCCGCACCACCCGGGCGCCCGGCGTCACCCGGCCAGCCGGTATCCCATCCCCCGCACGGTCACGATCCGCTCCGTGCCCACCTTGCGGCGCAGCGCACGCACGAACACGTCCACCACGTTCGACCCCGGGTCGTGGTCGTACCCCCACACGTGCGACAGCATCTGCTGCCGGGTGAGCACCTGGCCGGGGTGCCGCATCAGCAGTTCCAGCAGGGAGAACTCGCGCGCGGTCAGGTCCACGGAGGTCCCCTCCACCGCCACCCGCCGTGTGCGCAGGTCCAGGGCGAGGCCGCCGGCGTGCAGCACCGCCAGGTCGGCGGGCCGGTCCGCGCGCATCCGCAGCCGCACGCGGGCCAGCAGCTCCTCGAACCGGAACGGCTTGGTCACGTAGTCGTCGGCCCCGGTCTCCAGCCCGGTCACCGTGTCCCTCACGCCGTCGCGCGCGGTCAGGATGACCACGGGGACGTCCACGCCCAGCGAGCGCACGCGCCGCAACACGTCGAACCCGTCGGTGTCCGGCAGGCCCAGATCCAACAGCACCAGGTCGAAGCCGCCGGTCACCGCGTAGTCCACGGCCTCCGCGCCCGTGCCCACCACCGTGGTGGTGAACCCGCTGGCGTCCAGGCCCTTGCGGACGAACGAGGCGATCCGCTCCTCGTCCTCGACGATGAGGATGCGACTCACACGTGCTCCCTTCCAACGGGGATGACGAGGGTGAACGTGGACCCGGCGCCCGGTGCGGAGCGCAGGTCCACCCGCCCGTGGTGGGCCTCGGCGATGGCGCGGACGATGGCCAGCCCCAGACCGGCGCCCCGGCCGCCCCTGGCCGCGCCTCCGCCCCGGGAGAAGCGTTCGAAGATCCGGCCGTGCTCCTCGGCAGGGATGCCGGGACCCTGGTCGGCGACCCAGAACAGCACGTCGTCACCGTCGAGCGCGGAGCCCAGGCGCAGGGTGGAGCCCGGCGCGGTGTGCCGGACCGCGTTCGCGGCCAGCTGCACGACGGCCTGGGTGAGGCGCTGCGGGTCCAGCGGGACGGACCCCTCAGCCACCGACTCCAACCGCCAGTCGCGGTCGCCGAGCTTGCGCACCTTGGCGTCGACGTCGCTGGTCAGCTCGGCCAGGGAGACCTCCTCCTCGCGCAGGAAGTCGGGTTGTTGGGCCTTGGCGAGCAGCAGCAGGTCCTCCACGATCCGGCCCATCCGGTCCAGTTCGTCGGTGACCAGGCGCACGACCTCGCGCCGTTCCCCCGGGTCGTCGCCCATCAGCTCCAGATGGCCGCGCACGATGGTGATGGGTGTGCGCAGTTCGTGCCCGGCGTCGTCCACGAACCGCCGCTGGGCCGTGAAGGCCCCCTCCAGCCGGTCCAGCATGCTGTTGAACTGCTCGGCGAGGGCGGCGATGTCGTCGCGCCCGGACACGTCGATGCGTCGGGTGAGGTCTTCCTCGGTGATGTGCGCGGCGGCCTGGCGGACCAGGCGGACGGGCGCGAGGATGCGGCCCGCCACCCACCAGGCGGCCGTGCTCGCGGCGAGCAGCCCGGCCAGGCTGACCAGCGCGATCGTCTGCGCGGTCGTGACGACCGTGTCCTCGTCGGCCTCGGTGAAGTAGCCGATGACGAACCAGCCCGCGGCGCCCTCCTGGCCGTCCGGCGGCAGTGCGCGGATCTTCTCCCAGCGGACGGGCCCGGCGGGGGTGTCCAGGGTGCCGCGGGCGTCGGGGGACTCCAGGACGTCCGCGACCATGCCGGGGTCGGCGGACACGTCGAAGGGCGGATCCTGGCCCTGGCGGATGCGTCCTGCCTGCTCCGTGGCGCCCGGGGCACTGCCCGCGCCCCCGCCGGGGACGGCCGCCCCCTCCACCCAGCCGAACAGGATCTCGGCCTGGTCGGGGTACTGGCGCTCCAGGTGCACCCGGACGAGGGTGGAGACGTCGGTGAAGGGCTCACCCGTGCCGGGGTCCACGCCCACGGCGGCGAACTCCTGGAACTCGCTGATCTCCTGGGACAGCGCGCGGTCGACGCGCTCGTCGTTCCTGGTGGTGAGCGCGCTCCAGGTGACGATGTTGACCAGGACGAGGACGGCGGCCATGAGCAGGACGACCCACGTCATGATGAGGAGCCGGGCGGGGACGCGGCGCCGCTGCGGCACCTCCGGTTGGGGCCCCTCCAGAACCACCGTGGGGTACAGGGACGTGCGCCCGGTCCGCCCCCAGGAGCCCCTGCCGGGCGAGCCGCTGAGGTCCTCCGTCGGAGAGTCCCCGTCGAAGCGGCCCTCAGTCGTCATCGTCGTCCCCGTCGTCCTCTTCGCCGCAGTCGTCGCAGTCGTCGCAGTCGTCGTCATCATCATCGCCGTCATCGTCGCCGCAGGGGGCGGCGGGGCTCTGATCCGGCGCCCCGGAGGGCGCGGGGGAGGGGACGTCCTCAGCCGGGGCCCCTCCGCCGCCGGTCACCGGAGGCGGAGGGGCGACGACGTCCCCGTCGGAGGGCGCGGCGGAGCCGGTGGCGGGGGACTCCCCGACCACCACCTCGCCCGGGGGGCCGGTGCCCGGGTCCTGCCCGGACACCGCCCACACCAGGGCCGCGCCCGCGACCAGGGCGGCCGCCGCGACGACGGCCAGTAACAACAGTGGTGATCTCATACCCGCCGAGCATCCCGGGCCCCGGCGAAGCCGGGATGAAACGGGAATGAGGATTCCTTCATCCGCGCCCGTACGCGGCCCGGCGCCGGACGCCCACGGCGGTATCCACCAGGAGGAACACCAGCAGGGAGACTCCGAACACCGGCAGGAACAGGCCGACGCCCACAGCCGCCGCGACGAGGGCGGCCAGGCACCACCACGGCAGGGCGCGCCAGGTGCCGCGCGGCACGAGCGGCCGTCCCACGGAGAGCGCGGTGTCCTTCGTCGGGCGGCGCAGCCACCACATCCGGTAGCCCCAGAACACGAGGAGGAGCGCGGACAGGGCGACCGCCGTGAGCAGGAGCTGGTTCGGCAGGCCGAACAGCAGGCCCATGTGGAAGGCGATCCCCCACGCGGTCATCTTGGCCATGAACGGGTGGTCGGCGAACCTCAGCTCCTCGACCACCTCGCCGCTCGACGCGTCGACGGCCATCGCGTCCTGGTTGACGGGCCAGGTCCGCGAGGTCCCCTCCACCGTGAACGGCGCGCCCTCCGCCACGGGAGCGGAGATCTCCACCGGGCCGTCCAGCCCCGCCGAGCGCACCGACTCCAGTACCCGGTCCAGGTCCGCCCCCTGCCCGGCCGCGCCATGGTCAGCGTGGTCGCCGTGCGTGTCTTCCCCGCCGTGGCCCTCATGGCCCGACGCGGCGGACGCCTCCAGCGACGGGGTCGTCCAACTGAGGGCCGACCGCACCTGGCCGACGTTGGCCCCGGCGAACTGGGACCAGGTCAGCCCGGTGGCGGACAGCGTCAGCAGGCCGACCAGTGCCCAGAGCCCGACCGACCCGTGCCAGGACATGGTCCGGTTCCGGCCGGCCGCGGATTTCTCGGGAAGCAGGGTGCGGCGCAGGCGGTGGTTCCTGCGCCTGCGGCCGATCCACAGCACGGCCCCGCCGAGGCCGACCACCCACAGCCAGCTCGCGGCGAGTTCGCCGTAGAGGCGGCCGAAGTCCCCCAGGTGCAGGTGGCGGTGGAGCTCGGACAGCCACGACCGCACCGGCAGGGCGCCGCTGCTGCCGTAGCTGGTCATGTCGCCGAGGACCTCACCGGTGTAGGGGTCGACGAAGACGGCGAGCCGGTAGCTCTCGGGGAACCCGTCCACGTCCAGCAGGACACGGGTGCTCTCGTCGGGTGCCGTGGGCGGGCGGACGGCGTTCAGCGTCCCCTCGGGACGGGTCGCGACCGCGGTGTCCACCTGTTCCCGTAGGGGAAGCGCGCTGTCGCCGGGGGTGACGCTGAGCTGGTCGGCGTAGAGGGCCTGTTCGATCTGGGGCGCGTAGGCGTACAGCAGCCCGGTCAGCGCCGCGACGGCGACGAACGGGGCGACGAGGAGACCGGCGTAGAAGTGCAGGCGGAGGAGGAGCTGGCGCAGCGCCGTCCACGTGGAGCGGGGGCGCCGCCGGCCCGGCGGGGGAGACGGTTCGGGGGAACCGGGCAGGTCGGGGGCATGGGACGTCATCGTGGAGACCTTCCTGGTCTGGTTTCGGAGCAGCCCACAGGGTTTTCGGGCATGCGGGACACCGGCGTGTCGGTGCGGGCCGGCCGCGAGGGCCGGCGGGTGGCTTCAGATCAGGACGGTCGCGGGCGGTCCGCGCAGGACCCGTACGTGCCGCAGGAACAGGAGGGGGGCTGGGAACCGGGGCGGCGTCCACCCCAGGCCCCGCACGCTCACGGGACGGAGCGGGGCGGTGAACTCCGCCGCGAGGACCAGCAGGCGGTGGAGCAGGGAACCCACGAGTCCGGCGAGGGCGAAGGCCGCCCGCTCCCCCTGGCGCAGCCACCACGCGCACACCACTCCGGCCACGGCGTGGGCGAGGAGCATGCCCGGCCCGGCGCCGGATCCGGACAGTGCCTCGGGTCCGGCCGCGTGGGACGCGGACCCGCCCGGTGCCATGAGCGCGAAGAGCAGGTGCAGCGCGGCCTGCCCCCACAGCGTCGTCCCGACGAGGAGGCCGAGGCGCTGCTCGGAGCGGAAGAGCCCGTGGGCGACGGCGAGGACGAGCACGAAACCCGTCGCGAGGCCCAGCGGCGGTACCGCGTGTCCGGCGGCCAGGGTGTGACCGACCGAGGACACGCCCGTGCACACAGCGGCGAACACCGTGGCGCGCGGCAGACGGAGCGGGACCGTTCCAGCCATGACGGACAGTGTGGCGCACTTACGCGAGGGTGCCCACGCCCCCTTTATGGGGTCGCTCCCATCGCATCGTGCGCACACGGGCGCGGAAAACGCCCCTCCGGGCGCCCTCGGCGGGGCGGGACGCGTTCGGGGGCGCTCCCGTCCACGGCGCCCGCCGGGTGCGAGGGAACCGGCACGGCTCCCTCTCGCCCTTCGGTGCCTACGCGTTTGCGGGTGACGAAACGACGCAACGAAACCGCGAACGTCGTCTGACGGGGTTTCGTCACCGAGGCGGGAACGTAAAGGCTCCGGGGGGAACGGTGCCGCGCCAACGAAAGGGCGCGACACCGCCGACGAACGGGCGGCCCCGACGTCCGGTCACGGAGCGGGCTCGGAGCCCTTCGGCGCGGGCTTCCCCGGTACCCGCTCCGCAGCCCCGTCCTGGGGGACGGTGAGCAGCCGGATCCCGTACGCCGCAAGCAGGGCGCACACCACGGCGACCACGCCGCCGGCCCACCCGCCGACATAGGCCTCGTCCATGAACGCCACACCCACCACGGCGGCGGATACCGGGTTGGTGAAGGTGGTGATCCCCAGCGGGGCGCCCAGCTCCATGCCCTGGTAGGCCGCCTGGGCCAGGAACAGGCCCAGCACCGCGATCACCGGGGTGGCCAGCGACGAAGCGTGCAGCAGACCGGCGGCCCCGGTCCCACCGATGACCGACACCGCGGTCTTGACCGTGGCCGAGGAGACCCCGAAGGCCACACCCGCCGCCCCCGACAACAGGTAGCTGCGCCAGGCGGCGGACCGCACCCTTCCCGCCAGCCACGCGGTCGCCAGCAGCAGCGCCGCCGTGCCGGTGCCGACCACCGCCGCGTCCGCGTCGCCGAGCACGCCGCCCGGGCCCTCGGTCACCGTCACCGCCAGCAGCACTCCCAGCGCCACCGAGGTGAACGCCGCACCGAGCCACTCCGTCCGGGTGACCCGCCGCCCGCCCAGCCGGGCCGACCACGGGATGCCGAACACCAGGACCAGCACGCCGAGCGGCTGCACCACGGTCAGCGGCGCGTTGCTCACCGCCGCCACCTGAAACCCGGCCCGCCCCCCGTTGAACAGGAGGGACACCCACCACAGCGGGTGCCGCAGCAGGGCCACCAGCTGCCCGCCCTCGTTGAGCGGCTCCTCCACCCGCACCGCGAGTCTGCGCTGTGCCACCGCCGCGACCGTGTAGGCCGCACACGAGAGCACCGCGAACACGATCCCCAACACCACGCCTGAATCCATGCCAGCGATGATCCCGCACCTCGCGGACCGGTGCGCCGCCCTCGCCTTCCCTCCCGAGCGCGCGGCCCGTCGGGTCCAGCACCTGGTGGACGCGGTGTTCCTCCTCGCCGGGGACGAGGACTTCGACGCCGACCGGGCCAGGGGCGAACTGTTCACCATGGTCGGTTGGCCGGTCGGCGGCTCCGGTCCGTGACCGGCTTCACCCCATGTCGTTACCGGGCCGTCACGGAACGGAGCACGGACGCAACGTCGGTTTGGCATCTTCGGACCCATGGACGTTTCCGAAGGTGACTACGGAACCAACGACCACCGCCACGGCTTCTTCAGCCGCGAGGCACTGGAACTGGGCACACTGCTCCTCGCCGCGGGTGCGGCGCACCTGGTGGTGCTCTCCCTCGGGCACAGCGACACCGGTGTCCGCGCCCTGATCGCCGTGGGCCTGCTCCTGCTCGCGGTTTCCGCGGTACACCGGTGGTACCGCCACCGGTCCGTGTCCGCTCCCCGGAACGGGAAACGCGACGGGGCCGCACCGCCTGCCGCCGCGGACGGCGCGCCGGTCGCGGCGGGGGTCTCGCACGTCTTCGACGACCTGCTGTGGAGCGTCCGCGTCACGGTCTCCGACGTGCCCGGGGGCCTGGCCGCGCTCACCACGCGATTCGCCGCCCTCGGGGTCGACATCAGGCTCATGCAGGTGCACCCGGCCGGGACCGACGCCATAGACGAGTTCTTCGTCAGCGCCCCCGCGCATCTGGGCGAGGACGCCCTGTACACCGCGGTACGGGAGGCGGGCGGACGCGACGCCGTCGTTCGCCGCGCCGACGTCCACGAGCTCAGTGACACCACCAGCCGCACGCTCGCCCTGGTCGGCGCCCTGGTCAACGGGGCGGCCACCCTGGAGGGCTCCCTGCTCTCCCTGTCGGCGGCCCAGGGCGTGGAGCACGTCGCCGACCCGCCGGCAGGGACGGCCCGGGAGGACCTGGCCGGCACGACCATGACCCTCCCCGCGCCCGACGGCGGCGTTCTGGCGGTCCGCAGGCGGGGCGTGCCCTTCACCGCGGTGGAGTTCGCCCGATGCCGGGCCCTGGTCCACGTCGCCTCGTCCCTGCGCGCCCACTCGCGCCGTGGATGAACACACCCACCGGCGACCCGGGAGAACTCCGGGCGCGGTGGGTAAAGGGAACGTATGGCAACCCCCCGATCACTCCCCGCACGGAACACGATACGAACCGCCGCCCTGGCACTGGCCGCGGCGTGCGCCCTGGCCGCGGCCGCTCCCGCCCCGGCCGCGTACGCCGCGCCGGCCTCGGTCACCAGCGGCCCGGAACTGCGCCAGGGCAGCACCGGGCCCGAAGTGACCGCCGTCCAGGAGCGTCTCAGCGAGCTGGGATACTGGATCGACGGCGTGGACGGCCAGTTCGGTTTCCACACCGAGCAGGCCGTCGTGGCGTTGCAGAAGGCCGCCGGGATCACCCGTGACGGTGTCGTCGGCCCCAACACCCGCTCCGCACTCAGCGAGGGCGCGTACCCGGAGGCCGCGACCGCCTCCGGCGACCTGCTGGAGATCGACCTGGACAGGCAGCTGCTGCTGGTGGTCGCCGGAGGCGAGGTCGAACGCGTCGTCAACACCTCCACCGGCTCCGGCCGGCCCTACGAGGCCTCGGACGGCACCGAGCGGATCGCCACCACCCCGACCGGCACCTACACCGTCTTTCGCGGGGTCGACGCCTGGGACCCCGGCCCCTACGGGGCGCTGTACAGGCCCAAGTACTTCAACGGCGGCATCGCGGTGCACGGGTACCCGAGCGTTCCGTCCGAGCCGGCCTCCAAGGGGTGTGCCCGGGTGAGCCTGGCCGCGATGGACTGGCTCTGGGCGAGCGGCAGCATCGACGTGCACACCACCGTCCTGGTGCGCTGACCGGAGGGGGCGGCCCGGGCCCGGACCGGCCCGAGCCGCCCGCCCCGCCCCTCACTTCTCGAAGCTGCTCCTGAAGGGGAAGTAGTCGCCGAGGAACTCGTTGACGTGGCTCTCGGCCGACTCCTCCGGCTCGGCGGTGTCGTTCACGCAGAAGGTGTCGAAGTTCCGGTGGCCCATCAGTGTCTCGGTCCGGGACCGCACCGCGTCGAGGTCGGCCAGATTGAGGTAGGTGTAGCGCATGCCCCCGACCACGGCTCTGCCGGTGAACAGCGCGTAGTAGTTGTGCAGGGACGACGGCACGGAGTGGTCGTCCGGATGCCGGAACCGCGACGCCGCGGTACGTGCGAACACCTCGGGGAACTCCCTCTCCAGCTCCTGGAGCACCGACCGGCGCTGCGGGATCGGCGTGTGCTTGAACTTGGTCGTGGGCACCTTGCCGAAGTGCCTCTCCAACAGCACGCTGTTGCGCTTCGCCGCGGCGTCCACGGGCTGGTCCTCCTCACTGACCTCTCCAAGACCGAACCGGTAGGGCGAGGGGTTCAGCTTCGCGACCCCGTTGGGATGGAAGAAGAGGGAGGGGGACACGGGGCGGCCGAAGAACACGTCGTCGTTGAGGTACAGGTAGTGCTCGGCCAGGCCCTCGATGTGGTGCAGCTGCGACTCGATGGCGTGCGAATTGAACACCGGCAGGACCGACGGGTCGCTGAAGACCTCCTTGTGGTCCACCACGCGGACCCGGGGGTTGCCGGTGTCCAGCCACGGCGGCGTCTGTCCGTCGGTGACGATGTAGACGTTGCGCACGAAGGGGGCGAACATCTCCAGCGAGCGCAGGGAGTAGAGGAGCTCGTCCCGGTTGGCGTAGCGGGAGTCGGAAACGGACTCCGGGTTGGACGGCGCGTCGCTGCCGAGGTAGGAGTCACGCTTGGCGCGCCAAGTCTCGTCGGCTCCGTCGACCCAGGTGTAGACGGCGTCGACGGGGAAGGTGAGGTCGGTGGCGAGTTCCCAGTTGAAGGCGCTCAGAGTGGGATGGGTCCGGTCACCGACCCTGGCCTCGGCGGTCTCCCGGCCCTTTCCGGGGATCACCTCGCTCACCGGGTTGGGTTGGGGCGCGATGAGTGAGTCCCGCAGGATGTGCTCGGGCGCCACGACCCTGAGCTGGTTGAGCCGCTCCTCGCGGTCGGGCGACTCCAGGAACCGCTCGCCCTCCTGCCAGAACTCCACGGTGAGACCGTGGGCGGGGCCGACGGCCACGGGTCCCCGGTCACCGACCACGTGCTCTCCGAGCCGGATCACGGGGGCCCGGCGGAGCCCGCGGAGCCGGAGCGGGGAGAGCGGCCGGTACCCGTTGACGGTCTTCACGTACGAGCCGCGGAGGCTGTAACGGGAGGCGAGGACCGCGAGGACGTCGGCTCTGTCGTCCTCGGACACGGCGACCGCGTGGTGGTACGTGTTGTCGGACCGGACGACGAAGTATCCGATCCCCCGTTCCTGGAGGAGATCGGTGAAGCGGTTCGTCTGGCGGGCGGTGAACTCCTCGACGCTGAAGGGGCCGGACCACCGCCGCGCGAGGACGGGTTCTCTCCGGTAGGTGGACACGGTGAGCCCGGGATCCCTCTTCCGGTGCCTCCATGAAACAGGAAGGAAGAGGGCCTTCCTGGCCGGAAGCGGAACCATTCTCCTGAATACCTTTCTGGCCCTCCGGAAGTAGTAGGGGAGATTCTGCATCTGGATCCATCCCGTCGTCGTCTGATCTAAATGGGGGATGCCGTGATTTCCTCTTCTTCTCTTGTGCGCGGTTGTCTTTCCTGGTGTTGGACCTGGGGGTGTCCGTGTTTTTCGTGTTGATCCGTGCCTTGTCCGCAACATGACGGAAAGTAACGAATTGTTCCCCTACCCTGGAAGGCGCGGTGTTCCACATGGGTCCGGCGCTCGCGGGGTACGGTGCGATCGCCGCGGCCTCGGAGGGGGCCGCGGGTCCGCGAGCATGTGCGCCGTCCAGGAACAGGGGAGCCGGGATGTCCTTCCGCGTCGCCATGGAGCCGGGGGACCCCGGACGGCCCAACGAGGACTTCGCCGCGGCGACCGCCACCAGCGCGGTCCTCCTGGACGGGGCGAGCGCGCCGCCGGGAGTGGACACCGGATGCGCCCACGGAGTGGCCTGGTACACCCGGCGGCTCGGCGCGCTGCTGCTGGCGGGGGCCGACGCGGGGATCCCCCTGCGCGAGGCGCTCGCGGATGCGGTCACGACCGCTTCCGCCCTGCACGCCGACACCTGCGATCTGCGCAACCAGGAGAGCCCGTCGGCCACGGTCGTGGCGGTGCGGGTGGGCCCCGACGGATTGGAGTACCTGGTGCTGTCCGACTCGGTGCTGCTGGTGGAGGGGGAGGACGGGGTACGGGTGCTCACCGACACCCGGCTCGACGACCTCAGGGACGAGCTGGCCCGTCAGGGGCGGCCGGGGGAGGCCATCCGCGCCTACCGCAACGTGGCCGACGGATTCTGGACGGCGGGCGCGGATCCGCGTGCGGCGGGGGAGGCACTGACCGGAACCCTGCCCGTGGGCCGCTTCACCGCCATGACGGACGGGGCGAGCCGGGCGGTCGACATGTTCGGCGACCTGGACTGGGACGAGGCGTTCACCCTGGTTCTGGACACGGGGCCGTGGGCCCTTCTGGACCGGGTGCGCGCGCTGGAGGCCACTGATCCGGAGCGGGCGAACCATCCTCGGGCCAAGGTGAGCGACGACGCCACGGTGCTGGCGTGGGCATCCGAGTACTAGTTTCGGTCAACCCTAAAATGGATATTCGGTCCTGCTATTTTTCTGGGGTTCGTGGTCGCTTTTCCTGATGTCCCAGGTGGTTCCCTTCTGGGCCTTTCCCGTCATAGTGGACGTTCCACTCGGGGCTCCGGATGTCCTTTGATGCGCTTTGCCATGGAAGTTCACGATGACTTCAGCAGGAGTGGGGACATCACACCCCGAGGAGACCAACACCTCTCAGGGGCGGAACGTCCGACGCTTTCGTGTGTCGTGTTCATCCGGTAGATTTCCCCGTAACCGAACAGTCGGGGTTGCCTCCACAACAGCCGGTCTCCGACCTTCGGGGTTCTCTCTCCCCCTTGTGCTCATGCGCGCCGAACCGGCGCGTCCCCCACGGAAGAAATCCACGATACGACCGGTGAAAGGAGAAGGTTGACCACCACGGGTGTTCTCGAACCCACCGGCCCCAACAGGTCTCTCGACCGCACCAGTTGGCTGGACCGGGTCCTCGCGACCCCCAGTGCCACCGTCGTCGAGCGTCACCTGCCCGTCCGTGCCCTGGAAGGCTACGAACGGCGTCCCAACCCCCTGGACGCCGATACCCCCGCCAAGTTCCTGCTGACCATGCGCCGCTACCTCGTCTGGGCGGGTGACTGGTCCTACCTGGAACTGGAGTACCTGTGCGGGGGAGCGGTGAAGCGGTCCACCTTCCAGCAGGTCCTGGAGGGCACCCAGCTGCCCGGGTACGTGTTCCTGATGGCCTTCGTGACCGCCTGTGCCGGTGAGGACGCGGGCGAGCGCCAACGCTGGATGACCGCCTGGCGCAGGCTCCGCGCCGCCGGATACTAGACGCACCCGGCCCAACGCTGGCCGCGTCGTTGGAGTAGGGCGGGGTTCACGGCCCCGGCTTGACCCTCACGCCGCGTGAGGCCTGAGGGTGGGGCGCATGAGTGACTACTACGACGCGTTCGAGATGAGTCCCGTGCCCACTCCTCCCGGCCCGGACGCGGTCCCGCCGGAGCCGTTCCACGGCATTTACGCGATGCCCGCGTTCGCGACGATCCCCACGGGCGATGTGGCGGCGTCGGTGGACTTCTGGACCCGTGGGCTCGGGTTCTTCGAGCTCTTCAGCATCCCCGGCGAGGTCGTGCATCTGCGCCGGTGGGTGTTCCAGGACGTACTGCTCGTCCCGGCGGCGAGCGTCGCGGAGCAGGCACCAGCGATGAGCCTCAGTTTCGCGTGCGTGCTCAGCCAGGTCGATCCCCTCGCCGAGGCCTGCCGTGCGCTGCGACCGGACTCGGTCGACGGTCCACGGGACACCCCCTGGAACACCCGCGACGCGGTGGTGACCACCCCCGAGAACGCACGGATCGTTCTCACCGCGGCGAAGCCCTTCGATCCGGACAGCCAGGAGGCGCGCAACCTTGCAGCGGTCGGGATCACCCCACCGGGCGGCGGCCGCGGCGACAATGGGGAACATGCCTGATGCCACTGAGGCCGATGGCCTGACCGTCGGCGAGGTCTCGACGCGTCTGGGCGTGACGGTCCGCGCGCTGCACCACTGGGATGAGATCGGTCTGGCGCGGCCGTCGCTGCGCACGGCCGCCGGATACCGGCTCTACACCGCTGGTGACCTGGAACGCCTGCACCGCATCGTCGTCTACCGCGAGCTCGGTCTCGGCCTGGACGGGATCCGGGCCGTCCTGGAAGGCCCGACCGCGGACGTGCCCGGCGCGTTGCGCGCGCAACGCGCCCGGGTCGCCGAACGGATCGACCGCCTCCAGCAGCTCGGCGCCGGACTGGACCGGATGATCGACGCCCACGAGCGCGGTCTGCTGCTGACCGCCGAGCAGCAGGCCGCTGTCTTCGGCCCCCAGTGGAACCCGGACTGGCCCGCCCAAGCCCGTCAGCGCTACGGAGACACGGCGCAATGGTCGCAGTACGCCGAACTCTCGGCCTCCCGTGGCCCGGAGGAATGGCAGGCCGTCGCCGACGCCGTCGCCGGCCTCGACCGCGCCCTCGGGGACGCGATGGACGCCGGCGCCACACCTGGCAGCCCAGAAGCGAACCAACTCGTCGAGCGGCACCGCGAGGTCTTCGCCTCGTACTTTCCCCTCACCAGGCAGATGCAGGTCTGCCTCGGCCGCATGTACGAGGCCGATCCGGCCTTCGCCGCCCACTACGACGGCATTCGCCCCGGCCTCGCCGCGTGGTTCCGCCGGATCGTCGACGCCAGCGCGCGCGCCCACGGCATCGACCCCGACACCGCGACCTGGCAGTAGGGCGAGGATCCGGCACGCCTGCGCCCGGGGGCGTCCGACGCCTCAACGAACACGGAGGCCCTCCCGACCAGCGCGAGCGCCCGCCCGCCGCCGCACCTCAGCGGACGCCTGCGGCGCGGGCCTCCTCGCCGTCCGGGCGCTCAGCCGCCCGAACCGATCTCGGCCACTGCTTCGTCGATGCGCTCGGCCATCTCGACGTCCCTGGTGGTCACGGCGCCCGCCGACGCGGTCCGGACGGTGAACGCGACCCCCGAGTCGGTGAGCTCGTGCTCGTAGGAGTGGTTGAGCGCGTTCGCGGCCCGGTCGACCCGGTTCAGCAGCGGCGTGACACGGACCCTCGGCAGCTCCACCGACCTGGTCAGGCCCGTGGCGTCGCCCTCCCACTGGGAGAGCCGTTCCAGCGCGTGTTCGAGGGTGGCCTGGTCCAGGCGGCTCGGCGCGCCCGACTCCCCGGTGTCGGCACGTCCCAGGGCCCCGTCCGGGTCACTGGCCCACTGGGCGAACTCCTCGGGCAGCCGGGAGGCGAGGGCGTCGGCGAGCTCGGGCTCGCTGAAGTGGATGCCCGAGAGCACCGCCCTGGTCAGGTGCGTCGCCCTCTCCGGCGGGCAGCCGACCCGCTCCCCGACCTCCTGGGCCAGCTGGCCCGAGGTGTCCGGCGCCGACTCCTGGCGCGGACCCGGGATACGGTCGCGCAGCGCGGGGGGAAGCTGGTCCATGAGCTGGCCGCGCGTCTCGGCATCGACGTGTCGGGCCAGTCCGTCGGTCACGGCCTCCAGCGCCCGCCGGGCCTCGTCGTCGGACACGTTCTCGCGCTGGGTGACGTGGTCCATGAGTTCCTGGTACGTGATCATCGTCCCTCCAGAGCACTGGCGTGTCTCGGTCCGACCTGTGCCCCTCCCCCTGACCTGCCGCCATCTGCTCAAACTCCGCACGCGGACCGGACGCCGGCCCGCCTTCACCACGGTTGCGGGAGGCGCGCCGCCCCGCTGCCGGGCCCGGGCGCGCCCTCCCCGGCCGGATCCGGTTTCCGCCTTGCCGGTCCAGGGTGCGGATCGAAGGCGCCCGCGGCGGTTACCCTGCTCCGGTGTACGGGACACACAGCCCTGTGTCCAACAAGGATGCGAGGCAGTGGAGGAAACACCATGAACTCCCTTCACTTGGCGTACGCGGCCATCGGTACGCTCAGTGTGCTTCTCGCGCTGTTCAGCAACCGGCTCCGGTCACTGCCCCTGAGCGAGCCCCTGCTCGCCCTGCTGCTCGGCGCGGCCCTGGGGCCCTACGCACTCGACCTGGTCCCCCTCACCCCCGAAACGCGGGACTCCCTCCTGTTGGAGGGGACCCGTGTCCTGCTGGCGGCATCGGTCATGACCGCTGCGCTGCGGTTTCCCGCGGTCTCGCTCCGCGGTCTGGTGCCCCAGTTCGTGCTGCTGCTGTGCGTCGTCATGCCGCTCGCGGCGGTCGTGACCGGTACCGCGGCGCTGATGCTCGGACTGCCGGTGGCCCTGGCCGCGCTGGTGGGCGCCTGCCTGTGCCCCACGGACCCGGTGCTCGCCGCCTCAGTGGTGACCGGCAAGCCGGCCGAGCGCGACCTGCCCGCACGTGTGCGGCAGCTCCTCACCGGGGAGAGCGGGGCCAATGACGGGCTCGCCCTGATCCTGGTCGGGGCCGCGGTCGCGGCCGTGATGCCGCTCACCGGTCCCGGCGACGCGGCGGGGCGCATGCTGTGGGAAGTAGCGGGGGGCGTGGCCCTGGGCGCGGTCATGGGAGCGGTGGCGGGGAAGTCGATGGAGGCGGCCACCCGCTGGCGGGAGCTGGAGGAGGGCCCCTCCCTCGTCTTCACGGTGCTGCTCGCCGTCGCCGTGCTCGGGGTGGCGCGGTTGACCGGGGCGGGCGGGGTACTCGCCGTCTTCGTCGCGGGGCTGGCCTACAACTGGACGGTCCGCAGGGGAGAGCGCGGTCCGCAGCAGAACATCGACGAGGCGGTCAACCGCTACCTGGCCCTGCCCGTGTTCGTCCTGTTGGGCGCGGAGCTTCCGTGGGACGTGTGGATCGACTTCGGACCGGCGGCGCTCGCCTTCGTGCTCGCCGTCCTGCTGCTGCGCCGCCCGCCCGTGCTGATGGCCTTCACCCGGCCGCTGGGGCTGCGGCCGCGCGGCGGCGCCTTCGCGGGGTGGTTCGGCCCGATGGGCGTCAGCGCGCTCTTCTACGCGGCGCACGCTGCCCACGAGGGCGTGCACGACCCGCGCCTGTTCGCCGCCGTCAGCCTGGCCGTCACGGCCAGTGTGGTCGCGCACGGCCTCTCCTCGTCGCCCTTCCGCCGGTGGTACGCCCACGCCTCCGACCCGGACTGACCGCGTTCCCGGACACGTGGGGAAGGCCGTCCGTGTCGTACACCGGTCGCGCGCGGTCCAAAGAAGAGGATGGCCTCATCGCCGATGCGCTGGCGCGCTGGCTCTCCTGGAGAGCCGCCGTCACAGCGGCCCTGTTCCTTCTGCCGTCCCCGTGTAATGGAGACACCCGTGACCGCCAGAGCCCTGTTCGCCTCCGCCCTCGTCCTCTCGGCGGTATCGACCGCGCTGGCAGCGGCGCCCGCGGCCGCTGACATCACCTTCTCCTCCACGTACCAGCACAACTCCTTCGAGCGCCCGGCGGCGGGCGGCGCCTACCCTCTGACGGAGTGGGAGAAGGACGGGTGGCACGCCGACTACGACCTGGGCATGGACGAGCGCACCCTCGTCGACGGTTCGGCCGCGCACGGAGGCGGGCAGTCGTTGCGCGTGTCCTACCCGGAGGGAGAGTTCGGTGCGCGGGACTCCGGCGCGCTGGCGCCGTTCCAGCTCACCCCCGCACGTGAGTACTACCTGTCCTACTGGGCGCGTTTCAGCGAGGACTTCAGCTGGGGGACCACCTCGTTCGCCGGAAAGCTCGGCGTAGGACTGGCCGGGGGCGGAGCGTGCGCGGGCGGGCGGGTCTGCGACGGCGAGAACGGCTTCACCTCGCGCATGATCTGGCGCCGTGACGGCCAGGCGGCCGTGTACTACTACCACATGGACAAGGAGGGAAAGTACGGCGACTACGCGGTCCTGCGCGCTGGCGGCACCGACGTCCACTATCCCCGGGGCGAGTGGGTGAACATCACCCAGCGGCTCAGGGTCAACACCGTGGCCAACGGCCGGGCCAACCCCGACGGCGAGATCGAGGTCTTCTACAACGGCGAGCCCGCCGCCCTGGTCACCGGTCTGCGCCTGGTGGCCAACGACGACCTGGTGGACAAGGCCTACTTCTCGTCCTTCTTCGGCGGCTCCGCCGAGAGGTTCGCCCCGACCAACGACAGCTACGTCTGGTACGACGACCTGAAGGCCTCCACCGCGCGCGCCGACGTCTGCGGCTTCAGCGGCTGCCTCTGACCGCTCCGGTGCACAGGAGCACACCCCGGAGCCGCCGTCACACGCCGGGGAAGAGTTCGTCGACGAAGGTGTTGCGGAACTTCCCGGCCGGGTCGAGGTTCCGTGCCAGGCGTTCGAAGTCCGCGGCGCGCTCGTACCCGGCGATGATGTCCGGTGCGGCCATCGTGGTGAGCTTGCCCCAGTGCGGGCGGGCGCCCAGCGGCAGGAGGCGTTCCTCCATGGCGGCCAGGACCGGTCTCACGGCCGCCGGATCCTTGATCCAGGTGAAGTGGAAGGTGACGCAGTCCCGGCCGTGGGCGGGGCTCAGCCACAGGTCGTCCGCGCGGACCGTCCGCACTTCCGCGATGTGCAGTGCCGGGGCCAGCAGGTGCCCGATCCCGCGGAGGGCGGTGAAGGCGGCTCCCGCGAGGGCCCGGGGTACGTAGAGCTCGGACTGCAACTCCTCACCCGCGCTCGGCTCCAGTTCGGGACGAAAGTGGGGGAGGCGCTCGTGCCAGGGGCCGACGGTCCCCATCTGTTCGGTGCTGGACTCCGGCGGCATGCCGGGGACGGGGTGCATCGGTCGCGGTGCCGGTCGGCCGCCGCTCCACGCGCCCTCCGGCCGGTCGACGCGGTGCTTGAGCCACACGACGCCCTCCTCGCGCCAGTCGGTGAACAGGCTGACGCTGTAGGCCGCCCCGAACACGTCGTCGATGTGGTCGGCGACCTCGTCCAGGGATACCCCGACACGGACACGCTGGGACATCTCGAACGCCGGCTCGATATCCAGCGAGAGCCGGGTGACGACGCCGAGTGCGCCGAGCGCGACCACCGCGCCGGGAAAGACCTCGGGATCCGTGTCACGGCTCAGCCAGGCCAGCTCGCCGTCGGGTCCGACGAGCTGTACCGCGCGGACCGCGGCGGACAGGCAGCGCTGGCCGTCCCCTGATCCGTGGGTACCGGTCGCGCAGGATCCGGCGATAGAGATGTGGGGCAGCGACGCCAGGTTGGCCAGCGCGAACCCCTGATCGTCCAGCTCGGTGACCAGCTCGGCGTAACGCGTACCGGCGGTGACGGTGACGGTCGACTCCTCCGCGTCGATCCCGGTCTCCGCGGGAAGGCCGTCCAGGCGCACCAGGTCGTGGTCGGAGTCGGCGACGAGGTTGAAGGAGTGGCCGCTGCCGAGTGCGCGGATCCGTGCGCTGCCTCGGATGACGCGGCGCAGTTCGTCGACGGTCCGGGGCCGGTGGACCCGGGGGCTGCCGAAGGTGACGTTGCCGGCCCAGTTCGTGACCTGTGTGTGCGGCGTGGGCATGGGCCCTCCGTTGGTGAGGCGAGCGGCGTACGGTCCCGGTCGTCCGGGCACCGCCACAGCAGGCGGCACCCCGGAGGATAGACGGAGGGCCTCGCGCACGGTTCGGGCAGGTGCACGACCAACGCGGTGCGGCGGGGCTCCGCGGGGAAGGAGGAAACCGTCGGGACCGTCCGGCGGCGTACGGGGACTGGGAGCGGCACACCGCTACGGAAGCGGTCCGCGACCTTCGCCCGCGTCCACACCAGACCCTGAACCCTGTAGGAGGTACCGGTGGGAAACGTCGACGCCGTGGTCGTCGGAACGGGGCCGAACGGGCTCGCCTCCGCGGTGACGCTCGCGCGCGCCGGTCTCCGTGTCGAGCTCTACGAACAACGCGACACGGTCGGCGGAGGCCTGCGCACCGCCGCGCTCTTCGACCCCGGGATCCGGCACGACATATGCTCCGCGGTCCACCCCATGGCCATGGCGTCACGCTTCTTCCGGGAGTTCGACCTCGGCGGCCGGGGCGTGGCCATGCTGCGGTCCGCCACGCCCTACGCGCATCCGCTGCCCCACGGGGAAGCGGCCCTCGCCAGGGCCGACCTCGACGAGACCCGGGCGGGCCTGGGCAGGGACGGAGACCGCTGGCACCGCCTCATGTCCCCGCTCGTCGCGCACAGCGGCGGCGTGGTGGACCTCGTCATGTCGGAGCAGCGGTCCCTGCCCCCGGACCCGGCGGGGGCGTTGCTCCTGGCGCGGCGCGTACTGTCGCACGGACTGGGCTCGGGGCCGTTCGCCACCGAGGCGGCCAAGGCACTCCTCACCGGGGTCGCGGGCCACGTGATCGGCGCCCTGCCCTCCCTGCCGGGGGCCGCCGTGGCCCTCCTCCTCGGGCATCTCGCGCACACCGAGGCCGGTTGGCCGCTGGCCAGAGGAGGGAGCTGCGCCATCGCCGACGCGTTGGCCGCCGACATCACCGCCCATGGCGGGGTCATCCACACCGGCCGAAGGATCGGGGACCTCGCCGACCTGCCCACGGGCGCCACCGTGCTCCTGGACGTCTCACCCAAGGGTTTCCTCGACATCGCGGGCGGACGCCTTCCCGGCCGCTACGCCCGGGCCCTGCGGCGCTTCCGTTACGGCCCGGGTGCGGCCAAGGCGGACTTCCTCGTCTCCGAACCCGTCCCCTGGGCCGCTCCCGGGGTGGGGACGGCCGGCACGGTGCACCTGGGGGGTACACAGCGGGAGATGTTTCGGACCGAGACCGCGACCGCGCGCGGGGAACGGGTGGAGGATCCCTTCGTCCTCCTCGTCGACCCCGCCGTGACCGATCCGGGCCGGGCGCTGCCCGGCAAACGTCCTGTGTGGGCCTACGCCCACGTGCCCCACGGTGACGACCGCGACCCGGTGGACATGGTGCGTCGGCGCATCGAGGCCTACGCCCCCGGGTTCACGGACACGGTCCTCGCCTCACGCGGGGTCTCGGCGGCGCGGATGGAGGAGTACGACCCCAACTACGTCGGCGGGGACATCGCGTCGGGAGCCATGTCCGTACGCCAGGCCGTCCTGCGGCCGACCGCCGGGATCGACCCCTACCGCACGCCCCTGCCGGGGGTGTACCTGTGCTCGGCCTCCACCCCGCCAGGGCCTGGTGTGCACGGTATGTCGGGCTACCTCGCGGCGCTGTCCGCGCTGCGCCGCGAGCACGGCGTGCGCACCCCGCCCGACCTGTCGCCCTCGTGAGGGCCATGGCCGACGTCTACGGTTTCGGCTTCCGGAAGCGCTCGTCTGGGGAGGGCTTGTGACGACGGGGCTCGATGCATCGTTCGTTGACGAAGATGCCGGTCGCGCCGACAGCTGCGATCGCCGAGCACACGAATGCCGCCCAGAAACGGTCCGGCCGGGGCGGCTCATAGTGCGACAGCAGCAGACCCAGATGAGCGGCGAACATACCAAGACACAACACCAGGATCCAGACGGGAAGCTTCGTGCTGTTCATACCGTGGGGGACTCCTGGGGCAGCGGGGATGGCGCTGATACCGACGCCTACCGGTAAGTCCACCCGTGCCGAACGGCTCGCGCGACCCCTGGCCCGTGAGGTGGCCGAACGGGTCGCAGCCGCCCACGGCCTTCGCCGCCCCACGATCGCCGCCACGGCTCTGCGTGCCAGCGTCGCACGCACCACGCCGGTGGTTCCCGGTGAGTAGCCGCGTCCCCCTCCCCACCGGCGCCGAATCCGGTATCGCCCCGGCCTGGCCGCCGTCTCCTACGGCCACGTCCTCACCTTCGCCGAAGGGGTCGGCGCCCCCGGGACGTGGCTGCGCACTGCCTACTCGGACCAGCCGCTCACCACCCAGCGCGACGACGGGCGTGAGAGCGGGATGGGCGTCCCGTCCTCGTCCAGCTCCGCCCCGTCGGTGATGGCGCGCATGCTGGCCGCCGCGCGCATCGAACCCGGCCACCGGGTGTTGGAGGTAGGCGCCGGCAGCGGGTGGAACGCCGCCCTGCTGTCGGAGATGCTCGGGTCTGAGCGGGTGGCCACCGTCGAGGTGGATGAGGGCCTGGCCGACCGTGCGCGCGGCGCTCTGTACGCCGCCGGGTACACGCCCGACGTGGTCTCCGGCGACGGCGAGCACGTGGAGACCCGGTACACGGCGTACCACCGGATCATCTCCACATGCACCGTGTCCCGGGTGCCGTGGCGCTGGCTGGAACAGGTGCGCGGCCGGGGCCGGATCGTCACCCCGTGGTCGCCCACACCGGGTGCCCCGGGTGGAGTGCTCGCTGTCCTGGACACGAACGGGCCCAGCCTCGCGGAAGGGCGTTTCGAGGGATCGCTGGCGTTCATGTGGGCGCGCGGTCAGCGGTGGCCCGGCCAGCCCGCACCCGATCCGGACGCGGTCGCCGAGCACAACGACCAGGTCGACGGTGACCCGCGCGAGCCGTGGCTGGACGGCGAACGCGCGCTCCTCCTCGCCCTGTTGCGCCCCGGGTGGACCCACGGCATGCGCGTGGAGGAGGGTGCCACCGAACCCCACGTGTGGCTGGCCTCCACCCAGTGCGAGTCGTGGGCGCGCTTGCACGCGGACGGCCGCGTTGAGCAGGGCGGCCGGCGCCTGCTGGTGGAAGAGGCCCGAATGGCGTGGCGGTGGTGGGAGGCGCAGGGGAACCCGACTGTGGACCGGTTCGGGTTGACCGTGGACCGTGACAGCGGCCGCCAGACCGTGTGGCTGCACGGACCCCAGCACGCGGTGTGGTCCACCCACCGGCAGGTCACATAGCCCCCGCCCCGCGGTCCACACCACTTCTACGGAGGAGGGGAACGTGGTCGACAGCCGCGGGGCCGGTTCAGCGGCCGCTCCGCCTGCGGAGGCCAGGAGCGGCCAGCGGGGGCGGTGACCGGATCCGGCCACTCACCGCGCAGCCACCACCTGCATCTCTACGCTCAGACCACACGCCCAGAACGGAGCTCCCATGCGCGCACTCGTCCTTCCCCCCGCCCTACTCGCCGTCATCCTTGCGGCCACCGCCTGCACCGGCGGGGAAGATTCCCCCGCTGACCCGGCTGCCGAGCAGGAAGCTGACATGGAGGCCATGGAGGAGTACGAAGAGGAGACGGGTGGAGCTGGCGGCCCTGCGTTGGTGGGGCTCGAGGAGACCTACGACTTCGGAGACGGCGTCACCATCGCGATGGCGAACTTGCGCCGTGAGATCGACGAGGACGGATTCAACAGCTCCACGGGCGAGGAAGGGGAGTTGCCGTATGCGGCGTGGGACTGGGAGCTGACCAATGACAGCGGCCAGGCGCTACAGCTGGGCGGTACGACGACTTCCTGCCACGTCGGTGACCCGCTGGCCGAAGCCGAGCAGCCGCATCTGGCCGACTCCCTGAACCCACCGGATGCGCTGGCGGACGGGCAGGCGGCGACCTGGGGCGGGGACTGCTGGATGGGGGAGGAAGAGTCCGCGCTTCAGTACACCTTGGAGCTGTACACCCCGGACAGCGAGCTGATGTACACGGCGATTTTCGCCGGGGACGTGCCGTAGCCGGATCTTCCGCCCTCAGCCAGAAAGGAAATCCCCCGTGCGCCGCGCCACCGCTGTGCTCTCCGCTGTCCTGCTATGTCTGCTCACCGCCTGCGCAACCCAGGACGAGGCCGACCCCGCCGCCTCGCAGTCCGTCGACATCCACGTCACCCTGACCACCAGCAGTCACAACATCGGCCAGGCCCCCGACGGTGACGACAAGCAGTGCGTGTGACGCGATCCCACCTACACCATTCGCGACGGAGCCGACGAGATCACCGCCATCGGAGAAGCCACCAGCACACTGAAAGGCAACGCGGAAGCAGCCGACCACCGGGCAGAGCTCGGCCGCCAGCGCACCAGCGACCCCTACCTGTGCGTACTGCCGTTCCTTGCCGAGGGTGTGGCGGCTGCGGACTTCTACACCATCGAGGTCACCACCATCGGACTCGACATCGTCAGCCTCTTCGAGGGCGACGACTCCGGGGCTGAGGTCACCGCCGAGGTGACCGTGGACCAGGCAGAGGCCGAATCGGCCACACCCGTGGAGATCGCACTGTAGGCGGACATGGCGAAAGTGCTCCGCCCCACCACCACGGTGGGTGGGGCTTCCGTGCTGTCGGGTCTACCGCTGGGTGTGCGGTGCCAGGTACCTGGCGACCGCGACGACCACGGTGACCGCAGCCGCGACGACCTCTGCGGGCATCTCCAGGCCGAACAGTCCGGGTCGTGCGCTGACGCAGGAGGCACTGCCGAGGGAGGGGGCGTCGCGAGCCTTGACCTCAACTGAACTTGAGGTTCAAGAATGGCGGTCAAGACTCACGACACGAAGGAGAGGCGCGTGCGTACGACGCGTAGTCAACCGCGGCAGAGATCACGTCCGGGGATCCTGCTCGCCAGCGTCATGCTGGGCGTTCTGATCGTGGCCATGTCGATCTCGGGGACGGCGGTGGCCGTCCCCGAGATCGGGGTGGACCTGGAGGCCTCCGGTGCTCCGCTGCACTGGGTGGTGGCTGGTTACAACCTCACCTTCGCCGCGTTCACCCTGGTCTGCGGATCGCTGGCCGACCTGTTCGGGCGGCGGCTGCTGTTCGTCGTCGGCGCGGTCGTCTTCTCCGCGGGCAACCTGGCCAGCGCCTTGGTCGGCGACATCCTCCTCCTGGACGCGGCGCGCCTGCTCACCGGCGTCGGCGGCGCGGCGATCATGGCCAGCGGAGGGGCCCTGCTGGCCACCGCCTTCGACGGCGCCGCGCGAACCCGGGCCTTCGCCGCCATGGGCACCATGGCGGGGGTCGGTATCGCGGTCGGCCCGACCCTGTCGGGTCTGCTGATCGGCGCCGTGGGCTGGCGCACGGCGTTCTTGACCTACACCGTGGTCGGTCTGCTCATCCTGCTCGGGTCGGCGTTCGTGGCCGAGTCACGCGCCTCCGAGCGCCCCCGCGTCGACTGGGGTGGTGCGGTGACCTTCGTGCTCAGCCTGACGCTGGTGATGTACGCGGTCATCGAGGCGCCCGAGGCGGGTTGGGGGACCCCGGTGGTGATCGGTGCGTTGGCGGCCGGGGTGGTGCTCATGGTGGTCTTCCTGGCCATCGAACGCCGGGTGGCCCACCCGGTGCTCGACCTGACCCTGGTCCGTGACGGCCGATTCATGGCCTGGTGTCTGGCGACGCTGACCACCTCGATCGGTTTCCTGGGGGTGTTGGTCTTCCTGCCGACCTACCTCCAGGGAGTGCAGGGGGTGTCCGCCCAGACCGCAGGTCTGATGATGCTCATGCTCACGGCTCCGGTCCTGGTGGCTCCGTCCCTGGGTGGGTGGTTGGTCACCAAGGGGGTGTCGGCCCGCGGGATGATCGTTCTCGCGTTGCTGTCCGTGGCTGGGGGCAACGCGCTGCTCACCGTGCTCCATCCGCAGATCAGCGCTCTGGGGCTGGCTCTGCCGCTGGTGTTGATCGGCACGGGCATGGGCTTGTCGTTCGGTATCACCGACGGTCAGGCGATGGGTGTCATCGAGTCCCGCAAGGTGGGTATGGCTGCGGGTTTCCTCAACACGCTTCGTGGTGGTGCCGAGGCTTTGGTCATCGCTGTCTTCGGGGCGGCGTTGAGTGGCATCGTGGCCGCTCGTACGGGATCGTTCGAGGTCGCCGCGCGGGTGACCGCGGGGGATGTGGGCGGCTCCGGGGAGCTCGCCGACCACTTCACGGCGGCCTGGGACATCACGTCCTGGGGGGTTGCGGCCCTGTCGCTGGTCGCCACGGTCGGGGTGTTCGTGCTTTTGGTTCGGCGCCGGGACGCTGCTGGAGCGGGTCAGTCTGCACCCGGTCAGGACGGCACGACACATGAGGCGGTGGTTGACACCGTCGAACGCTGACGTGCTCGCCGCCTGTTGGAGCTGCACCGCCGTGATCCTGCGGGGCAGCACCAGCTCCCCCTCGGCCAGGAGCGGGGCCGGTCGGCACGGATTTTCGGATTCTGGGACAGAGAGGGCACCGGAGTCCGTGATCGCGTCTGAGCGAGGTGTGCTCGGCCGTTGGACAAGGTCACCGTCGAGGCACTGTCGGAGTGCCTTCGAGAACGCGGTTGTCGGGAAAGTACACCCCGGGGTGCGGGCTACCTTCTGAGCCGTTCTGTGTGAGTGCAGGTCAGCGCGGTGGCCCGTGTGGAACCAACTTCGCTCCCACGCGGGGAGCGGATGTGAGAGCAGGCCGGACGCAGAACGGCCCCGAGCTGCGTTCGACGCTGCTCAGGGCCGCTCTGCCACTGTCTCAAGGTGGTGCACTCGGGAGGACTCGAACCCCCAACCTTCTGATCCGTAGTCAGATGCTCTATCCATTGAGCTACGAGTGCGGGTTGTTCAGTTGTGTGTCACCCGGTCTCCCTGGCGACGTCTTTGACTCTATCACGGTGTAGAGCAGGGTCAGACCACGTTGTTGGTGTGAGGCGGCCCACCGCGAGGCGGTGCCCCCGACAGGGGGGAACCGGCCGGGCCGCCCGCCGCTCACACCGTCGCGGATGACGGTGCCTCCAGGAAGCGCCCGGCCTCCAACGCCCGGCCGATCAGCTCGTCCCGCGCCTCCTTGGCGGCCCGGGCATCCAGGAACCCGTCCTGGAGCAGCTCACCGTTGCCCCCGTCGGACGCCGAGCGGGCGAGGAGCTCGGTGAGCCGTGCGCTGCGCGCCTCCGCCCGTTCGAGCTGCTCCCACTCCGTGTGGGCGCTCAGCGCCTCCTCGACGGCGACACCGTACTCCCGGATCGCGTCGACCCGTGCCGCCAGCTCACGGTAGGCGGCCTCCTGCCGCTCGTGCTGTTGGTTCAGCAGGGCACGCACCCGGCCGGAGACGGCGTCACGGGAGTCGGCGCGGTGCTCCTCGCGAATCCGGTCGTGGTGGTACAGCATCGAGGCGATCCGCCACTCCTCGTCGCGCAGTACCGCCAGCGACCGCGTCGGGTCGAAGGAGCCGCCCAGCCGCCGCTCCGCCTCCTCGACGGCGTCGATCGTCCTCCGAACGCGGAGTATGAGTTCGGAGCCGTACCCGCCGAGGTCGCCGGCCACCAGGTAGCGGTCCGCGTACGCCGCCGCCAGCCGGTCGTCCCGGGGCCACCACCAGCCCGCCCACAGGGCGGCGGCCGTGTACACGGCGCCCGGTGCGTACCATCCGGCGGTGAAGACCCAGTCCGGTGCCGGGGAGAGGAACCATGTCGCCATGGTGACGGGCGCGAAGCCCAGGGACAGCACCCTCCACCAGCGCTGCCCGGACCTGGTGTTCAACCATGGGGGAAGCCGGGACCGGAACCGTACGCGGGTGGCGGCGAACCCCGCCACACCCACGGCCGCGCTCTGGGCCAGGAAGGCGACGAAGTACAGAAGCGCCGACCACGTCAGGAGCGGGGCGCTCCCCAGCGCCCAAGCCGTGCTCAGCGCGGCCACCGCCGTCCCGCCCACCGCCATGCGCGTCCGGTTCGGGAACCGGGGCTGCCTCGCCCGGGCCTTTCCCGGCAGCAGGGCGGACGGCCGCTTCACGAGCCTCCGGGCGACGCGGGGCGGCAGCGCGGGATCGAGGACGGGGCGCGAACCGCCGCCCATGGTGTTCATGGCCTTCTTCCCGCGACCTGCCATCGGGGCCCCTTCCATCCGACTCCTCCCGTGTCCGACGCACGGATCCGGCGCACGGTTGCCCGGGGGCGTCCGCCGGTACACGGTACCGCCCGCGCACGGCGCCGCCCCGGCGCGCAGAACCGTGCCGGGGCGGCGCTCCACAGGCGGGATACGCCGGAGTCAGCCCGCGACGGCCTCCTCCACGGAGGCCGCCCACAGCGACACCGCGTTGTCGACCTGGTCGCCGTCGACGACCAGCGGCGGGATCATCCGCACCACGTTCCCCTCCGGGCCGCAGGTGAGCAGCAGGAGTCCGTTCCTGGCGGCGGCCTGCTGGGCGCGCAGTGCGGTGGCGCCGTCGGGCATCCCGTCAGCGGTGGTGAACTCGTTGCCGAGCAGCAGCCCCCGGCCACGTACGTCACCGATCACCGGGTTGGCCTCGGCCACCTTCTCCAGGCCCTGGTGCAGCCGCTCGCCCATGCGCGCGGCGTTCTCCACCAGGCCCTCCTCCTGGATCACGTCCAGGGTGGCGAGCGCGGCGGCGCAGGACACCGCGTTGCCGCCGTAGGTCCCGCCCTGCGAACCGGGCCATGCCTTCTCCATGACCGCGGCGGGCGCGGCGATCGCCGACAGCGGGAAGCCGCTGGCCAGCCCCTTGGCGGTGACGACCACGTCCGGGCGGATGCCCGAGGGCTCGTGCCCCCAGAACGTGCCCGTGCGCCCGAAGCCGGTCTGCACCTCGTCCGCGACCAGCAGGAACCCGTGCCGGTCGGCGCGCTCGCGCAGCCCCTGGAGGAAGGCGTCCGGTGCCGGCACGTAGCCGCCCTCGCCGAGCACCGGCTCGATGAACACGGCCGCGGTGTCCTTCGGGGAGGTCACCGTGGCGAACTGGTGGTCCAGCTCGCGCAGCGCGTACGCGACCGCGTCGGCCTCGGACATGCCGAGCCGGTAGGCGTGCGGGAACGGCGAGACCGCCACGCCGGGCATCAGGGGGCCGATGCCCGCGCGGATCTTGACCCCGGACGTGGTCAGTGAGGCGGCGCCCATGGTGCGGCCGTGGAACGAGCCCTGGAACACGATCACGTTCTGTCGACCGGTCGCCTGCCGGGCCAGCCGCAGGGCGGCCTCCACGGCCTCGCTGCCCGAGTTCACGTAGAAGAGCCGGTCGAGGCCCGGGGGCAGCACGTCCCCGAGCCGCTCGGTGAGCCGCAGCAGGGGACGGTGCATCACGGTGGTGTACTGGCCGTGGACCAGGGTGGCCACCTGCTCCTGCGCGGCGGCCACGACCCGGGGGTGGCAGTGCCCCGTGCTGGTGACGCCGATGCCCGCGGTGAAGTCGAGATAGCGGCGGTCATCCTCGTCGTAGATGTAGGCGCCCTCGCCTCGTGCGGCGATGACCTGTGTCGCCTGTTTGAGGATCGGGGAGAGCTCCGCCATGCGATGCCTCGATTCCGTGTCGCGTGTTCCGTAGGATTGTTGACAATCGACGCTGCTATGGAAACATCCGGGCAGCGACGGTGTCCAGTGGACGCACGTTGGGCAGTTCTGACCACAGGCCGATTCTCGACTGGAGAGTAGTGAACATGTCGGATCAGGAAGCACGGGTCGTCGCGCAGGTGGACAAGAGGCTGTTCATCGGTGGAACGTGGCGCGACGCGGCCTCCGGGGCCACCTTCGGAGTGGAGGACCCCTCCACCCGCGAGGTGCTCTGCGAGGTCGCTGACGCGGGGAAGGAGGACGCCCTCGACGCCCTGGACGCCGCGCACCGGGCCCAGCCCGAGTGGATGAGGACACCGCCGAGGAAGCGCAGCGAGATCCTGCACCGGAGCTATGAGCTGCTCATGGAACGCCAGGAGGAGCTGGCGGTCCTGATGACCCTGGAGATGGGCAAGCCCCTGGCCGAGGCCAGGGGGGAGATCGCCTACGCCGCGGAGTTCCTGCGCTGGTTCGCCGAGGAGGCCGTCCGCATCGGGGGACAGTACTCCCTCTCACCCGACGGCAAGTCGCGCTTCCTCGTCATGCGCCAGCCGGTCGGCCCCTCCATGCTCATCACCCCCTGGAACTTCCCGATGGCGATGGGAACCCGAAAGATCGGCCCCGCCGTCGCCGCCGGATGCACCATGGTGCTCAAGCCCGCCCAGCAGACGCCCCTGTGCGCCCTCGCGCTCGCGGGCATCATGGCCGAGGCCGGGCTCCCCGAGGGTGTCCTCAGCGTCATCCCCGCCACGGACCCGGGATCGGTCACCGAGCCGCTGCTGAGTGACGGGCGCATCCGCAAGGTCTCCTTCACCGGTTCCACCGCCGTGGGCCGCAAGCTCCTCGAACAGAGCGCCGGGCAGGTCCTGCGCACCTCCATGGAGCTGGGCGGCAACGCGCCTTTCCTGGTCTTCGACGACGCCGACATGGACGCCGCCGTGGACGGCGCGATGCTCGCCAAGATGCGCAACATCGGTGAGGCCTGCACGGCCGCCAACCGCATCTACGCCCAGGCGGGGATCGCCGAGGAGTTCGCCGAGCGCCTCAGCCAGCGCATGGGCGCGCTGCGCATGGGCCGCGGCACGGAGGAGGGCGTCGACGTGGGGCCGCTCATCGACGACAAGGCCCGCGACAAGGTGCAGAGCCTGGTGGACGACGCCGTCAACCGGGGGGCCCGCGTACTGGTAGGCGGTGGTCCCGGCGAGGGAACCGGCCACTTCTACCAGCCGACGGTGCTCGCCGACGTGCCCTTCGAGGCCGAGCTGTCCACCACCGAGATCTTCGGCCCGGTGGCGCCTGTGCTGCCCTTCGAGACCGAGGAGGACGCGCTGCGGGACGCCAACGACACCGAGTACGGCCTGGTCAGCTACGTCTACACCCGCGACCTCAACCGGGCGCTGCGGGTCAGCGAGAGCCTGGAGACCGGCATGGTCGGCCTCAACCAGGGCGTGGTCTCCAACCCGGCGGCACCCTTCGGCGGGGTGAAGCACTCCGGACTGGGCCGCGAGGGCGGCAACGTCGGCATCGAGGAGTTCCTGGAGACCAAGTACATCGGGATCGGCGGGGTCTGACCGGGGCCGATGACGGAAACTCTCGGGATTTCCGCGAGGCCGGGCACGGATCCCCTTACGCTTCACCTCATGGATACGTGGATTCTTGAAGACGGGGATACCGCCGCCGCCCTGGCCTCCGTCAGGGCGGCGGCCCGTGAGACGACGCCGGAGGCGCGAGCGGACATGGAGCGGGTGGCACGCGGTGAGATGAGCTTCGAGGAGGCCCGGGAGCGCATTCTGGCGAGGTACCGCGGCCAGGGGTGACCGGCCCCGGTACCGCGGGGAAGACCTCGGGAGCCGGCTCCCGAGGTCCGCTGCGCCGCCGGTCCTCGGCGGGTGCGGCAGAGGCCCGAGGCCGTGCCCGCCGGTTCCGCAGCCCCTGAAGGCCGGCCCGCCGTCCCGGTCAGGCGCCGGAGTCCGCCTCCGGCTCCTGGACGTCACCGTTGACGCGGTCGACCGTGTCCATCATGTGCGTCTCGATCAGCCGCATCAGCTCCTCCTCCGCCCCGTCCACGATCGCGTCCAGGATGCGGCGGTGCTCGTCCAGGAGTTCCTCCGGCTCCGGGTACACGTCCTGCATCACCGTCAGGCACATCCGCGTCTCGACCAGCAGGGTCTGCGCCATGCGCTCCAACCGGCCGTTGTCCGCGCAGCTCACCAGAGTCTGGTGGAAGTCCTGGTCGGCGTCGCTCATCGTGTTCCGGTCCCGGCTGGCCGCCGCCGTGGCGAGCCGGTCCACGACCGGGGTGAGCCGGGCGACCGCCTCACCCCGGTTGCCGCGCATGATCAGCTCGCACGCGGTTCGCTCGACGGCGAGCCGGGCCACGTAGACATCCCGCACGTCCGCGGGGGTGAGTTCGCGCACGAACAGGCCCCTGTGCCGTTCACTGCGCAGCAGTCCCTCCTGGATGAGGCGCTGCATCGCCTCGCGCAGCGGACCGCGGCTCACCCCGAGCTGTCCGGCCAGCTCCGACTCGCCGAGCTGGTCACCCGGGGCGAGGAAGCCGTACATGATCGCCGACCGCAGCTGGTCGGCGATCAGTTCGGCGGTGGAGCGCCGGGGCACGGGTCTGAGCGGACCTGGGGCGGGCATGTTCTGCCTTCCTTTCGGTTCGGGACGAAAGCGGGACGAAACGGCGAGCACGTCGTCGAGGTTAACGGGAGGCCAGAGCGTCGTTGACGGCGGCCGAACCGGAGCGCAGCAGTGCGCCCGGGCCGGCGCTCCGGCCCGCGGTCGCCCCGGCCAGGCGCAGCCCCTCCCACACGCTCACCTGGTTGGCGGTGAGCACGGTCTTGCCGAGCAGTGCCTCCAGGGGCTCGATCAGGTGGGCGCTGTGCAGGGCGGTGTCCGGCACCAGGACGGCTTCGGCCCGCGGGTGGTCGTTGGAGATCACGAAGTCAAGGACGTCGTCCGGGTCCAGGCCGCCCACCTCGGCGGCGGTGGCGATGCCGTGGCTGGCCAGCGACAGCACGGTCACCCCGGCCTCGGTCAGGAACTCCACGAACCTCTGGGCGACGTCGTCGGGGTAGGTGGCGGCGATCGCCACCCGTGACACGCGCAACTGGCTCAACGCGTGCACGAAGGCGAACGAGGTGCTCGACGACGGTGCCCCGACCACCCGGCGCACCCCTTCGACCTGTCTGCGGGCGCCCTCCCAGCCGAATACGAAGCTTCCGCTGGTGCACGCCCACACCACCGCGTCCGCCTCCATCACGGCCAGCTCCTGGGCGCCCTTGGTGAGTACCCCCTCGCTGCCGACGTCGAGCAGGGCGTCCACCCGGTGCGCGTCCTCGCGCATGAGCGTGTGCACCACGGGCAGTTCGACGTCCCCTCCGAGCAGGTCGGCGAAGGCCTTGTAGTCGTCCTCGGCGCTGAGTCCGGGGTAGAGGAATCCGACGCGGGTCATGTGGCTCTCCTTCTGGTCACGGCCCGCGGGGTCACGCGGCGCTCGGTGCGGCGACGTCGATCAGGCTCTGTCCGTGGGCTACGGCCTGGCGGTCCGCGGCGTTCATCACCGCCCACATGGTCACCTGGTTGGCCGCGATCACGGGTTTTCCCAGCTCCCGCTCCAACGGCGCGATGATGTCGTAGGTGAGTACGTTGGTGCAGCTGATGAACACCGCCTGGGCGTCGGCCCGGTCCACCGAGTGCACCGCCGCGGACACCTCGGCGTAGGTGACCCGCCAGATGTGGCTGAGCAGGCCCAGCCCCACACTGGAGGTCACGGTGACGCGGTGCTCGGCCAGGTAGGCCAGGAGCCGGTCGGTCACGCTGTCCACGTAGGGCGTGACGACCGCGATCCGGTTGACGTCGAGCGCGTCCAGGGCCCGGATCAGGGCCCCGGAGGTGGTGACGGCGGTGGGTGCCCCGGCGTCCACCATGGCCTGGTGCAGGCTCTGTTCCCCCTCCAGGCCGTGCACGAAACTGCCCGAGGCGCACGCGTAGCCGATGGCCAGCGGTTCGGGGGCGAGCAGCGCGCGGACCGCCGGGTCCACGTGCTCCTCCTGGCACAGGGCGGCGGCCTGGTCCACCGTTACCGGTACGTGTACGTACGGCAACCGCGTGACGTGCAACGAGACGTCGTCCGGCGTCCAGCGCCACAGCTCGCGGTCGAGCGCGAAGTCGTAGGGCGCGATGACACCGACCCCCGCCTGCCATGGCGTTCGCGTACTGGCGGCCAGTTCGACGACCTGGTGCTCCGCCGCGGGGCTGTTCATGTGGTCTCCATTGGTCCGCATCGGTCACTCACCTCCCGGGAATGCGTTGTCGTTTTTCCGTCGGTACGGGTGTGGCCTCCCGCGTCGGGGCACGGGTACCGCCCGTGTCGCCGGTGGTGCGGTCGTTACGGGTGCCGCCTGTACGCGGGTACGCGGACGCGGAGACACCGTGTGTTCTCTCGGGGCCGGTTAGCGCTCCAGGCGCTCGTACAGCAGCCGCTCGCCGACGCTCCCGGAGCGCCAGACGTCGTTGCAGGCCTCGGCCATGGCGGGCAGGTTCTCGACGACGGTGGCGAACACGTTGCCGGGAACCCAGCCGACGTCGCCGTTGAGGAGCAGGTTGTTGCGTCCGTAGAAGAGCGCGAGGTCGATGACGCCGGGCAGGTGGTCGATCCCCTTGTCCTCCTTGAACGTGCGGTCGAGCATGCCGCCGTCGAAGGAGAAGTAGACGACGTCCCCCGGGATCGGCGTGACGGTGGGGTTCTCCTGTCCGGGTTCGGCCTCGGCGAACCTCGGCACCATCGTGTAGACCTCGTTGCGCGCGTACTTGGCGTGTTGGACGGCGTCGCCCTGCGGTAGTGCGTTCCACACCGCCTCACAGGTGCGGGGGGCGTCCTTGTCCAGGAGTTCGGCCACGCAGGAGACCCCGCGTTTGGCCAGCGTGAGGGTCATGTACCTGGGCAATGGGGATGTCCCTTCGACGTCGGGCACGGGGACCTTGCGAGAACAGTCCCGGCAACAGGGCTGTTGATTGTCGACAATCCTATGTTCCACGGGCGGGATGCGGCAATAACCCTGGTGCGAGTGGGTATCCCGGGCGTGTCAGGGGTGGTACGAGAGGTGCCGTTTCAAGGGAAACGACCGATTTGTTGATTGTTGACAATCCTATGTCGGCTCCCTAGCGTTTCCCATGCAGGGCGATCCCCGCATTCCCGACGACCTCTCTGAACCGCCGCAGCCAACCGGAGAGTGCACACGCCCGTGAACCGTTCCAGCCAGTCGAACAGCCCCAGACTCCTCGTCCTCCACGGCGACGACCTACCGCCCGGCCACGAGCGGATCGACGACGACCCACGACTCGGCGAGGTCGTCTACGCCACCGCCGACGAACTACCTGCCAAGCTGCCCGGTACGCACGTGCTGCTGGTGTGGGACCTGTTCACCGAGGCGCTCGCCGCGGCCTGGCCCAAGGCCGACTCCCTGGCCTGGGTGCACGCCGCCACCACCGGGGTGGACAACCTCATGTTCCCCGGCCTGATCGACAGCGCCGCCTCGGTCACCAACTCGCGCGGGGTCTTCAACGAGCCCATCGCCGAGTACGTGCTCGGCCAGGTCATCGCGTTCGCCAAGGACTTCCAGCGGACCTGGGACCACCAACGCGAACACCGCTGGGAGCACCGCGAGACCGAGCGGGTGTCGGGCAGGCGGGCCCTCGTGGTGGGGACCGGGCCGATCGGCCGCCACATCGCCCGCAAGCTGACGGCCGTGGGCATGGACGTGCGCGCCTCCGGCAGCCACGCGCGCGAGGGCGACCCCGACTTCGGCACCGTGGTCGAGTCCAGCCTCGCCGAGCGTGGCGCCGACGGCGGTCCGACCTTGTTCGAAGAGCTGCCCGAGGCCGACTACGTGGTGGTCGCGGCACCGCTCACCGACGGCACCCGGGGTCTGGTCGACCGCCGCTTCCTGGAGCTGATGAAACCCACCGCGCGGTTCATCAACGTGGCGCGCGGACCCATCGTGGTCCAGCCCGACCTGGTCGCCGCCCTTGAGGACGGCGTCATCGCCGGTGCCGCTCTGGACGTGTTCGAGCAAGAGCCGCTCGAAGCGGACTCCCCGCTGTGGCGGCTGCCGGGCTCGGTGGTCTCACCGCACATGTCCGGCGACGTCGTCGGCTGGCGCGACGACCTCATGGACCTGTTCCTCGACAACCTCGCCCGTTACCTGGACGGGCGGGAACTGCTCAACGTGGTCGACAAGAGCCGGGGCTATGTGCCCGGCTGACCCCTGATGGCGTGACATGGGAGGCTGAAGTGACGATCCGTTCTGACCGGGCCGGGACCGAGGGCACGGGAGCGGCCGTCGGTACGGCCGAGGGCGCCTTCGGGGCGGCCTCGGTTCCGCACGCGCGATCCGGCGATCCCGGTACACCGGCCGACATGTCCGCCGAGCAGCTGATCGCGGCCTACGCCACCGGGGACCTGTCCCCGGTGGAGGCCGTCGACGCTGTTCTGGAGCGCATCGAGCAGGACAACCCGGCGCTCAACGCGTTCTGCCTGGTGTGCCCGGACGAGGCCCGAGAGGCGGCACGCGAGTCCGCCGAGCGGTGGCGCCTCGGTGAGCCCTCCGGCGCCCTGGACGGGGTACCGGCCGCGATCAAGGACATCCACCTCACCAAGGGGTGGCCCACCCTGAAGGGGTCGGTCACCAGCTCCCAGAGCGGGCCATGGGAGGAGGACTCCCCGGTGACGGCTCGGCTGCGGGAGAGCGGCGCGGTCCTCGTCGGCAAGACCACCACGCCCGAGCTGGCGTGGAAGGGCGTCACCGACGGACCGCTCACCGGTGTCACCCGCAACCCGTGGGACCTGTCCACCACCCCGGGCGGATCCAGCGGCGGTTCCGCGGCGTCGGTGGCGGCTGGAATGGGTCCGCTGTCCACCGGTACCGACGGTGGCGGCTCGATCCGCATCCCGGCCAGCTTCACCGGCGTCTGCGGCATCAAGCCCACGTGGGGTCTGGTGCCGCACTATCCGGCGAGTCCGTTCGGGTCGCTCGCGCACACCGGTCCGCTGGCCCGCACGGTGGGCGACATGGCGCTGATGCTCGAGGTCATCACCCGGAGCGACCCGCGTGACTGGGCCGCGCTGGCGCCGCCCGTGCCCGGCATCGGTGACGTGCGGCTGCGCACGGACGCCGAGGAGCTGGTGCGGGGCATGCGGATCGCCTACAGCCCCACTCTGGGCGGGCTGGACGTGGAGCCGGAGGTGGCCCGGGCGGTGGCCGACGCGGTCGCCGTGTTCGAGACACTGGGTGCCCGGGTGGAGGAGGTCGAGCCCGACCTGCCCGACTGCCGGGAGGAGTTCCATGTGCTCTGGTACTCCGGAGTGGCCAAGGCCACGGACAAGCTCACCGACCGGCAGCGGGACCTGCTCGACCCGGGGCTGCGTGAGGTCGTCGAGGAGGGGCTGACCTACTCGGCGCAGGACTACCTGACCGCGATGGCCCTGCGGATGGAGATGGGCACCCGGATGGGTCGTTTCCACACCGGGTACGACCTGCTGCTGACCCCGACGGTGCCGATCACCGCGTTCGAGGCGGGGCTGGAGTCGCCACCGAAGCTGGAGGGCGAGCGGTGGACCTCGTGGGCGGGGTTCAGCTACCCGTTCAACATGACCCAGCAGCCCGCCGCGAGTGTGCCGTGCGGGTTCACCCCGGCGGGCCTGCCAGTGGGGCTCCAGGTGGTCGGGCCCCGGCACGCCGACACCCGGGTGCTGGCGGCCTGCCGCGCGTTCGAGATCGCCCGTCCCTGGGCGGATCGGAGGCCGTGACGCCGGATTCGTGCTGTGATCCCAGATGCGGGTGATCATGTCCGTACCCGTGGTGAACAGGTGTTTTGTCCCCCGACGAAGGCGAATTATCCCTTTACGGGACCTTCGTCGGGGCAGTTCGGTGCCTAACGGCCCGCACGTTGCCCTTCGCACGTATTACCGTCTTCCTCGGAGCGGTGTCTGGATCATGGTGACGTAGGGATGAGGATGGGCCGATGACGGGCGGTGGAGCCGAGGGCGCTCGCAAGCAGATCAGGGTGTTCCTGGTGGACGACCATGAGGTGGTCCGCCGCGGTGTGGCCGCTCTGTTGGATACCGAGAACGACATGACCGTCGTCGGTGAGGCCGGGACGGCCGAGCAGGCACTGTCGAGGATCCCGGTGGTGCTGCCCGACGTCGCCGTCCTCGACGTGCGACTGCCCGGCGGCTCGGGTGTGCAGGTGTGCCGGGAGATCCGTTCGGACCATCCCGGGATCGCCTGCCTGATGCTGACGTCGTTCGCCGACGACGACGCCCTGTACGACGCGGTCATGGCCGGTGCGGCCGGGTACGTGCTCAAGCAGATCCACGGCGCCGACCTCGTGGGCGCGGTGCGCACCGTGGCCTCCGGCGGTTCGCTGCTGGACTCGGGCAGCACCGGCGCGATGCTGGAGCGGCTGCGCGGTGCCCAGGCCGAGCCCGACCCGCTGGCCGAACTGACCCCGCAGGAGCGGCAGATCCTCGACCTCATCGGCGAGGGGATGACCAACCGGCAGATCGGCGAGCGCCTGTACCTGGCGGAGAAGACCGTGAAGAACTACGTATCCGCCCTGCTGTCCAAGCTGGACCTCAAACGCCGCACGCAGGCGGCGGTGCTCGTCGCCGAGCTGCGCGGCCGCCGCTACTGACACCGGTGCGCGTATCCCGGGAACCGGTGGAGGCGGCTCCGTTGGGGCCGGTTCCCGGTTCGGCTCCCTCCCGCGGAGGGCGGGGAGCACCGGCGGACGCGGAGACCACCGGACGATCCTTTCGGCCGCGGGGCCGTCGGCCCCCGGGGCCACCCGCTGTGTAGGCTCGGGCGGCATGACTATGGGAACCGTCGACCAGTGGGTGGTCAACGCAGCCGAGCCCGCCTCCCTTGCCCGCTTCTGGGCCTTCGTCCTCGGAGGCGAGCCGGTGGACAGGGCCGACGGATGGTCCTTCGTCGAGGGGGATGCCGAGACCGGCCGCCCCCGCGTCTCCTTCCAACCGGATGCCGGTCCCAGGACCGGGCGCAACCGGATCCACCCGGACGTGCGTGTCGCCGACATCGCCGACGCCACCGAGGCCGTGGTCGGGCGGGGAGCCGTACCGGTGGGCGCCGTGGCCACCGACGAGCAGGGCTCGTTCCAGGTGCTGCGCGATCCGGAGGGCAACGAGTTCTGCCTGGTCGCCCCGGCCGCCCGGTGACGTTCGGGCCCGACCGGTCCCCCGGCGGTGGTTCAGAAGCTGCTGGGAGGCGGTACGGCGTCGTCGGGGACGGGTACCCTCCACACCAGCACCGTGCCCCCGCCCTCGCTCCTCTTCGCGGTGAAACCGCCTCCCAGCGCCTGGGCCCGCTGCTCCAGGTTGCGTAGTCCGCTGCGCCGACCCTCCTCGGGCAGCCCCACACCGTTGTCGGTCACCGTCAGCGTGAGGGTCGTGGGGCGGCCCGAGGTCGCGGTCTCCTCCACCGCCACGGACACGTGCACCTCCGTGGCCCGAGCGTGCCGGGCCACGTTGGTCAGCCCCTCGCCGAGCACCGCGAGCAGCTGCTCGCCGATGTCGTCGGACACGGAGGCGTCGATCGGTCCGTCCAGGCTCACCCCCGGATGACAGCCCAGGCTGTGCGCGGTGTTCTCGGCCAGCTTCAGGATGCGCTCGCGCAGCGACGTGTCCATGCGGCTCGGCGGGTTCTGGAGGTCGAAGATCGTTGAGCGGATCTCCCGGATGGTGCCGTCCAGCTCGTCGATAGTCCGCTGCACCCGCTCCTCGGCCTCGGGCGAGGTGATCAGTCGCACCGTGCTCATCAGGGTCATCGCCGACGCGAACAACCGCTGGATCACCACGTCGTGCAGGTCCTTGGCGATCCGGTCGCGCTCCTCCAGCACGACCAGGCGCTCGGTGTCGCGCCGCGCCTCGGCCAGTTCGAGGGCCACCGCGGCCTGCACCGAGAACCCGTGGAGCATGCGGCGTATCGACGCGGTGAACGGTACTCGGTCGGACAGTTTGCCCAGTAGCAGCACCCCGCGCGTGTTCCCCGGTGTTCCCAGGGGCACCACCAGACCGGGGCCGTAGCCGCGGTGGGTGAGCATGGGGCAGTTCGCCTGGCCCAGGTCGGGGATGCCCTTGGCCTCGCCCGTCTCGTACACCCATCCGCAGACGGAATCGTGGATCTCGACCGGCGTCCCCAGGATCTCCTGTGTGACGGGCCCGTCCGCGATCTCCGCGAACAGGTGTCCCCGGGCTCGGGGATCGGGCAGCATGACCACGGCCGTGTCCGCACCGCCGATCTCCCGGGCCTGCGCCGCCATGTGGGCGAGCACCTCGTCGGTGTCGGCGCCCGACAGCAAGCGGGTGGTGATCTCGGTGGACGCCGCCAGCCACCGCTCCCGCAGCCGCGCCTCCTCGTACAGGCGCGCGTTCTCGATCGCCACACCGGCCGCGGTGGCCAGCGCGGTGACCATCGCCTCGTCCTCCTCGTTGAACTCCCCGCCGCTGGCCTTCTCGGTGAGGTAGAGGTTGCCGAACACCTCGTCCCGCACCTGGATGGGCACGCCGAGGAAACTGCCCATGTGCGGATGCCCCTCGGGAAACCCCTCGAAGTCAGGGTGCTCGCTCAGGTCGGTCAGGCGCAGCGAGGCCCGCTCGTACAGCGGTACCCCCAGAACGCCCTTTCCGTGCGGGAACCGGTTGATCCGGGCGGCCTGTTCCTCGCTGAGCCCCACGGGGATGAACTCGCTGAAACCGCCGTCCTCGTCCACCACGCCCAGCCCCGCGTACCGCGCGCCGGTCAGCTGCGCGGCCGCCTCGGTCAGCCGGCGCAGCACGGTCGCCAGGTCCAGGTCGCCGCCGATGGTCAGGACCGCCTGGAGCAGTGAGCGGACCTGGCCGTGCGCGGAAAGGCGCGAGTCCAGCGAGTGCACCTCGGTCAGTAGGTCGCCCAAGCCCTTGGGGGACGGTGAATGGCTCTGGGGGAACTCGGTCATGTGTCGGTCAACCTCCGCAGAGCCGGTCGGACGGTCTGGCAATGCGCGCTTTTCCTGGGGCGTAATGGTCGAATTGTCGTTGGTTTTTCTCCGGTTTGCCACATCTCGCTGCTCAGAAGACGGTTCCGGAGCGTGGTAATTACCGGGGATTCGGGGTTCCGGTCGTCTAATTCATGCTAACGTCGCGATCAGCGGACGCACGAAGGTCCCCGACCTTACGTTCCGCGGTCCGGAACACGCTGCCCACGGCACTGTTACCGGTCCCGGACCACCCCCGCGTGTCGGCCCGAGCCCCACGGTGGAAGGAACCCCTGGTGTCTGGAGTCCACGGTCTCACGAACGCCTCCGGCGTTCGTTCCGCCGTGCTCCCCGCACCGGTCGGGCGGGCACTACTGCTCGCCGCCCTGGTCTCCGGGGTACTGGTCAGCGCCTGGCTGGCGGCCTCCGACCCCGTAAGGGCGGAGGAGAACCCGCCGGTCACCACCCTGGTGCAGGGGGCCCAAACCCCACCGCACCAGACCGGAGCCGCTGCCGGACGGCCGGAGGCTCCCCAGGGGCAGGCGTCACCGGGACAGCCCGACGGCGCGGCTCGCCCGGACACGGGCCAGTCGAACGCGGGCCAGTCGAACGCGAACCGGCCAAACGCGGGTCAGCCGACCGCGGGTCGGTCGGAAGAGAACCAGACGAACGCGGGTCGGACGAACACGGTGCGGAGCACCGCGGCGGAGCCCGCGCAGGCTCCCCGTGGTCGGACCGATACCGCACACACGGGCACCGGGCGCGCGGACAACGGGCGCCATGGTCCGGAGGTTCCCACCGGGCTCGGTAAGCCGCTGAGCGGAGCGGTCGCCGCCGTGGGGGGAAACACCACCCGCATGGTGTTCGACACCTCCACCGCCGTCGCCCCGGCCATCGGAGTCAGGGGCAGCGACGTCGCACAGCAGGTCCGTGACACCGTTCACGGGACGTCCGCCTCGGTGGAGGACCACCTCGCCACGGACGCCGCGTTCAGTACGGCACCGACCGCCGAGGAGCCGCTCGCCGAGGACACCGACGCCGACGAGGACGTGCGGATTCGGGACGGCGGCGCCGTCCCGGCCGATCCGGGCGACGGCGCCGACGCGTCCGCCACCACACCCGGCCCGGCCCCGGACACCGCGGCGCGGTACTCCACGGACCGAGCCGCCGAGAAGACCCTCGCGCCCTTCGCGGCCGAGGCCGTCGCCTCCTCGACGCCGAACACCACCGCCACCGGTTCCGCACCGGGCGGCGCGACCGGCGGCAGCGGAGTGGCGGGCTACCTGCCCACCACCGGCGCGCCTGCCCCGGCACCCGGCCAGATCCAGGCCGCCCGGCACGTCCTGCGCTCGGTTCCCGCCGAGTCCGCCGACGAGCCGACCTTCTCGCCCGACTAGCGGGCCTTCTCCAGTCCGGTCGCCCCGCGACCCGTTCTGCACGCCCTCCCAGCCCCGGGACGCTCACGTACGACCACGTTGAGCCATGAACCCGGACGCCTCTGGGGATTGACGTGAGCCGCGCACCCCGACAGCGGGGTTCACGTCAGTCGGTGGCCATCCAGACCCACGACTGATGACCGGCCGAGCCCCCGCTCCCTCCAGGTGCGACAGGCTCCTCCACCGGAAAGCTCGAACCAGGCGGAGCCCTCCTCCCGGCCAGGGGAGCGGAGCCGTCGGGCGGCGGGAACGACGTTCTTCCGCCGTCCACACGACAGCCGCACATGACACTCCGGAAGGACCACACATGTTCAACACCGCCCGCGCCTCCGCCAGGACCATGCTGGTGGCCGCCAGCACCGCAGGTTTCGTCGCCCTGGGCGCCGGGATCGCGGGTGCGGACACTCTCGGTGGCGTCACGGACGGGCTGCCCCTGAACGACCTGGGCAGCCAGGTCCCGGCATCGCTGACGGAGGGCGTCTCCACGCCCCTGGGCGATCTGGCCAAGGTCGAGCCCGGCAAGATCTCCGCCCAGCCGGACGTGCGCCACCAGTCCGCGCCCGAGCAGCCCCTCGGTGGAACGGTCGGAGACACCGTCTCCGCGGACGCCCCGATCGAGACCGGGGAGGACAACGCCGCCGACGTCGGCCCGCTGGACCTGAACACCGCGACCGACACCCTGCCGCTGTCGCAGGCCGCTCCCGCTGACCCTGTTTCTGATGTGCTCGGCGGTTCCGGTCTGCTGGGTGGGACTGGTGTGCTGGAGAGCCTGGGATTGGGTGGTGGTGGCACCCTGCCGCTGAGCCACGCTGCTCCCGCTGACCCTGTTTCTGATGTGCTCGGCGGTTCCGGTCTGCTGGGTGGGACTGGTGTGCTGGAGAGCCTGGGGCTGGGTGGTGGTGGCACCCTGCCGCTGAGCCACGCCGAGCCGCACACGACCGACTCCACGGAGAAGGTCGACGACAATCTCAACCAGCTGGGCTCGGCGGTCGAGCGGGGTACCCACGAGGTGAGCGGTGACCTGAGCGGTCTCGACGCCACCCTGCCCACCCCCGGGGAGCCGCTTCCCCTGGCCGCGGCCACGGACGGCCCCGTCGCCCCCGTCAACGGCCAGAACACCGACCTGACCGGCGGCACCGGTGACATCGTCTCCGAGCTGGTGCTGTCCGACGACGTGCTGCCCATGTCCGCCGGGAGCAACCCCCTGCCCCAGCCCGTCGGCGACACGCCGATCGAGCTGCTGCCGGTGCCCGAGGACGCCCTGCCCGTGGCCGGCCCCGAGGCCGCCGCCGCCACCGACATGGTCGCCGACACCGTGCGCACGACGCAGCTGGCTCCTGGCGGCGACTCGCTGGGCAACGACCTGGTCGGTGTGGAGGGCATGCCCGCGCTGGGTCAGCCCGGCGTCGACACCGGTGCGCTGGACGACACGCTGCCTGGCGACCTCGTCTGACCTTCCTGGAACGTGCGCCCGCCGATCGTGGCGGGCGCACCAGACCTCGGGCGGTGAGCGGGACCACCCCCGCTGACTGGGGCGCCGAACGGAACTGTGGGGGTTCCAGGCGCGTACCGGCGGGGGGAAGCCGAGTCCCCGCCGCCCGAGGTACACCGCGGCTCCGGTCTGGGGGGATCCGGGCCGCGGTCCCCTCGTGGCCAGGGCTCCGGCCCGGCCACGGGGAAGGGCCCCGAGAGCTGGTACGGATGTGACGCCTGTACCGGCCCTCGGGGCCCGTTCGCTGGTTTCGCCGTCCCGCCGTGACCACCGGTCCCGGCGGAGGCGCTGCCCCTCCGGTTCCACCTGCTCACGGAGTCCGTGGGAGTGGCCGGTCCGGGGCGGCGCCGAGAGGACGCCTCCGCCTACTCCTCCTCCGTGCCGAAGCCCAGACCGTCGGAGCACGGGTCGGACGTGGCATCGCGTCCCTCGCCCGCACGGGCGGACTCCGCGGCTTCGGGCGGCGGGGACGCGTTCGCGAACTCCACGTCCACCGGTGAGGGCGAGGCGCCGGGCGGGTCCTGCGGGGCCGCCGCGTCGTCGGCCATCGGCACGGGCAGGGGACGGTCCTCGCGCACGGCGGTGAACAGTTCGGCGGCCTCCTCCTCGTACCACATGACGCGGTTGGGATCGAAGGGCGCCTGGTACCAGGGCACGGTGTGGAACTCGATGTCGGCCAGGTCCACGTCCGAGAGGCTCACGGCGACCGAGAGCATCCTGTCGAGCGTGAACCTCTGGTCGGTGGCGCTGTTCCGGGACACGGCCCGAAGGACGCCGTTCAGTTTGGTCGGACTGCTCAGCACGTCGCTGCTGGTCACCTGGTCGGCGAGAGCGGCCATGAACATCTGTTGGCGGTCGATGCGGCCGATGTCTCCGCCGTCGCCGATCTCGTACCGGGCCCGGACGAAGGACAGGGCCTGTTCCCCGTTGAGCGTCTGCTGCCCCGCGTCGAGGTCGAGTTTGGAACGGCTGTCCTGCATCGGCTCGGGGATGCAGATGTCCACGCCCCCGATGGCGTTCACCACGTCGCGGAAACTCATGAAGCTCAGGTGTACGAAGTGGTCGATCCGGATGTCGGTGAGCGTCTCGATGGTGCGGACCACACAGGGCGGGCCACCGTGGTACATCGCGGCGTTGATCATGCCGAAGTAGCCCTGCGTGCCCTCGGTCTCGCCGTAGGGGTCGCACTGGGGCAGGTTCACCAGGGAGTCCCGGGGGAAGCTGATCACCGATACCCGCTTGTCCGGCGAGATGTGTGCCAGCATGACCGCGTCCGAGCGCTCTCCCTCGAACTCGTTCTGGTACGCGGTCGTTCCCTCCTCGTAGCCGTCGGTGCCCATGAAGAGGATGTTGACCGCGTCGTTGATCCGTTCGGGGCGCTCCCCCTCGCCGAGGGCCGCGTCGATATCGTGCTGGACCACGCCCGAGCGCAGCCAGTGGTAGTAGCCGTAGGCGGTGGCGACCCCGGCGGCCAGGGTGAGGACCAGGCCCACGGCGGTCCACACCAGGATCCGGCGCACACGCCGCGGTTTCCCGCGGCCCGGGGAAACGGCGGCCGCGACCTTGCCGTTCCCGGCGTCCTCGGCGTCCTGTGCGCCGCCTCCGCTCTCGGAGTCCGGTGTGTCGGCGGACTCCTCACCGAACTGAGCGCCGTCTTCGGCCCCGACCGCCTCGCTGGACGCGTCGGCCTCGGCGGCGGCCTCACCGTCCCCGGCCGTCGCAGCGGTCTCGCCGCCCGAGGCGCCTTCGTCAGTGTCGTCCGGGGAGTCCCGCGTATCCGGTGACGGGGCCGCGGCAGCGTCGCCCCCGGCCTCCCCGGTTTCCTCGGCGGCTCTCGCGCCGCTGTCAGAGGTCGGTTCCTTCGCGGAAGCCTTCCCGTCCGCGTTGGTGTCGGCGCCGTTCTCAGGCGTCTCGTCTGGTGTGTGGTCCGCGCCTGAACCGGCGGCGGAGTTCTCGTCAGCGGGCATCGTGCAATCTCGGTGAGTTCGGACAGCGGGGCATGCCAACGGTCGGACACCGGCCCGGAGGCTCACGCGTCCGCGTCCGGGGGGGGCGGGGACCGCACGGGGCCGGCGGAGGCGGGTGGTCGCCGAGTCCGGGGCCTGCTGGGGGACCGGGGGTGGCCCGCGGGGCACCGGCAGTGCCGGGAAGCGGGTACTGCCAACGACGCGGGAAATCCGCTCGTGGCTGTGATCCTAGGTGAAGTTCTCCCCGGCCGCGCACACGGATTGTTCCTGAGTGAGGGTCCTGACCACAATTGCGCAGCACAATTCCTCAGCCCCATGGTCGTCCGGTGGAGCCTGTGCGCCTGATCTTCCCCTCACGGGGCGCATGAAACCTTTCCGGCCCGTGGTGCCAGTGCATATTCGGAGCCGAGACAACGGGTTTCCGCGCAATGATCCGGCGTTGTCCGGATCAGTCGTCCCAGAAGGCGCTCTCCTTCTTGGGCTCCTCCTCCACGGTGGCGGTGGGGCGTCCGCTCTTGGCCGCTGGCTTCGTGCCGGACTTGCTGCCGCCCTTGGCGGTCCTGCGGGCGGGGGAGGCGGTCTTGGCCTCGCCGTCGGTGTGCCGGGGGCGCGTGGTGACCGCGCTCTTGGCGATGGGCTCACTGGAGCGCGGCGTCTCCCCGGAGTGGATGCTCAGCGCCTCCTCCTCCACGGACAGCATCCTGCGGACCGGGTCGGACACCTCGGGCAGCCGCTCGGAGCGCAGGTGCGCGCCGAGCACCTCCAGCGCGTGGTCGCACAGCAGCTGGCGGGCGCGTTCGGACCTGACCCCGCTGAGTTCCTCGACCTCGGGCAGGGACCGCTCGCGCAGCATGCGGATGACGTCGCGCAGCCGCTCGCGTGTCTTGCGGTCGGTCATCGACATGACCGTCAGCTCCGCCTCGGACAGGTAGCTCTCCTTGCTGCCGCCCGCGTCGCGTTCGGCGATGAAGGCGCTGGTGAGGGTGCGCGCGGAGGCCCGGGAGGCGGTGCGGACGTCGTCGCGCCTGACGAGGCGTGCCTGGAGGCCGGTCACGACGACGCTGGCGGTCAGGCTGATTCCGGCGCCCAACAGGATCAGGACGAGGGGGTTCTCTAGGAGCACGGCAGGGACCTTTCCGGGCGGGGCTCCGCACGGGCGCGGTCACGGGGGTGACGGAGGTGTGCGGCGGGGCGGGAACGGTGCTGGGCGACTATTCGCCACATCGGGGGCGGTTGTCAAGTGTGCAAGGGGAGAGCACGCTTGTCACCGACGCATCATCGCAGGTCAGCTGGATGGTCGGGGTGGCGGGTCGGTGTATGGGGGGAGAGGGTGCTGGTCGGGGGGCCAAGGTCTCTTCCTCCTGGGGTTCCCGGTCAGGCGGAGAGGTAACTCCTGTGTCCTCAGTCTGTGGACACAGGAGGGGTCGCGGCGTCCTCATCAACCGGCCAGGAGCTTGTTCACCGCCTCGGGTGAGAGGATCTCCTCGGTCACCATGGCGGCGCAGCCGCGCACGCCCGCGTCGTCCCACAGGGAGCTGGCCACCACACGCAGCTGTCGGGTGGCAAGGGCGGTGCACTGCTGGAACACCACCTCGCGCACGCCCGCGACCAAGTGGTCGTAGGCCTCCGACAGGTCGCCGCCCAGTACGATCACCTCGGGGTTGAGCAGGTTCACCGCTCCGGCGAGCGCTTCGCCGAGCCGCCGCCCGGCGGACCGGACCAGGGTCACCGCCACCGGATCGCCCCCGACGGCCAGTGCCACCAGGTCCTTGAGTACGTCCACCCGGCGTCCCTGCTCGGCGGCGCTGCTCAGCAGCCGCCATCCGCCCGCGACCGCCTCCAGGCAGTCGGTGTTGCCGCAGCGGCAGGGGAGCCCGCCGCCGTCACGCACCGGGATGTGCCCGATTTCCCCGGCGGCGCCCAGCGAGCCGCGCAGCAGCCGCCCGCCGGACAGCAGCCCGGCACCGATCCCGGTGGAGACCTTCACGAACACCATGTCGTCGGGATGCCCGTGCCCGCCCGCGATGTGCTCGCCGAGCGCCATCACGTTCACGTCGTTGTCGACCGTCACCGGCACCGGAAAGCGCTCGGCGACCAGCGGGGCCAGGGCCACCCCGGCCCACTTGCCCAGAAAGGGGCGGTCGTCGGCGCGGCCCGCGTGGAACTCGACGATCCCGGGCAGGCCGATGCCCACGCCGCGCACGTCACCGGGGTCGCGCCCCAGAGCGGCGATCTGCTCGGACCAGGTGTCCAGAAGCCAGGGAAGGGTGGTGTCGGGGCCCTGCTCCATGTCGGGCGAGCCCGGTGTGCGAGCCAGGACGTCGCCGTTGAGGTCGCACACCGCGGCCTGGCTGCGGACCATGCCGAGGGCGCTGGTGAGGATGAGGCCGCTGTCGGCGTTGAATTCCAGCAGGGTGGGCGGCCGGCCGCCGCTGGATATCGCTCCAGAGCCCTCGGTGACGAGACCGCTGTTGAGCAGCTCGGTCACCCGTAGGGCGACGGAGGGGCGTGAGAGGCCCGTGACCCGGCCGATCTCGGTACGGCTGGTCGCGGTGCCGGAACGGATTAGCTCCAGGATGTGGCCGCTGGTGGCAGCGGAGGACAGGCGTCCCGGGGTTCTGGCCATACTTCATTCAACCATGGGGTTACGCCGGGAAGGCTGAGAGGTTATGTAAAGAATTGTTCTCAAGTGTGCTTGGTTTTTTACCATAGTCAGGCTTAGAGTCAAAAGAGGAGAGCGGAACCGGCCGGTCCGCATCGCTCTCCCGCACCCCCCGTCGCGTCACACTCCACCCCCCGGCCCCCATCCCCTTCCCCTCCGCTGGAGCAGACCGAAGATGCCGCAGCAGTCCGCGCCCCACCCCGCCGACCTGGTGGTCTTCGGGGGCACCGGCGACCTGTCCATGCGCAAACTCCTCCCCTCCCTCTACCTGCTGGACCGCGACGGCCACCTGGACGGGAGGACCCGCGTCATCGCCGTCTCACGCGACGGCCTCACCGACGCCGACTTCAGGGACAAGGCCGCCTCCGCGGTCCGCGGCCACCACGCCGTCCAGGTCACCGAGCCCGGAGTGCTCCGCCGCTTCCTGGAGCGCCTCCACCACGTCACCGTGGACGTCGGCGGCGATCCCTCCGGCTGGGACGCACTCTCCACGGTTCTCGGCACCGGCCGTGACCGTGTCTTCTACCTCGCCGTCCCGCCGATGATCTCCGGCGGTATCTGCCGCGGCCTGAGCGAAGCCGGGCTCGTCACCGCCGATTCCCGCGTGGTCATGGAGAAGCCCCTGGGCCGCGACCTGGCCTCCTCCCAAGCCGTCAACGACGCGGTGGGCGCGGTCTTCGACGAGTCGCGCATCTACCGGATCGACCACTACCTGGGCAAGGAGACCGTGCAGAACCTGCTCGTGCTGCGGTTCGCCAACGTCTTCCTCGAACCCCTGTGGAACTCCCGCTGGATCGACCACGTCCAGATCACCGCGTCCGAGACCGTCGGCGTGGGAGGACGGCGCGGTTACTACGACACCTCCGGCGCCATGCGCGACATGGTCCAGAACCACCTGCTCCAGCTGCTCTGCCTGACCGCCATGGAGCCTCCGGCCAGCTACGACCGCGACGCCGTCCGCGACGAGAAGCTCAAGGTCCTACAGTCCCTGCGGCCCCTGACCGGGGACCGCGTCGCCGAGGACACCGTGCGCGGCCAGTACGGGCGCGGCACCGTCCAGGGCACCGAGGTGCTCGGTTACCTCGACGAGCCGGGCGGGCCCGCCACCAGCGACACCGAGACCTTCGTGGCCATGCGCGCCGAGGTCGGCAACTGGCGCTGGGCGGGCGTTCCCTTCTACCTGCGCACCGGCAAGCGCATGTCGCACGCCCGCTCGGAGATCGTGATCCGTTTCCGGGAGGTGCCGCACACGATCTTCCCCGGCACCAACAACCTGCCCGGGGCGGGCAGCCTCGTCATCAGGCTCCAGCCGGACGAGGGCATACACCTGACCATGCTGGCCAAGACGCCCGGTGCCGGAGCGCTGCGGCTGCGGCCAGTCCCCTTGGAGCTCAGCTTCGCCGACACCTTCGCCGTCCGCTCGCCCGAGGCCTATGAGCGGCTGCTGACCGACGTCCTGGCGGGGGACTCCACCCTCTTCATGCGCCGCGACGAGGTCGAGGCGGCCTGGCGCTGGGTGGACCCCGTCATCGAGGCGTGGAACGGCCTGAGCACCACCCCCGAGACCTATCCAGCCGGAAGCGCCGGCCCCGCGGGCGCGCACCGGCTCCTCGGCCGTACCGGCCGGACATGGCATGAAGAGGAGCGACCACGATGACCGCGCACACCCCCGACAACACCGACAACGCCGGACACGGACCAGCCGTCCACCCCGTCGTCGCCGACGTCACCCGGCGCCTCGCCGAGCGCAGCGCCGGGAGCAGGTCCGCCTACCTGGCGCGGATCGACGAGGCGGCGGCGGAGGGGCCCTCCCGCACCTCCCTGGGCTGCGCCAACCTCGCTCACGGGTTCGCGGCCTGCGGCGTCTCGGACAAGCTCAAGCTGTCCGGTGACGTCACGCCCAACCTGGCGATCGTCTCCGCCTACAACGACATGCTCTCCGCGCACCAGCCGCTGGAGTCCTACCCGGCCCTGATCAAGGCCGCCGTGGCCGAGGCGGGCGGCGTCGCCCAGTTCGCGGGCGGCGTGCCCGCGATGTGCGACGGCATCACCCAAGGCCGCGCGGGCATGGAGCTGTCCCTGTTCAGCCGGGACGTCATCGCGATGGCCACCGCCGTGGCCCTGTCCCACGACATGTTCGACGGCGCCCTGATGCTCGGCGTGTGCGACAAGATCGTGCCCGGCCTGCTCATCGGTGCCCTGTCCTTCGGCCACCTGCCGGTGGCGTTCGTGCCCGCCGGGCCCATGCCCTCGGGCCTGCCCAACAAGGACAAGGCCCGCGTGCGGCAGCAGTACGCCGAGGGCAAGGTGGAGCGCCGCGAGCTGCTCCAGGCCGAGTCGGCCTCCTACCACTCGCCCGGCACCTGCACCTTCTACGGCACCGCCAACTCCAACCAGATGCTCATGGAGGTCATGGGCCTGCACCTGGCCGGTGCCAGCTTCGAGCAGCCGGGCACCCCGATGCGCGAGGCCCTGACCGCCGAGGCCGGGCGCGGTGTGCTCACCCGGACCGCCCTGGGGGAGGACTACAATCCCGTCGGCCGCCAGATCGACGAGCGCGCCATCGTCAACGCCGTGGTCGCCCTGCTGGCCACCGGCGGGTCCAGCAACCACACGCTGCACCTGGTGGCCATCGCCCGTGCCGCCGGGATCGAGCTGACCTGGGACGACTTCGCGGACCTGTCCGAGGTGGTGCCGCTGCTCACCCGCATGTACCCCAACGGCGCCGCCGACGTGAACCAGTTCCACGAGGCGGGCGGCATGGCCTATCTCATCGGCTCCCTGCTGGACGCCGGGCTCCTGCACGAGGACGTGCGCACCCTGATGGGCGGGGGACTGGGCCGCTACCGGCAGACCCCGAGCCTGAACGGGACTGAGCTGACCTGGGGTGACGGCCCCAAGGAGAGCGGCGACACCACCGTGCTGCGCGGTGTGGACGACCCCTTCGCCTCGGACGGCGGTCTGCGCATGCTCTCGGGCAACCTGGGCCGCGCGGTCATCAAGGTGTCCGCCGTGGAGCCCGAGCGTCAGGTGGTGGAGGCCCCCGCCCGCGTCTTCGGGGACCAGGCCGAGCTTCAGGAGGCCTTCACCGCCGATGAGCTGACCGGCGACTTCGTCGCGGTGGTCCGCTTCCAGGGGCCGCGTGCCAACGGCATGCCCGAGCTGCACAAGCTCACCCCGCCCCTGGCGGTGCTCCAGGACCGCGGTCAGCGGGTGGCGCTGGTGACAGACGGGCGTATGTCCGGCGCCTCGGGCAAGGTGCCAGCCGCCATCCACGTGTCCCCCGAGGCCGAGGCGGGCGGCGCGCTGGCCTACGTGCGCGACGGCGACCCCATCCGTCTGGACGCCACCACGGGCACACTGGAGGTGTTGGCCGACCTGTCCGGCCGCGAGCCCGCCCGCCCCGGAACGAACTCCTCCAGCGGCACCGGTCGCGAGCTCTTCGCCGCTATGCGCGGCGCGGTCGGACCCGCCGAGACGGGCGCCGGGATCTTCGGATTCTGACCCCTCCGGGCGCGCCGGGGGACTGGCCTCGCAGCCGCGGCGCGCCCACCCCGAACCTTCGAGCGATCCTGGAGAACACGACATGACGACGAGCCCACGTTCGGGCGCGGACATCCTCGCGCTGGCCCCGGTGATGCCGGTGGTGGTCGTTTCGGAGCCCGAGACCGCCGTGCCGCTGGCCCGCGCGCTGGTGGCGGGCGGTCTGCCCGGCATCGAGGTGACCCTGCGGACCCCGGCCGCGGTAGAGGCCATCGAGCGGATCGCCGCCGAGGTACCCGAGGCCGTGGTGGGCGCGGGCACCGTGGTCACCCCCGACCAGGCGTCGGCCGCGGCCAAGGCCGGTGCGCGCTTCCTGGTCAGCCCCGGCTGCACGGGAGGTCTGGCCTCGGCGATGGCCGACACCGGCCTGCCCTTCCTGCCCGGTGTGGGCACCGTGTCCGAGGCGATGGCGCTGCTGGAGCGCGGGGTGTCGGAGATGAAGTTCTTCCCGGCCGAGGCCGCGGGCGGCGCCGCGTTCCTGAAGTCGCTGGCGGGCCCCCTGCCCCAGGTGCGGTTCTGCCCGACCGGCGGGATCACCGCCGCGTCCGCCTCCACCTATCTGGCCCTGCCGAACGTGGGCTGTGTGGGCGGCAGCTGGCTGTCCCCGGCCGACCTGGTGTCGGCGGGCGACTGGGACCGGATCACCGGACTGGCTCGGGAGGCCGCGGCCCTCTAGGCCGTGTTAGGCGGACACGCCCCGGCGAACGCCCTTTCGAGTCCCCCGGCCCCCGCAGCGGTGGCCGGGGGGCCTTCCTTTCCGCGTCCGGTCCGGCGGGCCCGGTCCCGGCCCGGACTCAGCGTGTGGTCCCGGGGGCACCGTTCTCAGGCATCCGGAAGTAGATCATCGGGTTGTCGGTGCTGGTGCGCACCGGCTCACCCAGCCCCAGCTCGTCCCGCAGCTCCAGGAGGGCGGTGTGGGGCGCGGGCGCCCGCTTACGTGAGGGGGTGAAGAAGTCCGTGCCGGTGCGGCGCAGCCACGACAGCACCGCCGCGCCCTCGGTCAGGGGAAGGGCACGCTTACCGTGGAAGACGTCGTGGACGCTGACCGGGGTCCCTGGAGCGATTCGGGGGAAGAGCTCGGACAGGTACCACCTCGCGAACCGGCCGTTGTGCGCGGCGTCCACGAACAGGTACCCGACCTCCTCGGGGACCTGCGACATGTTCTCGCGGATGTCGCCCTTGTGGAACTCCCACCTGCCCAGGGCAAGGTCGGAGGGCACGTTCGCCACCACGTTGTCCACGATGTCGAAGGAGTGCAGCGTCCCTTCACCGTTGTCGCGCAGCGCGTGCAGGAGCCACGTGGTGGACCATCCGTGGAAGGTGCCCAGCTCCATCACCGTGTCCGGCCGCGTCTCACGCAGCAGCATGTAGGTGATCTCCGCTTCCAGGTCGTCGAGCTGCGGCGTCATCCGCTCGCGCGTTCGCCGGAGGAAGTCGCGTTGCGCGTCCCGAACCCTGGCCAGCGGATCCCGGTACTTGCGGTACAGGTCTCCGATCAACGACAGGTCGATGTCCCCCATATCGTCCCCTTCCGGTGTCATCGCGCGCGGCGTGAATGCGGGCTTTACCGTACCCCCAGCCGGGTGGATCCCACGGTTGCCCCGCGTGTATGCGACCATTCCCCAGGCCTTCTCCCCAAGGGGAGGCGTCCTGGGGCCAGGGCTCCCGCAGGGCCATTCACCTCCAGGGGCGAAGGACGCCGGAAACGGATGCCTCACCGACTGACGGACCAGGGGATCAGAAAAAGGAATTCCCTTGGTATTCCTTCACGGAAAGGGGGCGCACGTGGCCGGTGGAGGACACCGTCAGGGGCGGTCCCGCGGGGAGCGTGCGTCCACCAGGGCCTGGACTCCGTCCAGAACGCGCTCCAGGCCGAAGGCGAACTCGTGCTCGGGGGGATACACCGCCTGGTGCGCGCCGCCCACCGCGCTGCCAACGCGCGAGGCGAGCGGGTAGTCGCTGTCCCGTACGAACGTCGCCAGCAGCGGACCGTGGGTGCGCCACCACTGCCCGTCGGTCATCCCCGAGGACCTCTCGGTCTCACCCGCCGCCACGGCCTGGCTGGCGGCGCCCTCCGCGTAGCTGTTGACCAGGCTGACCGTGGAGTCCATCTCGATATCGGTCAGGCCCAGCCCGTCCACCGCGGACAGCTCGTACTCGTACTTGGCGATGAGGTGGGGGCCGAGCAGGCGGCTACGCGGTGTCTGTAGCATCCACGGGTGGCGGAGGAAGAGCCGCCAGTTCGCGTACGCGACCGCGCCCAGCCGGCCCCGCCAGTGCCCGGGCCGCTCGTCGTCCCCGTACAGGTCCGCGTACGCGGCGTCGAGCATCAGGTCGACCAGCTCACCCTTGCCGGGGACGTAGGTGTACAGCGACATGGTCCCCACACCCAGCCGTTCGGCGACCTTGCGCATGGACAGCGCGGCCAGCCCGTCGGCGTCGGCCATCTCCGAGGCCACGGCCACGATCCGGTCCACGTTCAGATCCGGTTTGCTCCGGCGGCTGACGGGTTCCCGGGTCCGCCACAGCAGGGCGAGGCTGCGTGCGGGGTCGCCGCTTCTGTTGTACCGCGTGGTCATCGGCCGTCCTGCTCTCGGTCCGGTGTCGGCCAGTCTAGGGCAGGGCGGGGCACCCGCGCGTCTCGGCCGGTTCAGATGCCGGGGACGAAGGCGCCCCGGGCGGCGGAATCGGCGGTGACCCGGGCGGCCAGGCGCAGGTCGGCCCGGGTGACGGGTTCGCGGCTGACGAAGAGCCGGTAGTAGACGGGCGCGACCGCCGAGCGCACCACCTGCGCGGAGTCGGTGTCCTCGGGAACCTCGCCCCGGGCGGCGGCCTCGGTCACGACCACGGCGGCGCGTTCGTGCCGGTCGGCCATGAACACGCGCAGAGCCTCGGCCACGCGGGGGGAGTCGAAGGCGGCGGCGACGGAGGCCGCGGACACGGCGCCCTCGGGGGCCTCGGTGAAGCCGTGGAGCACGGTCTCGGCCAGGGCGAGCAGGTCGGTCCTCAGGGAGCCGGTGCGCTCGGGTTCCCACGCACGAGTGGCGGACCACTCCAGCGAGGCGGCCAGGAGCCCGTCCACCCCTCCCCAGCGGCGGTAGACGGTGGCCTTGTGCACCCCGGAGCGCGTGGCGACGCGTTCCACGCTGAGCCCCGAGTAGCCGCGTTCGCCCAGCTCGTCGAGTGTGGCCTGGAGTACGGCGGAGGTGTTGCGCGCGGTGCGGCCGCCGGGTCTGGCGGTTCCGGGCGCGTCCGTGTCGGAGGTCATAACGCAACTGTAGTTGCATTTGATGGCTCCACCTGTCATGCTCGCTATTGCGACAGTTGTCGCATCAAGCATGCCGAAGGAGGAGGCCGCGATGGGCCGAGGACGCGTGACCCCATGTCCACAGAAGCTCTCCACCGCCCTTCGGAGGCCCGCATGCCACTTTCCGTCGTCTGTACCCGGCTGGCCTTCGCCTGGCCCGACGGCACACCCGTCCTGACCGGGCTGGACGCCGCGTTCGGCACCGGCCGTACCGGGCTCATCGGCCGTAACGGCAGCGGCAAGTCCACCCTGCTCAGCCTGGTCGCGGGGCGGCTGACCCCTGCCTCGGGCACGGTGTCGGTGGACGGCGAGGTCGGCTACCTGGACCAGGGGCTCATCCTGGACACCGGGCGCACCGTCGCCGAACTGCTGGGGATCGACCGGGTTCGCGCCGCACTGCACGCCATCGAGGCGGGTGAGGCCACTGAGGCCAACTTCGCCGCCGTCGGCGAGGACTGGGACGTGGAGGAGCGCGCGCTCGCCCAGCTCGAACGCTTCGGTGTCGCCCTGACGGGGGACGTCGCCCCGCTGGACCGCTCCGTCGGCACCCTCTCCGGAGGGGAGGCCATGCTGGCCGCGCTCGCCGGGCTGGCCTTGCGCCGACCCGCCGTCACCCTGCTGGACGAGCCCACCAACAACCTGGACCGCCGTGCCAGGGAGCGGTTGTACGAGGCGGTCGCCTCCTGGCACGGAGTGCTCATCGTGGTCAGCCACGACCGCGAACTCCTGGACCGGGTCGACCAGACGGCCGAACTCCGGGACGGACGCATACGCGTGTGGGGCGGCAACTACTCCGCCTACACCGAGCAGCTGGCCGCCGAGCAGGAGGCGGCCCGGCGCATGGTGCGCGCGGCCGGGGCCGACGTGCGCCGGGAGAAGCGCCAGCTCGCCGACGCCCAGGTCAAGCTGGCCCGGCGGGCGCGCTATGGCAAGAAGATGTACGACACCAAGCGCGAGCCGCGCGTGGTCATGAAGCAGCGCAAGCGCGACGCCCAGGTGGCGGCGGGCAAGCACCGGATCATGCAGGAGGACAAGCTGGCCGATGCCAGGGAGGAGCTGGACCGGGCGGAGGAGGCCGTCCGTGACGACGACACCATCAGGATCGCCCTGCCCGGCACCGAGGTCCCGGCCGGACACGACGTGCTGGAGCTGCGCGCCCCCGGCGGTGGGCGGCTGTACGTGCGCGGACCCGAGCGGGTGGCGCTGGTCGGCCCCAACGGGTCGGGCAAGACCACCCTGCTCAGGGCGGTGGTCGGCCGGGGGAGCCATCCGCGGGCCGAGGTCGTGCACGCGGTCGGCCGAATCGGCTACCTGCCGCAGCGGCTGGACGTGCTGGAGGACGGCCTGAGCGTGCTGGACAACGTGCGCGCGGCGGCGCCGTCCGCCACGCCGCACCGGGTGCGGGCCAGCCTGGCCCGCTTCCTCATCAGGGGTGACCGGGTGGACCGGCTGGCGGGCGACCTGTCCGGGGGCGAGCGGTTCCGGGTCGCGCTGGCCCGGCTGCTGCTGGCGGACACCCCTCCCAAGCTGCTGGTGCTGGACGAGCCCACCAACAACCTCGACCTGGACAGCCAGCGGCAGCTGGCCGAGGCCCTCGCGGACTACCGGGGCGCGCTGCTCGTGGCCAGCCACGACCACGCGTTCCTGCGGGACGTCGGGGTGACCCGCTGGTGGGAGACCGCGCGCGGGCGTGCCCCGGTGGAGGTGCCGGGGGCCGGCTGACCGGAACGCGCAGGCGTCTCCAGCGGTGCTCAGGCGGGCTTGGCGGGGCAGTCGACGAGGTGGTCGTCGATCACGCCGACGGACTGGAGGTAGGAGTAGACGATGGTCGTGCCGACGAAGTTGAAGCCGCGCTTTCTGAGGTCCTTGCTGACCCGGTCCGACAGCGGGGTGCTCGCCGGCACCTCGGCCTGCTCGGTGAAGCGGTTGACCAAGGGCGCACCGTCCACCCACCCCCACAGGTAGTCGGCGAAGGTGCCGAACTCCGCGCGCACCTGCTGGAAGGCCCGCGCGTTGCGGGGAAGCGAGGCCACCTTGAGGCGGTTGCGGATGATCCCGGCGTCCTGGAGGAGCCGGTCGGCGTCTTCCCGGCCGTACTCCGCGATCCGGTCCCGGTCGAATCCGTCCAGGGCCCGCCGGTAGTTCTCCCGTTTGTTGAGCACGGTGGACCAGGACAGTCCGGCCTGCGCGCCCTCCAGGACGAGCATCTCGAACAGGTGGGCGTCGTCTCGGGAGGGCCTGCCCCACTCCTTGTCGTGGTAGGCCCTCATCAGGTCGGACGATCCCCGCGCCCAGGCACAGATCTGGTCGGGCATGGCACTCCTCGGGCTGAAGGCGGTGGTCCCGTCCATGGTGGCGGAACCCGGTGACAGTTCGGAGCGCGTCCACCGGCGGGCTTGCGAGGGGAGGGAAGCCGTCGTGGCCGGAACCGGACACGCGCGGGACCCGGTCCCCGGTATAGGATGACGGAAGTATCTCGATGTCAAGGTACATTTGCGGGGTGCCGGATCCAGGTCCCCGTGTCGCCGCGACCAGCCCTCCGGGAGGTGTACGTGACGGCTCCGACGACCGCACTCGGCTTCGGACTCCACCACGTCCAGATCGATATCCCCGTCGGCGCCGAGGACGCGTGCCGTGCCTTCTACGTCGACACCGTCGGCCTCGTGGAGGTCCCCAAACCCCGGGCCCTGGCCGCGCGCGGCGGTTTGTGGCTGCGCGCCGACACCCTGGAGCTGCACCTGGGCGTGGACCCGGACTTCCGCCCCCGCAGGAAGGGGCACCCCGGCATCCTCGTCCGTGAAATCGACGCCCTGGCCCAGCGCCTCACCGAGGCCGGGCACGGTCTCAAGTGGGACGGCCTCCTCCCCGGCTATCGGCGGTTCCACGTTCACGACAACAACGGCAACCGCCTGGAGTTCCTCTCCCCGGAGCCATGAGCCGGTCCGCCGGCCAGGGATCAGGAGGTGCCGTGCCAGGATCTCCACAGGGCGGAGTAGGGGCCGTCAGCGTTCACCAGCGCGTGGTGGTCGCCGAGTTCGGTGATCCTGCCCTCCTCCACCACCGCCACCCTGTCGGCGTCGTGCGCGGTGTGCAGCCGGTGCGCGATCGCGATCACCGTCCGCCCCTCCAGCACCGCCGCCAGCGACCGCTCCGTATCCCGCGCGGTGGTGGGATCCAGCAGCGAGGTCGCCTCGTCCAGCACCACCGTGTGCGGATCGGCCAGCACCACCCGGGCCAGGGCCAACTGCTGGGCGCGGGCCGCGTCCAGCACCGTGCCGCCCGCGCCCAGCAGGGTGTCCAATCCCCTCGGGAGCTCCCGAACCCAGTCCGCGTCCACGGCCGCCAACGCGGCTAGCAGGGCGGCGTCGTCGGCGTCCCCGGACGCGACGGCCAGGTTCTCGCGCAGCGTCCCCGCGAACACGTGGTGCTCCTGGTCGACCAGGACGATCCGCCGCCGCAGTTCCTCCGGGGCCAGGTCGGCCACGGGTGCCCCTCCCACCAGCACACTCCCCGAACGGGGTGCGTCCGCCCCGGCCAGCAGCCGACCCAGCGTGGTCTTGCCCGCCCCCGAAGGCCCCACGATCGCCAACCGTTCGCCCGGCCGCACCGTCAGGTCGACCCCGCGCAGGACGTCCCGGCCCTCCACATAGGAGTAGCCGGCCCCGCGTACCTCGATCCGGTCGCCGGAGGGGGCCAGAGCCCCGGGGACGGGGGCCGCCGCGGCCTCCCCCACCCCGCGTACCCGGGCGAACGAGGCCCCGCCGCTCTGGAGCTGCTCCACCCAGTACATGATCCGGCTGGCCGGGGCCTCCAACTGCTGCGTGTACAGGCAGCAGGCCACCACCAGGCCCAGGCTCATCCTGCCGTCCAGATGGAGCAGTCCGCCGACCGACAGCACCACCACGGCGGGCAGGACGAACGAGACGTCGCTGACCGGGTACAGCACCGAGCGCAGGCGTAGGGTCCGCCGCCGGGCCTCGTGCACCTCCCAGGCGTCCCGGTCGGTCCGTGCCACCCGCCCGTCCCGCAGGTTCAGCGCCTCCACGGTGCGTGCGCCCTCGGCGGTGGCGGCCACCCCCTCCAGGGCGGTCGAGTTGGCCGCTCCCTCGGCCAGGTAGGCGGTGCGCGACCGGCGAAGGTACCAGCGCAGCGTCCACCAGACCAGGGGCGCGCCCACCAGGACGAGGGTCCCCAGCAGCGGACTGAGCCAGAACACCGCTGCCAGCGGGAAGAGGATCTGCGACACGGCGAGGAACGCGTCGGGGACCGCGGTCCGCAGGGTCGTGCCGACCACGCCCACGTCCCCCGAGGCCCGGTTGGTCAGGTCGCCTGTGCCCGAGCGCTCCACCACCCGGGTCGGCAGAGCCAGAGCCCGGTCCACGAACTCCTCGCGCAGCCGCCCGAGCGCCCGTTCCCCGAAGCGAAACGCGCCCAGCTGCGCGTACCGGGTCAGTACCAGCTGCGCCAGCGCGCACCCCAGTACACCGACGGCCAACGCGTCGATCGCCGCGACGGTGGCCTCCCCCGCCTCCAGCAGGTTGATGATCCGTCCCAGCAGGTAGGGGCCGGCCAGCCCGGCCGCACTGGCCAGACAGGTCAGCGCGACGGTCCAGGTCAGGCTCCGGCGGTCCGCGCGCAGCAGCCGCCAGGCGTCCCGGCGTACCGTCGCGGGATCCGCCACCGGCAGCCGCTCCGCCCTTCCCCCGGTTTCCGTGCTCATGCCCCGGCCTCCTCGTCCGCTCCGCGCAGCACCAGTGCCCGGTAGTCCGGCCGTGTGTTGAGCAGTCCCCCGTGCGTGCCCACCGCCGTAGCCCGCCCGTCGGCCAGCAGGACCACCCGGTCCGCACGGGCCAGCAGCAGCGGAGAGGTGCTCACCACCACGGTCGTGCGTCCCCGGCGGGCCTCGTACAGCCGCGCGGCGATCACCGCCTCGGTGTGCGCGTCCACCGCGGAGGTGGGATCGACCAACAGGAGCGTCTCCGGTTCGGCGAGGAGCGCGCGGGCGAGCCGCACCCTCTGGCGCTGCCCGCCGGACAGGTTGCGGCCCCGGGCCTCCACCACCGAGTCCAGTCCGCCGGACATGGCGGAGACGACGTCCAGCGCCCCGGCCGTCCACAGCGCCTCCGAGACCTCCTCGTCAGTCCGGCCGCCGTGCGCCGCGACCACCTCGCGCAACGAACCGGCGAACAGGTGGGCCTCGTTGTCGCCGACCAGGACGCGGTCGCGCACGGCATCCAGGGCCATGTCGCGGAGCGGAGCCCCTCCCCAGGAGGCGTCGGAGTCGGTGTACCGGCCCAGCCGCTCCACGACCCCGGCCGCCTCCCCCGGGCCCGTGGAGACCAGGGCGGTCATCGACCCCGGCGGCACCCGTGTCCCGGTCACCGGATCCACCAGCTCGGCGGGTCCCTCCGGGGGAGCCGTGCCGCCGCCCGACAGCGAGGGTTCGGACCGCAGCAGCCGTGCCACCCGGTTCAGCGACACGTACCCGTGTGTGAGGTCGTTGGCCGCCTCGACCAGGAAGAACACCGGGACGATGAGGACCGCGACGTAGCCGTACACGGCGATCATCTCGCCCACGGTGATCTCGCCGGCCAGCGTCAACCTGGCGGCGATCCAGGTGACCGTGGCCAGGAAGACCACCGGCAGGCACGCGCTGACCGCCTCGAACCAACTGGTGGCCGCGCCCAGCCGGTACCCCTGGTGCAACAGAGCCGCCGAGCGTTCCCGGTACCGGGCGGAGAAACGGTCCTTGCCGCCGATCCCGCACAGCACCCGGAGCCCGGTCACGATGTCGGCCGCCAGCGTGGTCAGCGCGCCCTCCCCGTCCCGGTAGACGCTCTGCCGTCCGTGCAGGCCGCGCAGCAGCGGTCCGACGGCCAGGGCGAGCAGCGGCACACCGACCACCACGACGGCCGCCAGCATCGGGGAGACGGTGAAGAGCAGCACCGCGACGCCCGTGTAGGCGATGACAGCGCCCACACCCGGACCGGTCATGGTGAGCATCCGCGCTATCCGGCCCACGTCCAGGACCTGCACGGTGGACAGTTCGCCGGGGGAGGACCGCCGGGACAGGGCCGCGCCCAGGCGCGCCGCGTGTCTGGCCACCACTCGCATGGTGCGCAGCGAGGCGTCCATCCGCACGAACGTCATGGTGCGGTGCCGCATGATCGACACGGCCGCGTTGAACACCCCGACGAGCCCGAGCACGGACGCCCACAGCAGCAGGGTGCCGCGGTCCCCGGCTCGCAGGCCGTCGTCCACCGCGCGGGCGAGGAGGTAGGGCGACACCATCAGGCCCATCATCCAGACGGTGCCCCAGAACGAGCCGGCCAGCACTCTGCGCGGCTGTGAGGCGATGAGCCACCACAGGTAGCGCCACGGGCCCCGGGCGTCCGGCGTCCCCGGTGAGGGCAGCCGCGGGCGTGTCGCGAGGGTGGGCTCACGCGTGCCCGCGTCCGCCGTCGTACCGGTGACCGCCACAGGACTCTCCGCTCGAATCGGGGGAATCTCATCCCATGAAACCAGGGCCGACTCATCGGATGAAGGGCGCGTCCTCTTCTGCGGAAAACCTCGGAGCGCTCCGCTTCATCAATCGGAATCGTTGCCCACCAGCAACACAAGCACCCTTATTAACAAACTTCGCAAAGGGTGACATTTCTCCAGGGATAGGATAATTATCATAACGCGTGCGTCACAAAAAACGTTCGCGGCCATAAATCCGCGAAGAGCGCGCATCATATGTCGTTGGTAGGCCGAAACGAGCGCGGACAACAGGAGGCGACTAGGGCGTGACAAGTGGTGCGGAAGACCCCGAGGGGCATGAGACACCAGTCGGACAGGAGGTGCAGTCCGACTGCTACACGGAGCTCGTCGACCCCCGATGGTCCGGTCCGGCGGGGCGCCGGCGCCCCATCCTGGTCGTCCATGGTCCGCAGGGCTACGGAAAGTCCCACTTCGTCCTGCACAAGGCCCGGGAGCTGGAGAGACTCGGCATTCCCTACGCCCACCTGGACCTGGCCGACGCCAGATACCACTCCAGCGTCCCCGACGCATTCACCGCCATCACCTCCCACAAGGAGAAAGGCCTCGCCCGAGCCCTGAAGTACTATGGGCGCCTCCAGTTCCCCCGGCTCTGGATCGCCCTGATCACCATCCGCCTGGAAATCGACCCGGACGGGGAGCCGGGCGACGAGGGAGACATCAAGAGCAGGAACGACAACGCGCACGCCCAGATCACCGGCCTGGTGAACGAGGTCTGGCCCACCGGCATGGGTCGGCTGAGCAGGTTCCTGGGTGACGCGGGCAACCTCATCCCGCCCGCGGAGCTGATCGGCGCCGACCCCCTCCCCGTCGACATCGCCAAGTGGGTCACCGCGGTCTCCGGGGTGGGCGCCCGCGTCCTTGAGGGCGTCTTCGAGTGGATGCGCGCCCAGGGCCAGGGCGGGCAGGCCAAGGAACAGGTGGCCGACTCCCTCTACCACCTGTGGTGGCAGGCGCGGGAGCCCGGCGCCGTGGACGCCGTGTCCCGCATCTCCAATCGGGAGAAGGTGAGCCGCTTCCTGGGCGAAGCCCTGTTCGCCGACCTCCAGAGCACGTCCAGGAGCGTGGGCTACCAGCCCACCCCCGTCATCCTGCTGGACAACGCCGACCAGGGCGTGGGACCCGTGCTCCTCAGGTCCCTGGCCGAGGTGCCGGCGCCCTTCACCAGAACGGCCCTCTTCGGTGGAGCCAGCTTCCCCGAGCCGCTCACCGTCGTCGCCACCACGGCCGGGACGGTCGACGGAGTGCCCTTCGAGCGGTTTTACGAGGACACCCGGCCGTACATGCGCTTCTCCTCCCTGGCCCCGCTGGGCCGACGGGACGTCGGCGAACTGTTCTCCCGAGCCCGTTCCCGGGTCAGGGGCAGCAGCCACGTCTCGAACGAGATCGTCGACCTCCTGGTGGACTTCACCGGGGGCCACCCGGGGACCACCGCCCAGCTCACCGACGCCTGGGTCGCGGTCCAGGGGAACAGCCTGCACGGCGCGCTCTCCCACCGCCCCGTGGACCCGGCCACCAAGCTTGAGTCCACCGCGACCGTCGAGGAGCACATGCTCGCGACGGCACTCGGCGTCGACCCCGAGCTGCTCGACCACCGCCTCAAGGAGGCGCTCGTCACCTGCTCCGCTGCCAGGGACCCCGACGCGGGGCTCTGGCTGAACCGGTCGGGTGAGCTCACCGAACGCGTCGAGGAGGACCGCCTCCTCGCCTATCCGCTGTGGGACCGGACCGACCCGGATGCGGCCACGGTGCTGCGCCGCCTCCTGTTCCGGCGCCTGGCCAGGCGCTCGACCGGCGCCCCCGGGAACTGGGACGCCGTCCACCTCAAGCTCGCCGACTACTACCAGAGCGGGCAGGCCGACAACCGGCGCTCCACCGAGTGCGAGCTCTACCACCGTCTCTGCGCCGGACAGCTCTCCCGCGTGGCCTGGCACCTCCAGGGTTGGCTCCAGACCCCCGACATCGGTGGCGAGGAGTGGGTCCGGCTGCTCCGGGGGATCACCGCGGCGCCCCTGCGGGCCCGCCCGCCGCTTCCGCTTCTGGACGCGTGGACGAACACTTGGCAGCGGCACGCGGCCGCGGAGGAGACGGAGGGCGCGGAGGAGACCGGGACCATCCTCAAGCTCGTCGCGGCCCGCCAGATCCTCAACGACCCCGACCACTTCCGGTCCGGGTCCCTGCACTCGGTCTGCCACATGGCGCTGAACGACCTCGCCGGACGGGCCCCCAGAGGAGCGGCCCACATCTTCGAGGAGGCGGCCTGGCACCTGCGGCTGGTCGCCAAGTTCGGTGCCAAGGCATGAGCGACCGCACGCCAGAGAGGGGACGACCATGACCGATCCCAGCAACGCACCCCTGTCCGCGAACGTGCCCGGCAGGCCGGGTTCCCTCTTCGGGAGATGGCTGAGGCGGTGGTGGAAGCTGGTCGTGCCCGTTCTGGCCCTCCTGCTCGTGGTCCCGGTCGTCCTCTACTGGGACGTGTTCACCTGCGGTGGACCCACCAGCGGTGTGCGGCTGGTCGGCGGGCAGTGCGCCGGTGTCACCGACGGCTCGTACGTCTACCACCAGGACTACGCCGACGTGCAGGCCGACATAGCCGAGGAGAACGAACGGGTGGCGGACGACGCCGACGGACACGTCGTCCGGATCGCGCTCCTGGGCACGCTCACCTTCGGCTCAGTCAGCCCCATGGACCCCGAGCGCATGGTCAGGTCCCTGGAGGGCGCCTACACCGCCCAGATGCGAGCCAACCACTCTCCCCACTTCGGTGACGAGAGTCCCGGGATCCAGCTGTACCTCGCCAACATGGGCGGTCAGCAGGAGCAGTGGAAACCGGTCGTGTCCGACCTGGTCGCCATGGCCGAGGACGAGGAGAACCCCCTCGTGGCGGTCATCGGCATGGGGGTGAGTATCGACTCCACCCGTGACGTGGCGGCCCGCCTAGACACGCACGGCATCCCCATGGTGTCCTCCGCGGTCACCGCTGACGGCTTCGCCCATCCGGAGACGCCGGGCCTGATGCGCGCGGCCCCCAGCAACACCGAGTACGTGCGGGCGCTGCGCACCTACCTCGACGGCCTGGAGGAACCGGTGAGGGCGAGCCTGGTCTATGACGAGAACGATCCCGACCTGTTCGTCAGCTCACTGAAGGAGGCCTACGAGGACCAGCTCGGGGTCTACATCACCGGGCACTCCCAGGCGTACGCGGGTACGACCATCGGTAATCCTCCCAAGGCGGGCCTGTTCGACACGGTGGTCCTCAACGTGTGCGCCTCGGCGGCCGACACGGTGTTCTTCGCGGGACGCGCCCCGGACCTCAAGGAGTTCCTCGACTCCCTCGCCCACCGGCCCTGTACCGACCGGCCCTTCCGGGTGCTGTTCTCCGCCATCGGCCTGACCGCCCTGGGCGACGAGGAGGTGATGGGATACCTGGAGGAAGGCGACATCACCCTGGTCTACGCCTCGGCCACCGACCCCCGCTGGGACACGGGCGATGCCTCGGCTGACAGGCCGCCGCACTACGCGTCTTTCGTGAACGCCTTCCGCGAGTACGTCGGGGACGGTGCCACCGACGAGGACTCCGACGGTGACAACACCGCCCTCGACAACGGATACGCCCTGGTCAACCATGACGCGTTCGCCGTGGCGGCCAGCGCCGTGCGGATGACCAACGCGATGGACCTGGAGGGCAGTCCGCCCACCGCGGAGGAGGTGAGCTCCCAGCTGATGCTGCTCAACAGCGCCTACAAGGTCCGTGCGGGCGGCGGTTCCCTCAGCTACAGCGACGAGCACGGCGGGGAGGCGGCCGGCAGGTACGTGCCAGTCGTCGAGATGCCCTTTGAGGGGGATGATGTCCCCAGGCCTGACCCACACGTCATCGGTGGCGTCGGCCGCCCGTGACCCCGCTCCGCTTCCGGCGGCTTCGCGCCCCGGGCGGTGGGGGACAGGGCGGGGTGTTGTCGAGGAAGGACCGGGCCCTCCTGCGCTGGTGCACCGTGGCCGGGAGCAGCACGAACAGCAGAAAGGCGAAGAACGCGACCCCGGCCAGATTGATCCAGCGCAGGCCGCTGATCCCCGGACCGGTGTGGGCGTCGACCAGCACCGCCACGTTCAGGGTGAGGGCCAGGACGCCGATGACGCCCTGGGGCGACCGGCCAGGCCGGGGCCGACAGAACCGACCGGGCCACCTGACGGGCCACCTGGTCGGCCAGGGGGCCCGGGCCGGGAACGCCGGAGCGCACCAGCCTCCGGGCATCGCGGGCACGGAACGGCCGTGTCAGCCCCCGCCGGTTCCCCGGGACCCCGGGCCTCAGCTCGCCAGGACCTGGGGAGAGACCGCCTTGAGCATCGCGTCGGCCCAGTTCATCTGGCGCAGCGACTGCGGGTGGCACCGCTTGGTGAGCGCCAACAGTTCGGTGTCCGCGGTCACCTGAGCGCCCTGGCCGAGCAGGTCCCAGTCCAGCGAGACGCCCGCGGCCATGCGGTGCAGCCGCCGCAGGTCCGCCAGGAGCAGCAGGTCCTGGTCGGAACCGTCCCCTGGCAGCTCACCCGCCTCCTCGGTGGGCGGGTCCGGGTTCTCCGCCTTGGAGCCGTCCAGCTCCAGGCCGTAGCGGCCCCCGGCCTCGGCGAGCCCGCGCACGTGCTCCCGCGACCACCGGGCCAGGTCCGTGGCCACGTGGTGGACCTCGTGCTCCTTCGCGTGCCGGTCGGCCACTCTGAGCAGCTCACCCGCCAGAGCGCTCTCCGAGCCGTGCAGTTCGCGCAGTGCCACGCCGATCCTCATCGCCCACCTCCAACGGTCTCCTCGGCCGCGGCGTCGGGTCCGCCCCGGGTTCTGGGCACGCCGGCGCTGACCGGTCGGGACGCGGCCGTCGTGGGCGCGGGTGCTGGTGAGCCGTTGCCCGAGCCCAGCGGCCGCAGCCGGGCCGCCGAGGTCTTGAACAGAGGCTGTTTGGACACCGGATCCCAGTCGGTGACGGTCGTCTCGTTGGCCGCCCTGTCCCGGTCCCCGTCCTCTTCCTTGCCGGTGTCCCAGTAGCCGTAGTGGAACGGGACGAACAGCACCCCGGGCCGGATATCGCTGATCCGTGCCCGAGCCCGGATCATTCCGCGCGGCGAGGCCACCTCCACGGGGTCGCCCTCGGTCACCCCGGCCTCCCGCGCGTCGGAGGCCGAGACCTCCACCCAGACCTCGGGGGCCGTCCGCTGTAGCTGTGGGGCGCGCCCGGTCTTGGTACGCGTGTGGAAGTGGTACAGCGTGCGGCCGGTGGTGAGCGCGAAGGGGTACTCCGCGTCCGGCGCCTCGTGCGGGGGCAGGTACTCGGCGGACTTGATGAGCGCCTTGCCCTCGGGGTTCATCGCCTTGTACTCGGTGGGCTCCGTCGGTGCGCCGGTGACCAGGTCCCGGCCGTAGCTCTCGCAGACATCCGGCGCGGCCCAGAAACGGCCGTCGGCGTAGAGCCGCTCGGTGCCGTCCGGGTTGTCGTCGTTGCAGGGCCACTGCACGCCGCTGCCGCCGCGTAGCTTGGCGTAGGTGATGCCGGTGTAGTCGCACAGCTGGCCGGCGCTGGCCCGTTTCCAGGCCTCGAAGGCCGACTCCGGGTCGTGCCACTGCGGAAACGCCGCTCCGTCCTTGTCGCGAAAGTCCATCCGCCGCGCGTAGTCCAGGAGGATGTCGAGGTCCGGCCGGGCCTCGCCGGGCGGGTCGACGGCCTTTTCGGACAGGTGGACGGTGCGGTCGGCGTTGGTGAGCGTGCCCGTCTTCTCCCCCCAGGTCGCGGCGGGCAGCACCACGTCGGCGAGTTCGGCGGTCTCGGTCATGAAGATGTCCTGCACCACCAGGAACAGGCCCCGCCGCGCGAGCAGTGAGCGGATCCGCTTCAACTCCGGCAGCGACACCGCCGGGTTGGTGGCGCTGATCCACAGGAACCGCACGGAGCCCTTCTCGGCATAGCGCATGATCTGCATCGCGTGGGTGGGCGGGGCGTAGTGCGGGATCCGCATCGGGTCGAGGTTCCACAGCGCGGCGAGGTCCTCGATGTGTTCGTCGTTGTTCCAGTTGCGAAAGCCCGTGAGGTCGCCGTCGGCACCGCACTCACGTGTGTTCTGCGCCGTGGGCTGTCCGTTCATCTGGAGGATGCCCGCTCCGGGTCTGCCGAGCATGCCGCGGATCAGGTGGGTGTTGTTGACCTGTACGGAGGCGGCGGTCGCCTGGTGGGACTGGTAGAAGCCCTGCAGCACGGTCGACAACAGTCGTTCGGCGCTCCCGAGCAGTTCCGCCGCCTCGCGGATACTCTCCGCAGGAACGCCGCAGACGTCAGCGACGCGCTCGGGCGTGTACTCGGAGACCCTCTCGACCAGTGCGTCGTAGCCGACGGTGTGGGTGTCGACGTAGCCGTGGTCGACCCGGCCCATGCGGATGATCTCGTGCAGAATGCCGTTCATCAGAGCGACATTGGTCCCCAGGCGCGGAGCGAGGTGCACCGTGGCCTCCCGTGCCACCGGGGTCGTCCGCGGGTCGACGCACAGGATCCGGGGCGGATCGGGTCCGGCCAGGCGGTCGAGCATACGTGCCCACAGCACCGTCTGCGTCTCGGCGATGTTGTGGCCGTAGACGGCGATGACGTCGGCGTGGTCGACGTCGGTGTAGGAGCCGGGTTGGCCGTCGCATCCGAACGACTCCTTGAGCGCCGCGGCCGCGGTCGCCGTACACAGCCGGGTGTTGCCGTCCATGTGGTTGGTGCCGATCGCGCCGTGGCCGATGGCGGCGAGTGTGTAGTACTCCTCCAGGAACAGCTGTCCGCTGGTGTAGAAGGCCAGCGCGCTGGCCCCCTGCTCGTCGAGCAGCTCCCCGCTGCGCCGCACGACGAGGTCCATCGCGGTGTCCCAGTCGGTCTCGACCAGCTCGCCGTCCCGGCGGACCAGCGGCCGGGTGAGCCGGTCCGGTGAGTTGTTGGCCTGCCACCCGTAGAGGTCCTTGGGCCCGAGGCGCCCGTGGTTGACCCGGTCGTCCTCCCTGCCGCGTACCCCCACGATCTGTCCGTCCCTGACCGCGATGTCGAGCGCGTCGCCGTTGGAGTGCAGGATCGTCGCGGACTGCACCCAGCGGTCCACCTGGTCGGGTTCCACTCCTTCGGCAAGGTGGCTGTCCACCCTGGTCGGCCACTCCTGCCCCGGCCCGTACGGAGTCCGGGAACCCCACGGGTCAGCGATTCGATCTCTCGACGGCACCGACACCACCTCTCTCACCGCTGCGAAGAACGTGCTTGCCGCTACCCGCGGGGGGAACGTGTAAACGGTGCGGTGCCGGGCTCCGCCACAGCTTTTTCGCAGGTGACGGGGGGCGTTCGCCAGTATGGCCGGACGGAGATACTCCGAGGTGGACGCGTGTCCGGCCAGCCGCCGGGAAATACGGTGAACGGGCGCGAACCCATATCCTTCCGGTGGCGTCCCACTACGTGTTAATGGGTTTCCGACTGATGAGGTGGGATGGGAATTGCAAAGGCGACGGAACGAGCATGGAAACTAACCTGGAGTATTCGGTCCGGCTGTGCGCGATCTGCGGTTACGCCCTTTACTCCGTCATGTCTACGTCACCGGGAGTCAACCGCTTGTTCTCTACCGGATCGGTAGCCTCAGGCGTGCATCCAGGCTCTGTCCCCAAGTCCTGGAGGCGCCCCGCGCCCCGCGCCGACTGTTTCGGCCCACGTGGAACACCTGTGGATACAAGGGTTAGCTCAACACCAAGTGGATAGGATACTTGATGATTTGACCGTAGTATTGTTCTTCCCTATGAGTCCGTGTGAGGTGTTGGGCGACCAGTTTCCTGTTCAAGTCAAGCCGAGCACGTGGAGACCCCGTAATTTCCGGCTGACGTATCCCGGTAACCGGAATCGAGTGCCATTGTCCCTGCCATATGCAATTTTGCTCTCACAGGGGAATTGTGTGGTCGTTGTCCGGCAATGCTGACCCCCGAATTAAAAGGTACGGTACCGGATCGGTATGAACTACAGATTTGAAGTCCTCGGTCCCGCGACCATCGTCTCGGACGGTGAGGACGCCGTCCTTCCCTCGACGAAGCCGAGCGCGATCCTCGCGAGCCTCCTCCTCAAGTGCAACGCCTTCGTTTCCCTTGAGTACCTGAAGTACGCGCTGTGGGGCGAGGAACCGCCCGTCAACGCGGACGTGACCCTGCCGACGTACATACTCCGGCTCCGTCGTCTGCTGCGGAAGTACGACAACGGATCCGACCCCATCGACACCATGCCGCGGGGATACCGCATCGCCTTCCCCCCGAACAGCGACGCACTCGACCTCCTGGTGTTCCAACGGCTCCTCGGTAAAGCCGCCAACTACCGCTCCTCCGGGGAGGTGGAGAACGAGCGCTCGGCCCTCCAAAGGGCGGAGAAACTGTGGAAGGGCCCCGCCCTGTCCAATATCCCGTCGGAGACCCTGCACAGGGAGGAGACCCCCCGGCTGAACGACCAGTGGTTCGACGTACTGGAGCGCCGCTTCACCATCGACCTCTCCCTGGGGGACATCGACGGGATGGCACCCCAGGTCAGACAGGCCATCGCGCACAGGCCCGAGCGCGAGCGCTACTGGGAGCAGCTCATCGAGGCGCTCTACAGGACCGGGCGGACCACCGAGGCGCTGAACGAGTACCGCAAGGTCCACGAGTACATGACGAGCGAACTCGGGATCGAGCCCCGCACGAGCCTCCAACGCCTGCACCTTCAGGTACTCCGACAGGCCGAGATCACGCCCGAGCAGGTCGGACCGGTCCGCGCCGTACCGAGGGGCACCCAGGTCAACAGGCCCGAGACGGCCGCTGTGAGCGCGCCGGAGACGGGCCGGGCGGCGACGTACCTGCCGCTGGCCCAGGACTTCGTCGGCAGGAGCGAGATCGTCGAGACCCTGGTCGAGGAGATCAATGATTCGGACACCCCGGTGCTGACCCTCTCCGGTCCTCCCCTCGTCGGCAAGACGGAGATCGCGCTCCAGACGGCGAAGCGGTGCTCGGACAGGTTCGCGGGGGGCGTCTACTTCGCGCAGCTGCTCAAACCGGACGGAACACGCCGGGACAGGTCGGCGGTGCTGTGGGACCTTCTCCTCCAGGCGGGAGCCGAGCCGCCGGAGAGCCATCCGGCGGGGGACGGCGGTCTGGAGGCACAGCTCCTGCGGCACTGGAAGTCCGTCATGGTGGACCGCCCGTGCCTCGTCGTCGTCGACGGAGTCAGGACCTTCACCGACTGCGTTCCCCTCTTCCCCCGGTCACCCGAGTCGCGTGTGATCGTCACCAGCCGCAACTTCCTGCCACGTCTGATCGCTTTCCACGGCGCCCGTCCCCACAGCGTCTTCCCGCTGAGCCGGTTCCACTCGGTCCAGCTGATCACCAGGATCATCGGGGCCGAGGCGGAGGACGAGAAGCCCGAGACCCTGCAACGGATCTCCGACACCTGCGGCGGGCTTCCCGGAGCGCTGCGCCTGGCCGGGGCGAAGTACGTGTCCACCCCGCACCTCACCCTGTCCCAGTTCGCGGCTCTGCTGGAGCTGTCCCCGCTCGACCAGCTCTCCGCGGCCTCGGAGTCGGAGTTCTCCATGCGCGAGCAGCTGCGCCAGTGCTATGAGGAGGTGGGCGTGACCGCGCAGCGCATCTTCCGGGAGCTCGCCCTGGCGGAGCGGCAGGGGAGGTTGGTGACGGAGCTCTTCGATGGCTTCTCCGGTACGCCGACCGAGTTCGACCAGGCGCTGGGCGAGCTGTACGACGCGTCCCTGATCCACCACTGCGGAGCCGGTCGCCTCGGTGTTTTCCGGCTGCTGCGGGACGTCGCCTCCGAATGCGTGGACAGAACCGCCGCGCTACTGATACCCAACGAAACAGGAGGATGACACGTGACGCAGAATTTGCCCGAAGGCCGGCAGCGTGCTTCGGACGGAGAACGGGACGAGGCCGTGACACGGCTGCGTACCGCCTTCGAGGAAGGAAGGCTGGACCAGGAAGAGCACGAGAGAAGGGTCGCCGAGGCGTTCGGCGCACAGACCCGGGGGGAACTCCAGGTCGTGCTCGGCGATCTCCCCGCGACCGTTGACCGGGCGGAGACGGCACCCGAGCCGCCTTCGGAGAGTTCGGAGAAGTCGCAGATGAACCCGATGGCGGTCTGGGGCATCTTCACCGCGGTCATGTTCGTCGTATGGGCCGTCCCCGCGCTGGTCATGGGTTACCCCATGGGCCTGCTCGGCTGGGCGTTGTTCTGCGGTTTCTGGGGTATCCCCGCCTTCGCCGTCACCATGGCGCGACGGCGCAGGGGGTAGGGCTTCCGGAGGCGGTCAGGGGAAGGGGTGCGGAACCGGGTTGGGCACACCCGCCGGGGCCGCCCCCACCGTCATGCGCTCCACCAGGTCGTGGAACCTCGGCATCGTCAGGACCCGCTGCTTGCTCCAGCCGAAGTCGATGGGGGACAGGCCCGGGACGATGACGCAGACGTTGGAGAGTCCGGCGGACTCCTGCTCGGACGAGGTCTGGTCCACGGCGATCACGTCGAATCCCTCGTCGGTCAGCACCGACACGCAGAACCGCAGGTCGTCGAGCAGGTCCTCGTTGCGGGGGCGCCTGTCGTCCCAGTCCTGGTACATGTCCGGCAGGGAGCCGGCCGGGCCGTCCCTGAGGAGGAAGTCCGCGCTCGGGGCCATCCCGGGAAGGGCGAACAGCAGCGGGTGGTCCTTGAGCTCCCTCACCAGGCCGTAGTCGTCCGCCATCGCCTCCAGTTCGCGCCCGCGCCGATCGGCGCGCGTGGGGAGCGAGGGGATGTAGGTCGCGATCTCCGACAGCGCGGAGTGGACGGCGCCCTCGGGGTCCATGTCCGAGCCCGCGGCGAAGCAGAGATTGCCCAGTCCTCCGTCACGGCGTATCCCCACCGCGTTGACCACCGGGAACGGCAGGTCGATCCGGTTGTCGAAGAGCCGGACGTCGTATCCGTGCAGGCGGATGCGGTCCACCATGTGGCGCGTCCTCGGCGAGCGCAGGGAGTCGACGGCGATCTCGGGAAGCGGAACGGCGCCGTACCAGCCGAGCACGAAGGCGTCCCTCTCCACCAGTTCGAGGAGGGCGTGCAGGATCGCCTCCTCCGGGACGCTGCCGACCGCGCACCCGTTGGAGCACTCGTCCACGAACGAGCCGGGGGAGCCGTCTCGGACGTAGTAGACCAGCTGCTCCGGTACGAGGACGGGGCGCTCGTCACGGAGTGACCTGCCCCAGACCCAGGCCATCTCCTGGTCGGGGTCGAACGGGACCAGCCGTTCGGACTCGGCGTAGAAGGCGCTGTCGTAGGTCCCGCACTCCCGGGGGTCCAGCACGTGCAGCCCCTGGCCGGTGAGCCCCCGGTAGCTTCCGGTCACCAGCTTCGCGTGCCGCCTCTGCTGGGTGCCCGCGTGCCGTTCGAGCCCTTCGAAGACGGCGGACAGCTGACTCCTGCGGTAGGAGTCGGTCTGGCCGGACCACCCCACGTCCAGGAGCTGTCCGCCCGCCGAGATCCGCATGTTCCCGGTCGCGGGTGCCATGGTCGGGGACGTCAGGTCCAGGTGGATGCCGTCCCCCAGGGCACCGCAGACCGGATTGGCGAAGACGGCGGTGTCCGTGTCGTGGTCGCTCGCAGGGCGGAGCCGGAAACCGTCGGGGTCCGGCTTGGGCCTCGACACGAGCGGGGGAAGGCCCCGTTCGGCGGTGGCGGGCACGGGATCGGCGCAGCGCGGGCAGCCCGAGTCGGCCAGCAGGGGGAAGGACCGCACGGTGAGGGAGGCCAGGGACAGCTCGACCACCTCGGCGGTCCCGGAGCCCTCGGAGGTCCGCCGGCGCCCGTCGGCCACCTCGGTGTACAGGCGGTGGACGGCGTCGACGGCGAAGTCGGTGAGGTAGGGAGCGGGGAAGCGGCCCGCGAAGCTCCCGCCGGACTCCAGGACCGCGCGTTCGGCCTGTGGGCGGAGCCGCTGCCAGCGGGAGACGAGACAGCGCGCGCACGGTCCGCGGCCCCCGTCGCCGACCGGGCCGATCAGGACCGAGCGGGGGGTGAGGAAGAGCGCGGGACGGTCGGTTCCGACGTCGGTCCCGGTCGCGTCGAGCACTCCGAGCACGCGGACCCTCGGACGCTGTTCGCCGGGTCTGCCCGTGTCGGACCACCGCCGGTCCAGCCCGTCCTGGAGCAACGCTCCGCTCCCGCTCGCGGCGGATCCCATGCTGTGCACCTATTCCTCGGCTCGGACTCGTGGTGGGGCGAAGGCGCCGTGCCGGCCCGGAGGCCGGCACGGCGGTGGTGAGCTAGGCGCAGCTGCTGGCCGTGCTGGTGCAGCTCGTGCAGCTGGAGCAGCAGCTGGTGCTGCTGGTGGAGGTGGTGCCGGAGAGCATTTCCTCGGGGGAGTCCGCGAAGTCGAGGACCTCGAAGGTCTCGGACTCGAGCTGCTCGAGCTCGTTGCGGAGCGCGTGGATGTTGCCAGCCATGGTCGTCCGCCTTTCCCGGATCAGGCGCAGCTGGTGCTGGAGCAGCTGCTGCTGGAGCAGCTGGAGCAGCAGCTCGTGGTGGAGGTGGTGCTGCCCAGCATCTCCTCGCGGGCCTCCACGAGGTCGAGGACCTCGAAGGTCTCCGACTCCAGGAGCTCGAGCTCGCCCTGGAGACTGGCCAGCGCGGACGGCTTGTTGCCGTTGTGCATATGTCTCTCCTTCTGTGTGACTGCTTGTCCGGCGGGGGCCCGCCCGGCTGTGGTTCGTGGGGACCGAGCCGTGACCCCTGATACAGAGGATGTCGGCGGCGGCTTGCACTCTCCTGGCAGTGTCCTTGCCTTCCTGAGGGCTCCAGGAGGGGATCACTTCTCCGATTTGGAGAAGAAGAAGCTCGCCAGGCCCGCTGTTACCAGCATGAATAGCAGGAGCGCGATGCTGGGGGTGATGAGTGCCTCCGGTCCCTCGCCGCGCACCATGAGGGCCAGCATTCCGTCGTTCATGTGCCGGAGCGGGCTCACCATCGACACCGTGTCCATCCAGGAGGGCGCGAAGTCCAGCGGGAAGAAGGTCCCGGAGAGGAAGCCGAGCGGCAGGACGAGCAGGTTGGTGGCGGCGGAGGCCGCCTGCTCGGTCTGGAAGAGGGAACCGATGAGGATGCCGAGGGAGAAGAAGGAGAGCACGCCGAGGAGGAAGAGCGGGATCGCCATCCACCACCCGCTCTCCAGGCGCAGGCCGAAGAACGGCAGGAAGGCCACGGCGAGGAACAGGGCCGCCTGGATGACGGCCACCACCACCGTCACCGCGAACCGCGACGTCATGATGACCGACGGGTTCACGGGGGCCAGCTGGAGTCGGCGCAGCAGGCCGCTCTGGCGCCAGTTGACCAGGGCCAGCGCGGAGGCGGTGACCGCGGACATCGCGATGCCGAACGAGAGGATGCCCGGGGCGATGTACTGGATCGACTCAAGGGTGCCCTGCCCGCCCTCCATGTTCTTGAAGAGGATCCCGAACAGGACCAGGAAGAAGAGGGGCAGGAGGAACGTGAAGAACAGGGCCGCCCGGTCCCTGACGAAGCCCTTGGAGACGGCGACGGAGAGCTGCTGGAAGGCGGTCACGACCGGTACTCCCTTCCGGTGAGTTCGAGGAAGACGTCCTCCAGGGAGGTCGCGCGGATCTGGAGGGAGCCTGCCGCCCCCCGGTCGGTGAGCTCCTTCATGACGGGGCCCGGGTCCGAGGCGCTGAAACGCACCTGGTCGCCCTCCACGGTCACCGTGTCGACCCCGGGGAGTTCCCGGACCTGGTCGGGCCCGATCACGTGCTTGGGCAGTTCCATGCTCGTCGGCCGCCCCAGCCCGCTGATGAGCTGGCCCGGTGTGTCCATCGCGATCACACGGCCGTTGTCGAGGATCGCGACCCTGTCGCACAGGCGCTCGGCTTCCTCGATGTAGTGCGTGGTGTAGACGATCGTCTTCCCACGTTCCTTGATGCCGCGCAGCACGTCCCACAGGTTGCGGCGCGCTTGCGGGTCCAGGGACGCCGTCGGCTCGTCCAGGAACAGCAGCTCGGGGTCGTGCACCAGGGCGCATGCGATCGACAGCCGCTGCCGCTGGCCGCCGGAGAGCTTGTCCTCGCGGATACCCGCCTGTTCGGTGAGCCCGACCAGGGCGAGCACGTCGTCGGCCCGGTCGCCGCCGACCCCGTAGAGCGCGCCGAAGGTGACCAGCTGCTCGCGTGCGGTCAGGCGCTCGAAGAAGGCCGAGGACTGAAGCTGTACCCCGATCCTCGGCAGGAGCGCGGTGTTCCTCGGCCAGGGTGATGCCCCCAGGAGGGACACCGAGCCGCCGTCCGCCCGGCGCAGGCCCTCGATCATCTCCAGCGTCGTGGTCTTGCCCGCGCCGTTGGGGCCGAGGAGCCCGAAGAACTCGCCCCCGCGGACGGTGAACGACACGTCGTCCACCACCGTCTTGCCCCCGTAGGCCTTGGACAGGCCATGTACGGTTACGGCGACCGTGTCGCCGTCGTTCTCTTTGGTCATGTTCCTTCCTTGCCTGTGAACCGGTGTCGCGTGTCGTGTTCCCCCGCCTGGTCCTTCGGAGCCGCCGCTCCGTCCGCCGCGCGCCTGCGCTGCCGTACGGCGACGAGGCGGTAGAGGGCGGTGGTCAGTACGGCCGTGGCGACGAGGACCAGCGTCGCCGCCAGCGCGCCGAACAGGTGTTCCAGCAGTGCGAACCACCACGCCAGGGCCAGCGCCGCCAGCGCCGTGTAGAAGATCGCGGCGAGGACGGCATAGGTGACGTAGACGCTCCGGACCCATCGGGGAGGCCGGGGCGCCGGATCCCGGCGGCGCAGGGCCGCGCCCAGGGAGGCGGTCACGTGGGCGGCGGAGTCGCGCGCCAGGTTCTCCATGCCCAGGACGTGGTTCAGCATCGCGTAGCCGTCCAGACGCAGGAACGGCACGAAGTTGGCCAGCGCGGCGGCTGCTCCGAAGAGCAGCAGTGCCGAGGTGAACGTGTGCGCCGCCGTGCCCTCGGACGCCGCCAGCCAGAAGGGCAGCACCGGCAGCAGTGCCAGCAGGCTGACGAACACCCCCGCGAAGGCGATGTACACCCGACGCCTCCTGGGCAGGAGCTGGATCTCCTCGACCGAGCAGTAGGGGGCCAGGAGCGGGAAGCGCCAGCGGATCCCGATGTCGCCCACCCGCGCTCCGAACCGCTTCGCGGCCAGGCCGTGCCCCATCTCGTGCAGGGCGACGATCCCCCAGAGGACCGCCAGGGCGAGGCCTCCGATCCAGGGGCGCTCCCACGCCTCCAGGGCGGACTCCACCAGCGACGGGAGGTTCCAGGCGATGACGGCGCACGCGGCGATGACCGCGGTGAGCGCGGGGATGACGAAGCCCGGCGAGAACACCGGGGCCATCCGCGCCGCCATGCGCCCCATCCACGCGTCCGGGAAGAAGAGGGGAAGGTTGGCCCGCAGCGGAGTGGCCGGGTTCCGCGTGCTGGCGGCGGGCGGACCGGGCTCGGGAGCCGTCCCCTCCAGGAGGCGCCGCTGGGCCAGCGTGGTCATGATGGCGCCCCACGCCCGGTCGTCGAGGATCCGGCCGAACTCCGTCCTGTACTCGGAGGTGATGTCGGCCAGACTGCGCTCGCCGTCCAGGCGGGAGATGATGAAGTGCTCGCGGCCGCCCACCGCCATCAACCGCCCCGACACCGGGTCCTTGACGACGTGGACGTCCTTCCCGCCCCTGATCAGGGCGGGACCGACGACCACGTCGCCGCGGACCCGGGGGCGCGCGGAGGCGAAGTCGGTTCCGGAGGTCAAGGCGCTGGCTCCGCGACGGCCCGCTGGTCGCCGACGACCCTCCCGAGCAGATAGGACAGGTAGGCCTCATCGACGATGGTCGCGCCCAGGCGGTTGTTGGTCATGTGCATGTAGGGCGACAGCAGGATGCGCAGCGCCATGTCCGGATCGGTCACCGGGTGGAAGTCGTCGTCGGTGCGTGAGTGGCGGAGCCGCTCCGGGTCCCATGAGGGAAAGAGCAGTTCGCCCCTCTCGGAGAGGTCGACCACCCGGGCGCGCAGCTCCCGGCAGTGGTCGGCCCACGCCTGGGCGAACGAGCTCAGCCGGGAGTCCCCGATCCCGTGGACGACCGTCTCGATGTCGTGGAAGCGCTGGGACAGCCGCTCGGACATGCGGCCGAAGTTCTCCTCGTACTTGTCGACGGTCGCCAGGTCGGTGATCTTGAAGGCGTGCTGCCAGAACTCGTGGTAGCTGTGGTAGAAGTCCCGCAGGTCGGAGCGCTCGGGGAGGAACGTCGTCCCCATGACCATCATCAGCTGGGACGCGATGCCGAGTAGGACCGTGCGCAGGTGTGTGTTCGCCTGGTCGACGATTTGCAGGATGAGGTCGCTGGAGTGCTCGAAGTGCCACTCGGCGAGTTCGATCCCCCGGGGTCCCCCGTACTTGGCGTACTCGGGATCGTAGGGGAGGAAGGCGTAGGAGTTGTTCTCCCGCAGCGGCATCGGTCCGTCGCTGCCGTAGCGCTCGACCCGCTCCTCCTCGGAGTACTCCAGCCGGAACATGTCCTCGTACATGTCGAGCAGGAACTCGGAGTCGTAGTCGTACAGCGCGGGCCGCCGCCGCAGGTAGGCCCCGATGGCCTCCTCCACGGTGCCGCGTACCTCCTCCGCCAGCTCCGGTGTACGGGGCTTGACGCGGAACCGTACGTGCTGCCCCTCCAACCAGTAGTTGATGAAGAAGAAGCGCTCCAGGAGGTCGCGCTCACGCAGCTCGCGGACCAGGGGCCGGATGCACTCCGTCAGCACGGGACGGGAGTCGGCCGCGTAGAAGATGTGGATGGCCATCCACTCGGCGCCGCCGTCGGCTGTTCTCATCGTTCACGCCTCGCCTTCGCGTCGGTCGGACCCGGCCCTCGGAGTCCTGGTGATCTCCACGGTCTGCTCGGTGACGTACGCGCCGTCCTCTCCCCGCAGCCACAGTTCGTCGGGGCCGGGGAGCATCTCGGTCATCACCACGCGCCGCTCCGCGCCGGAGGTCATGTAGTCCAGCAGCTGCAGTGAGAAGAAACTGTCGAAGTCCACGTACTGGGGCTTCGTCGGGTGCGTGGCCTCGTTCTCCCCGGCGTCGTCGCCCTCGCCGCCCCGCCCCGAGTCGACGGCGGCGAACACCCTCCGGGGGAGCCCGTTCTCCTTGCGCCAGCGCTGCCAGGACAGGAACCAGTCGGCGTCCCCCTGTCCCTTCTCCCTGCGCGGCAGGTGGGAGGGCGTCATCTTCCACGTGTGCCTGGCGAGGACCAGGTCGCGGTAGCGCACCCGGGGGTGGCCGCCGATCGGTGCGTCGCCAAGGGGTTTGTCGGTGCCCTGCCACAGGTCCAGCGGGGCCATCGCCGTGGGGGAGAAAAGGAGCAGCGCCCGCTGTACCTCCGGGAGCGCCAGGGGCATGAGGAAGCCCAGGTACACCGGGACCACGGTGCGGTCGATCCGAGGGCAGTACAGGTACAGGCCCTTCCCGGCGCTGTGCCGGATCTGGAGCTCCTCGACCCGGATGCACTCCGCGTCGGGGCGTGAGCTGGACTCACCGGGGCAGACGATCTCGAACTCGGTGACGGGCGGGTGCAGGTTGAGGTTGGTGCTGTCGTATCCCCCCGTCAGCTCGGCGAGGACCGCGTCCTCCGGGCACACCCGGGACAGGGTCTCCCGGAGTTCGTCGACGAGCGCCGGTTCCCGCGTCTGCTGGAAGCAGTGCAGGAAACGCGAGTACAGCAGCGTCAGGCCGCTGTAGGAGCGGTTGACCACACCCAGCGCCCGGTCCTCCCGCATGGCGGCCTGGAGGAAGAAGCTGCGCGAGTCGAGCTGGTGGACCGCCGGGGGCAGCCGCTCGGCGACGGACTCCATGAAGTCGTCGTCGAGGACGAGTTCCCCGTCGGGGTCGGGCAGCGCCGCGTACGCCCCGCGCATGCGGCCGATCAGCTCCGTGCGCGCGTCGTTGAGGGCGTCGATCTCCGGCATGCGCAGCCAGTTGTCCAGGGGGACGTAGTCGCCCTGCTCGTCGAAGTCCTTGCGCCGGGCGCTGGCCTGGAGGAACTGGTCGTAGATGTCCAGGTGGAACTCGTGGACGAACTTCAGGACGTCGTCGCAGGCCCCCTCGTCCCCGTAGCGCGCGCGGAAGAAACCGAGCAGGACGAGCCGGTGCGGGAGCAGCATGTCGAACAGCGGCAGGATGCCGGTGAGCTTGCGCAGGTCGCGCAGGAGCGTGTCGTCCCAGAGCTCCCTGTCGGCGCGAACGTCGAGCTCGGGCAGGGAGACGTCCTCGTAGAGCACCCCCGCGGGGATCGGCGCGGAGTCCGGGTCGAGCGATTCCAGTGCCCTGCTCAGCGAGGCGTGGACCGCGTCGCGCAGACCGCGGCGTTCGTCCGTCCCGGCACCGGGGTAGGCCGCGACGAGTTCGTCGACCTGGTCGAGCTCCTTCACGAGCGTGTCCGCCCACGAGCGGTCGAGCGAGGCCAGGCCGTCGCGGAAGGACCGGAGCGGGTCGTCGCTGTGGATGTCGATGTCCAGGCTCGGCAGCGTCAGCAGGCTCAACCTGATCAGGGCCTGGAGGTAGGTGCGCAGCTCCTCGCGCTTCCTGTCCCCGGGGGCGGCCAACCGGTCCAGGAGTTCCCCCAGGCGCATGCCGGGCTCACCCTCCAGGACCTCCATGACCTCGTTGAGGAGTCCGCTGTGCGAGATGAAGAAGAGCTCCTCGCGCAGCGACTCGAAGGCGACGGGGTCGTCGGCGTCACCGTTGGACTTGGTGCGGCGCACGTACCGGACCCGCTCGCGGTCCAGGCTGTGTCCCGAGGACAGGACCACGGGCAGGTCGGTGAGCCGGTCCCAGTCGTCGCTGGCGGCTGAGGCGAGCCTGCCGAGCGCGCCCATGTTCACCCTGACGTGGCTGCGTCCAGTGAGGCCGTGCGGGTTCGCGCTCAGCGGCCGGCCCCCCAGCGAACCGAACGTCCCGGCCGCCACAGTGGTCAGGCTGCTGAACGGGCTGGTCTTGCAGGCCGTGCGGAACACGTACTCCAGGAGCGAGCGCTCGATCTTGCGCGCGCGTTTGGGCAGGGGGCCGGGAGCGGCGTCGAGGTAGGCGGGCAGGTACCGCTCCAGGGAGGGCGACGCGAGCAGGAGCCCGTGCCGGAGCCTGGGGTCGTCCGCGAGCTCCCTGAGGTGGTCGCGCTGGCGGGACAGCTCGTCGGCGAGGAGCGCGTCGCCCTCGGCCAGCTGCCGCTCCAGCGCCTCCCGCTCCTCGATCCAGCCGCCGACCGCCTCGCGCACGGCGCCTGGCAACCGCTCCAGCACCGGGGCGAGCCGGGACCGGTTCCGGGGGACCCGGAAGTTGTAGATGTCCCGCCGCAGGGACAGGAGCACCCGCCGGGCGTCGTTGTCGTACTCCGTCACCAGGGGGCCGATCATGTCGCTGACCGGCTGGGCCCGGTCCCGCAGTCCGGCCTCGCTGCTCAGGGCCGAGGTCGCCCACTCGGCCGTCGTGTCGCAGGAGAGCGGCTGTACGGCCGACCACGGCAGCCCGCCCACCCTGAGCATGAACACGTCCGTGTTGGTCCAGCCGTCCTCGACCAGCGGCCGGGCCGGCGCCGCCGTCGCGTTCTCGGTCATTGAGACTCCACCGTCGATTGCGTCAGACATTTCGGTACACGAACTCCGGTTGGCCGCCGCGCTCGTGGCCGATCATCAGGATCAGCAGCGGCCACTCGGCCTCGTCGGTGATCCCCAGCTCCTCCTGGTACGAGACGTTGTCGAACCCGAGGGCCGCGCCGCAGCCGACACCGAGCGCCGCACAGGCCAGGTACGCGCTCTGCGTGACCGCGCCGACCTCGGCGTTCACCAGGCGGTAGCCGCGCGGCCCCACCGCCGCCGTCGCCGCCTTGGGGCGGGCGACCACCGTGATCACGGCGGCGCACTGCTCCAGGTTGTAGTTGTTCAGGAAGTAGTTGCGCTGTAGGAAGTCAGCCACGTACTGCTCGTGCACGGGCCGCAGCTCCCCCTCCTGCGGAGCGAAGTCGTAGCTCCCCGCGGGCAGGTCGGCGACGTGGTTGGCGAACACGGAGAGGCGGCTGAGGCCCACCCCGTTGAGCAGACCCGACGCGTCGCTCGCCGCCGACAGGATCGTCGACAGGTCGCGTTGCGCCAGCGGCTGGTTCGCGCTGAACCTCCCGAAGCTGCTGCGCCGCTCCCGCAGCGCGGTCGTGACGGGGACGTCGAGCGGGTGCGGGGACGGCAGGGGCCGGGGGGACATGGAGGGGGTCGGGGGCAGCGCGCGGGCGTCCGCGAGCTCGTCGTCACCGGGCTCCTCCCGTCGCGACGACAAGATCTCCCGGTGGACCCCGGACCACTGGGGGAAGCGGACGACCTCACGCGAGCGCTCGGACTCCGGGGCCGAGACCGAGGGCCGTCCCGCCGGAACTCCGTCGGACGGCGGGGAGCTCCCCGCCCAGGGCAGGGGTACGACGGCCATGACGCTCTCGTCCTGCGGGTCCAGGCCCAGCAGCCGGTCCAGCTCCGGTTCGTCGAACCAGAAACGGGGACTGAACGCGAGCCCGGCCGCGCGGGCCGCGATGCGCCACGAACCGATCAGCGTGCCCACGTCCATGGTGACGGCGTGGTAGGAGAAGCTGTTGTACTTGAAGGAGTTCTTCCAGAACTTGACGCTGACCAGCAGGTACTGGTCGGTGTCCCCGGCCTCCTCGGGCAGCGCCGCGCGTACCTCGGAGGTGACGTCGCCCGCTAGCAGCCTCTGCATGGAGTGGTGCGGGGTGCTGTAGCTGTAGACCCCGGGAGTCAGGGGACCGGAGGCCCCGGTGACCCAGTAGACCTCCAGCGGGTAGAGACCGCCGCCGGAGGCCACGCCCCGCGACCAGGTGGCCGACGGAAACCACGGCATTCCCCGCAGGTCGGGGTTTCCGTGCACGGCGAGGCGCCGACCGGTCAGACCGTAGGAGTCGCGGAGCAGGGAGGCGAGCTCCGGCAGGGACCAGGCCCCCTCGCCCTCGCCTCCGGTGGTCAGACCGCCGCGGACGGTCCCGGTCAGGGGTTCGGCGGACGGCAGCGGGTGGTGCGGTGCCGTCGGGTAGTACTTGTGCCGACGGGGCTGGTCGCCCCAGTCGGGTTCGAACCCCCGTGGCTCCATGGGTTCCCTCGCCCGACGCACGATGGCGTCGACGTAGGTATCCACTGCTGTCATGGCAGGCTCCTCCTGGCTGTGTACGTGGCGGGCGCACCGCGGACGGGTCACGGGAACGGGTGGGGCACGGCGGCGTCCAGGGCCTCCTCGACGCGGGACCGGGGCCAGCCGCGCTCCCGTGCGACCCGGCCGATCCTCGGCATGAGGAGCGCGCGCTGCCGGTCCCAGCCGAAGTCGATCGGCAGGAGTCCGGGAGTCAGCACACACACCGTGTGCACACCGCTCTGGAGCTGTTCGGGGGACGTCTGGTCCACCGCCACGCAGTCGATTCCGGCTTCGGCGAGCTCGTCCCGGCAGTAGCGCAGGTCGTCGGTGAGGTCGTCGTGGCGTGGCCGGTCCCGGTACCACTCCCGATAGACCCGGTCCGCGGGGGCGGTCGTCCGGGGGGCACCGCGGGGCCCCAGGAGGTGGTCCGCGTGGCGGCGCATCTCGGGCAGCCCGTACAGCCGTGGGTGGTCCGCCAGCTCCCGCACGCGCCGGAAGTCGGCGGCCATTCCGAGCAGCCGCTCCCGCGAGTGCGTGGCGTAGGCCTCGGCGTTGGGAACCTCGAAGGCCACCTCGCGTAGTGCCGAGTCCGCCGCGGACTCGGGGTCCAGGCTGGCCCCCGCGCCGAAGCAGAGGGTTCCCGGGCCGCCGTCCTCGCGCTCGGCGACGCAGACCACGACAGGGATGGCGAAGGCCACACGGGCGTCGAAGAACCGCGCGCGGTACCCGTACATCGCGAGCCGCCGTACCATCCACCGGATCGACGGGGACTCCCAGCTGTCGGCGTCGATCTCGGTCAGCGGGAACCGCCCGTACCAGGCCAGGAGGAAGGCATCCCGCTCGACGCGCTCGAAGAGCCCGTGCAGGATCGCCTCCTCCTCGCTGCCCCCGGTCGCACACCCGTTGGAGCACTCCTGGACGATCTTCCGGTCGCCTCCGAGCCCGTGGTAGTAGACCGAGACCTCGGGAACGAGCACCGGGCGGCGCTCTCCCAGGGAGTACCCCCAGAACCAGGTCAGCCGGGTGTCCTCCGTGAAGGGCTGGTAGTCGGGGTTGTGCTCGTAGAAGACGCTGTCGTAGGTTCCCAGCCTCCGGGGGTCGAGCGCGTCCGCCGCGAGCTCGCGGAGGGAACCCCTGACCGTGGGTCCGTACCTCCTCGGCGCGAGACCCGCTGACCGCTCCAGCCCCTCCAGCAGGCCGAGGCGGAGACTGTCGCGGTAGGTGTCGGCGTGGCCGCCCCAGTAGGACGCGTGCAGGTAGCCCGAGCCGCGCACGGACGCGTATCCCACCGCCGGAGCGGTCGTGGTGTTCTCGAGCCGCAGTACGCCCCGCGCCGCGAGGACCCCGCACACGGGGTTGGCCAGGGCGGCCTCGGAGATCCGGTACTCGGACACCGACCGCACGCGCATAGCGTCAGCGGAGGGCTTGGGGCGCGGACGCAGCCCCGCCACGGTGTTCCCGGGCCCGTCGGGGGTGAAGCCTGAGCAGGCCGGGCAGTGCGCGTCGGGGACCAGGGGGTGGCGGCCGACCCGCAGGTCCGTCAGGTCCAGGCGGTAGACGTACGGGTTGCCGCCGTCGTCGGTCGCGTCCGGGAACCCGTCGGACGAGAGCGCCTCGACCAACGAGCGAACCGCGTCGACCGCGAATCCGGTCAGGTACGGGGACGGGTGCCGTGCCCGCATCCGGGAACCCTTCTCCAGCGTGTCCCGGTACTCGTCCGGGCGCAGCTGCTGCCACCTGCGCGCCAGGCACACGAGGCAGCCGGAGGCCAGGGCCGGGGCCCGCCGGACCGGTCCGACCAGCACGGACCGGTCGTGGAGCAGGACCGGGAGCAGGGGGGAGTCCCCGTCGAGGCCCTCCCACCACCGTGCGTGCGGCTCCCACAGGAGATCGCGTTCGCCCAGAGTGCGCACCGCGACGTCCATCCCGGACGCGGAGGCGGTCCGGGACCCGCGCAGGGCCTCCTCCAACCGCGCCCGCGTCCACTCCAACGGGTCCTCCCCCGCGGTCGCCTCGCCGTTCATGTGCCGCCGTTCCGCCGTTCCCGTCATTGGGCCGCGTCGTCCGGAGAGGTCTCGTCCGTCACCGTGAACAGCACCCTGACGGTGTGGACACCGCAGCGCTCCAGGTCGGACGTGCTGGTGGGGACGACGACGGCGTCCCGGCCGTCCCGGGACAGGGCCTCGCACACCTGCGCGGGCGTGGTGGGCTCCTCATCCAGCGCGTCCCGCGAAACCTGGTCGTCGAGCACGAGGGAGCGCGGATCGAGGGCCTCCAGCCATGTGTCGACCGTCTCCCCGTCCGGAACACCGCCGTCCGCGAGTTGGACGCGGGCCACCAGATCGCGCAGTGCCGCGGTCACGGCCTCCGTCGGGGAGGCGCCGTACCCCAGTGCCCAGGAGGTTCCCTCCGACTGGCGGGCGATGACCGCGGGGACCGGGCCGGTGAGCCGAAGCAGCTCCACCTCCAGGTCCATCGTCGCGGCGACGCTGGTCAGGAACTCCAGTTCGCTCCCGTTCGGGGGCCTGGGCGGCTCGATCCGCACGGCGGGGCGGCCCGAGACCGCCTCCCGCAGAGCGTCGAAGGCGCCCGCGCCGAACAGGGCGGAATGGACCGCGTGGGCGGCCGTGGAGCCCGCGCCCTCGCCCGCGACGGTCCGTTCGAACACTCCGCCGGAGTTGAAGCTCGAAAAGGGGTGAACGGCGGCGACGGGCACCTGGTAGACGACGCGGTCGACCAGTCCGACGCCGTGCGCGAGTGACACCGAGGGCGACGGGTCGGGTACCCCGGTGGCCGTGGCGATCCGGGCGGCGTCCAACCGGACCGGTGCCGTCGCCCCGGCCGGGGGAACGCTGACGGCACCCGCGCCGACGTGGCGCAGGGCCGCGGCGCGCATCGTCCGCAGACGCGCCCGGAGAGTGGTGTGCAGGTCCGCCCGTGCGACCCTCAGGCCGTCTCGGCCGTGTCCCGCGAAGCCGACCCTGCTCACCTTCAGGGGAGACTGCGGCAGGTCCAGGTCCAGGTGGTCCTGGATGAGGCCCAGCCGGACGCCGACCAGGGACTCGGCGGCCCGGTACGCCTCGCCCACGGAGTCTTCGTCCTCGGGCTCGGCGTCGATCTCGGTCAGCGCCGGCACCGGCCGGGGGTCGACGCCGGTCCCGTGGCGGTTCGGGCAGGACGGGTGGGGCAGGACCCTCTCGGAGGAACTGTCGAGGGTGCGCAGGTCCTGGATGAGGGCCGCTTCGAGGGTTTCGCCCTCCAGCACCCCCGTCGCCCAGCGGAACGCCTCGAAGGCGAGGGCGTTGCCGATCATCGCCGCCTGCGGATCGGACACCCGGATGTCCTCCGGGCGTCCGTCGTCGATCTGGAGGCGGCGCCAGATCCGGGCCGCCGCCGCGTCGTCGGCGGCCTCGGTGTAGCGCAGGACGGCGCAGATCCAGCAGGAGTCCGTGCTGTGCGCGCTGAGCGGGCCGACCACCGCGCGGCCGTCGAGAACCACCGCGGGCAGCAGGGGCGGCGTGTCGCCGTTCGCGCACAGCCTCCACACGTCCGGCAGGGACCGGTCGCCCGCGGCGAACAGGACGAGTCCGTACCCGGAGAGGTCCTCTCCGGTCAGCGTGGACGGGGAGAGGTCGGTGGCGCGCAGCTCGACCGGGCAGCCGTCCGCCTTCAGGCGGTCGGCCTCGGTCAGGAGCGCGTCCGCGAGCGCGGTGCCGCCCGCCGTGTCGACGACCGCCGCGCCGTTGCGGACCAGGCCGAGCGCGGCCCACTCAGCGATCGGACCGTCCCCGACGACGAGCACCCGCAGGTCGCGAAAGCGCGCGAACCGCTCCTCCGCACCGTCGGCGTAGTGCTCGACGTAGTCGATCTGGCGCTGGAACCGGGACCTGGTCCCCTCGTCCAGCGTGTTCTCGGGGGAGGGCTGGGAATCGCGCGCGAAGCCGCGTTCGAGCAGAGTGCCCATGAGGCTGCGCAGCATCGGCCGCTGTTGCTGGGGAATCGCCTCGGCCAGCTCCGCGACGGTGACCTCGCCGGTGAGGAAGGGGGCCAGGGCGGAGAAGAAGCGGTATGCCGCGCGTCCCTTGACGACGAAGCTGGCGTCGGCGTGCCGGAGTAGTACCCCGGCCCCGGTATCGGCGAACAGGACGTCGTGTCGAAGTCGTGGGCGGCTCTCCCAGACGGGGTCCGTCTCCCCGTCGGAACCGGAAACGTCCGGCGGCTGGTCCCTGGGCTCTGCCTGCTGCATGGCTGTCGTCCCCTGCTCACGAGGCTCGGTGTCTCTGGCGGCGGCGCGACGCGTTCTCCTCGTCGTGGAGGACCCCGCGCCACGCTCCTTCGGCGTGGAATGCACACACGATCATCCGAAGGACGTCTTGCACATCGATAGCGTCGGGATGGCAGGGGGCGGCCGCCGTCCCCGAACGCGGTTCGGCGACGTTCGGGACCCGCTGGGAGGGCCCGGCCGACCGGGACGAGCCGCGCGGGAGGAGGCTGGCCTGTGGCGGGGTGAAGGGCACTGGCGGGCCGCGCCGTGCGGGCCCCGGGCCCGGCGGGGGACCCGCCGGGCCCGGGGGTCAGCGCGTGCGGGGTCCAGGACCCGTTCCTTGCGCCTGCCTCGCGCGGCGGTGCTATCGGGGTGCGGTGGGGCGCAGGGGCGTGCGCGGCTCCTCCACCCGCACATGTCCGGCGGGCGGTCCGACGCCTCCACCCGCGCGGACACCACGGGTTCAGTCGCTTTGCCCGGGGCATCGGGCGGGGCCGGGAGGGCCGGAGGGGCCTTCCCGGCCTGTGGGGGGCGCCGCGATGGCGGGTGCGCTCCTACCGAGCCTGTCGCAGGCGGGGATAGTCGGTGTAGCCGCGGTGGTCGCCGCCGTAGAAGGTGGCCCGGTCGGGCGTGTTGAACGGGCCGCCGGCCGCGAGGCGGGCGGGCAGGTCGGGATTGGCCAGGAACAGTGTTCCGAAGGTGACCACGTCCGCGATGCCGTCCCGGACCAGGTCGGGGGCGTCCGGACCGGTGTGCTCGGGGTGGGTGAACGGGTTGAGGACGAACACGCCGGGCCAGTCCTCGCGCAGCCTGTGCGTCAGGTCGCGGTCAGGGCCCTCGATCATGTGGAGGTAGGCCAGGTCCAGGCGGGCCAGACCGGCCACCAGAGCGGTGTAGGTGTCCTCGACGTCTGCGGGGTCGGTCTCGGCGATGTCGTTGAAGGGGTTGCCGGGCGAGATCCGAAAGCCGGTCCGGTGCGCTCCGATCGCGTCCGAGACGCGCTCGGCCACCTCGATGCCGAGGCGTACCCGGCCGGAGACCGAGCCTCCCCAGCCGTCGGTGCGCCGGTTGGCGTTGGGGGCGAGGAACTGGTGGATGAGGTAGCCGTTCGCGCCGTGGACCTCCACCCCGTCGAATCCTGCGGAGATCGCGTTGCGCGCCGCGCCGGTGAAGTCGGCGATCGTTTCGTCGATCTCGTCCGGGCTCAGTTCCCTCGGCGTGACGAAGTCCCGAGGGCCCTGGTGAGTGAACACCCGACCCTTCGCCGCGACAGGGGAGGGCCCCACAGGGACCAGGCCGTCGGGCAGCAGAGCTGGGTGGCCGATCCGGCCCGTGTGCATCAGCTGGGCGAAGATCCTCCCGCCCTCGGCGTGGACCGCGTCGGTGACCCGCCGCCAGGCATCGACCTGTGCCGCGGAGTGCAGGCCCGGGGTGTCGGGGTAGCCCTGGCCGACCACCGATGGCTGGACGCCCTCGGTGATGATCAGGCCGGCACCCGCGCGCTGCGCGTAGTAGGTGGCCGTCAGCTCCGTCACGGTGGACCCCGGACCGTGTGCTCGGCTGCGGGTCATCGGTGCCATGGCGATGCGGTTGGCCAGGCGGACGCCGCCCAGGTCGATCGGGTCGAACGCGGTGGTCATGAGCAGTTCTTTCGGAGGATGGGGGTGGTGTCCGGCCTGCCCGGCGGCGGTCCGGCATCGCCGCGGGTGCCCGCCCCCGCGGTGGCGACCGCGCTGGACGCGTGGGGAGGAGCGGCGGCGACCTCGATGGTAGCGGCCGTGGCCGCGGGTCTCGCTCGCAGCCTCGGCCACGCTCATCGCTCTGCTCGTACGGCACGGGGTCCGCGACGACGACCCTCTGCTGCCGGTCTTCCCGCTGCGCGACCGCGCCTACGCGTGGGCCGGATCCGGACTGCTGCTGGCGGCCACGCTCATGCTCGGGGCGCTGTACCTGGCGAGCAACTACCTACAGAACGCCCACCACATGTCCCCGCTGGGGACCGGGTTCGCGCTGCTCCCGCTGTGCCTGGGCTCGCTCGTCTCCGCGTTCACGATTCCCGGACTCGCGGGGTGGGGATGGCCCGGATCTACCTGCTCGGTGCCCTCGTGCAGCTGGCCTCGACCGTGGTGGTCGCCGCCGCGACCGGAGCGCACGCCGGGTTCTGGGCTCTGGCCGTGGTGCCGCTGCTGGCCGGGGCCACCGCGGTCGCCCTGGGGTGCGTCCCCGCCCGCTCGGACGCCCCGTGAGGTGCGGGACGCGGACGTGGCAGCCCGCCCGCGTCCCGCCTTTTCGGCCCTCGGCTGGGCCGCCGCCGTCGTGCGCCGCCAGGAAAGGCTGTCTGTCCGACAACGGGTATTGTCATGTGCGCACTTGCGCACTTAACGTATGGTTGCTGCTGTCCTGCTCCGCCGCGGGGAAGGTGTCCCACCATGCTCAGTGTGTTGCGCGACCGCACCTACCGGCGGTTGTTCACGGCCCAAGTGATCGCTTTGCTGGGAACGGGCCTGGCGACGGTCGCCCTGTCCCTTCTGGCCTACGACCTCGCCGGAGCTGACGCCGGGTCCGTCCTGGGAACCGCGATGACCATCAAGATGGTGGCCTACGTCAGCGTGGGCCCCGTGGTCGGGGCCTTGGCCAGTCGGCTGCCACGGCGTGCCTTCCTGGTCGCGGCCGACCTGCTGCGCGCCTCCGCGGCCCTGTGCCTGCCCTTCGTCGACGCGGTGTGGCAGGTCTACCTGTTCATCCTGGTGCTTCAGGCATCATCGGCCGCCTTCACCCCCGTCTTCCAGGCCACCATCCCCGACGTGCTGCCCGACGAGCGTGAATACACACGCGCCCTGTCGCTCTCACGCCTGGCCTACGACCTGGAGAACCTGCTGAGCCCCACCGTCGCCGCTGGCCTGCTGTTGGTGACCACCTACCAGGGCCTGTTCACCGGGACGGTCGCGGGCTTCGCGGCCTCCGCGTTCCTGGTCCTCTCGGCCACCCTGCCCAAGCCGCGGCGCAAGGAGCGCAAGCGGAGTTTCCGGCAGGAGACCACCCTGGGCACCAGGATCTTCCTGGCCACCCCGCGCCTTCGCGCCCTGTTGGGCCTGAACATGGTCGTGGCCGCCGCGACCGCCGTGGTCATCGTCAACACCATCGTGGCCGTGCGCGACCTGCTCGGACGAGGCCAGGAGGACGTCGCGATCGCCCTGGCCTGCTACGGCGCCGGATCCATGCTGGTCGCCCTGGCCCTGCCTCGTCTGTTGGACCGGGTCCCCGACCGGACGGTCATGCTCCCCGCCGGATTCCTGTTGGCCGCCACTCTGGCGGCCGGTGCGGCGACGGTACCGTGGCTGCCGCCGTCCGTCATGTGGCCCGTGATGCTGGCACTCTGGTTCCTCATGGGAACGGGCACGTCCATGATCCTCACCCCCGCCGCCAGGCTGCTCCGCCGCTCTTGCGCGGAGGAGGACCGCCCCGCGATGTTCGCGGCGCAGTTCTCGCTCTCGCACGCCTGCTTCCTCATCACTTATCCCGCGGCTGGTTGGCTCGGCGTTCTCCTGGGCCTTCCGGTAACCTTGGCGCTCTTCGCCGCCCTGGCACTGGCCTCGAGCGGTGCCGCGGTCCACCTGTGGCGTTCGGGCGAACCCGGCCTGGTCGCACACGTCCACACCGGCCTGCTCGCGGACCACCCGCATCTGCGCGAGGGCCGTGCTCGGGACGGCGAACACGCTCATGCCCTGGTCATCGACGATCTGCACCGCCGCTGGCCCAGGCCCGGCCGTCAGTCCGTCGACGACTGAGCGGGGCCCAAGACCGCTGCCCGAAGGGATCCGGATGCCGGCCGAGAACGGGAAAATCCCGCGTGTGGGACACCATGGTCGAGCCCCTGACCTCGACAGGCTCACCACAGCCGCCGAGACGTTCGCCATGCTCGCCGAGCCCACACGGCTGCACCTGTTGTGGACTCTGTCCCGAGGGGAGGCGGACGTCACCACCTTGGTGGAAGCCTCTGGTGCCTCACGCACCTCGGTCAGCCAGCACCTGGCCAAGCTGTACGCTTTCGGGCTGGTGACGCGCCGACGCCATGGCCGGCAGGTCGTCTACTCCCTGCCCGACGGGCACTTGCGCCGCCTGGTCGACGAAGGGCTCTCCCACGCTGACCACCGGGTCACCGGTGAGCCCTTCCACGCCTGACCGAGGCCTTGTGCAGGCGGCGGAGACCAAGCTCCAAGCACCCTCGTCCTGGTGCCCGCGCGACGGTCCCGGCGGTGGAGCGCCCCAACGGGCACGGTCGCCCGACAGCGCCGGGGTTCTCGGCGTGGGAGCAGGTTGCGCGCGTCGGGGATAATCCTCCCGCCCGACGTTCGATTTATACCCTTGGAGGGTATCCTTCGGGTATGAGTGATCCGACAAGGTCTGTGACCTCCTGCAACTCCTTCTGCGGCTCCGGTTCCGCGGAACTCGCCGTGCCGCTTCGCATCCTGGGCTTGTGCCTGCGCTTGCGAGTCGTTCTCTCCGGCCACTGTCCGGGGCGAAGCTGACAGGGGGTTTCCGTTCACGCCGCCCACCGCCCGGGCCCTGGCAGTTCCCCCACGGCCCCGGATCTTGTCCCCCGCCGGCGCTCGGACGCTGTGGACCCGGACCGCCACGGTCCCTCCCCACGGCCGGACCCCCGTCACCGCCGGTTTCGGCGCCGCCCGGTAACGCGGTCCGATGTTCGGCTCCGTTCCTGGGGCGTGACCGAGGATGCCGTGCACGTCGCCGGTGACGGCGTCGTCGGCGCGGCCCTTCGGCCACGAACTTCCGGCACGGCGGGCACCGGGGTGGCGGGCACAGCCCGAATCGGCTTCACCCGCGGCCTCGACACCGATACGGACGCTGCGCCGCGTCGCCTCTGCGGCTCAGGACCGCCTCACCGTCCTCGTGCCAGATCCGGCCCGCAAGAGCAGCCGTCACCGTCCTGGAAGGAGAGTCACATCCATGCGCGAAACCGACCCGTCCACCCCGGAGCCCACGAAACCGGCCTCCGGCGAAGCGCCCCCTCTTCCGTTCAGCGTTCCTCCCAGCACGACACTCGGCAACGAGGGCGGTCAGTGCATGTACGCGGAGGTCGGCCGGCTGCGCTCCATGGGGCCGGCCACACCCGTCCAGCTTCCCGAAGGCGTAGCGGCCTGGTCCGTTACCCGAGGCGACGTGGCCCGACTCCTGCTCACCCACCCCGGGGTGTCCCGCAACCTCAAGAAGAACATTCCGTCGTACCAGCCCGGTTCCGTGCCCTGGCTGTCTCCGTGGGTCGATGTCGACTCCATGGCCACGGCCGAGGGCAAGGAACACCTCCGGCTCCGCAAGCTGATCACACCCGCGTTCAGTCCGCGTCGTGTAGCGGCGATGAAGAGCCAGGTCCGTGCCCTGATCGACTCCTTGCTCGACGAACTCGAATCCCACGAGCCGGGTACGGCGGTCGATCTGCACACCGAGTTCTCCTACCGCGTGCCGACCGAGTACATCTGTGACCTGTTCGGAGTTCCGGACGGTCAAAGACCCGGGGTGCTGAGCCTGTTCAGGGCCGTGGGCAAGACCGGGGTCACCGAGGAGGAGTCCCTGGCGGTCAACGAGGCCCTGGTCGCCTCGATGCGGACCCTCATCGCCACCAAGCGTGAAATCCCGGGGGAGGACCTGACCAGCTTTCTGCTGGCCGCGCGTGAGGAGGGGGCGGACCCGCTCACAGAACACGAACTGATCTCCACCCTGCTGCTGATGATCGGTGGAGGCAGCACCACCACCATCAACCTGATCGACCACACGGTGCGCGAACTGCTCACCCGCCCCGAACAGCGGGACGTGCTGCTCAAGGACCCCACGCGGTGGCCGGAGGCCATCGAGGAGTCCCTGCGGGTCCACTGCCCCGTGATGCACCTGCCGATGCGCTGGGCGACCGAGGACATCGACTTGGGCGAAGGCGTCGTCATCGGTGCCGGTGACGCCATCCTGATCTGCTACGGCGCACACGGCCGGGACCCGCAGGTCCACGACGAGCCGGAGCGGTTCGACATAGACCGGGCCGACAAGGACCACCTGGCCTTCGGACTGGGAGCGCACTTCTGTCCGGGGTCACGTCTGGCCCGTCTGGAGGCGGAAATCGCCTTGGAGGCGCTCTTTCAGCGCTTCCCCCGCATGGATCTCGCCGTCACGCCGGAACAGATCCCGGCCGAACCCACATTCATCGGCAACGGGGTGACCAGCCTCCCCGTGTTCCTCGACCGCTGACGAACAGGGCCTGCGGGGCCCGGCGAGTGGTGCCGGGTCCCGCGGGCTCCGCGCCGTGGGTCAGCGAGAACAACCCGGCCCATCGACCCGCCATCGACCCAGAAGGAAGCCGTGACGGACAGAAAAGCCCCGACGCTTCGCGACACTGTGTCCCCGGACCCGCAGGACCTGGTCGCACGCAGCCGGAACCTGTTGAACCGGGCCCGCTACTTCACCCTGGCGACCGCCTCTCCCTCGGAGGGTCCCTGGGCGGCCACGCTCGAATACGCCTGGCTCGCGGATCCACTGCGACTCGTGTTCGGCTCCGCGACCGCTTCCCGCCACGGCCGCGACATCGCCGCCTCGCGTCTGGTCAGCGGTTCCCTGTTCGTCGCCGACACGGCGGGGACCTTCCCCGCGACCATCGACGGTGCGCAGTTCACCGGCGAGTGCGAAGAGGTCACCCACGACCTGGACCGTTATCAGTCGTTCTTCTACACGTCGGTCTTCCCCGACCCCGGCGAACGCGAACGATGGGCCCTGCCCTCCTCCGCGCTGCGCGGTCAGGCGCCCCATCGGCTCTACCTCCTGCGAGTGAGCCGCTGGTGGCTGGTCGATACCCGAACATGGGCTGAGGACCGTGTCGACCGAAGGGTGGAGGTGCCCGGATTCGGGTCCCCCTCGGATTGAACGGCGCTCAGCCGCCCGGGTGGGCGGCCCAGGGCCGCCCACGCTCGGGGACCAGCGCGTTCCAGAACATGGTCTCGCAGCCGTGGACCAGGTGCGCCAGCCGCACTGGGCTGGTCGGATCCTCCCCCCTGGACAAACCGTCCTCCACGGTGGCCACCGCCTGGTCGACCAGATCCGGAGGCGTGTGCGCGAAGAAGTGGAAGTGCCCGAGCTGGTCATCGGACATCCCGTACCGCGTGGACAGGGCCCGCGCGACCCGGGCATAGGTCCGTCCCGACTCCTCATGGTTCACGATCAACGCCAGGGGTACGTCACCACGGCCGCCCGACAGGGCCGCGCGTGCCAGGCAGGCCGGATACGCGTGGCTCTCCGGCGCCGGTTCATGGGCGCGCAGATCGGCCTCGTCCAGGTCCAGAACCGCGGCGAAGTCGAAGAGGAGCCTCAGAGCCTCCTTCTCCCCCTCCGCCATGGTCGCGAAGAGTTCGCCCGCGGGGCCTTCGGGGAAACGCGAGGCCAGGAACGAGAAACTCCGCATATCGCTGCTCACGAGGTGGTACAGGGCGCCGGCCAGGTCCCGCAGTGACGCCGTCGGGACCCTCTCGGCCTCCAGCATGGGGACGAAGCGGTCCCGGTCCGCCCGGGCCTGGATCCGGCGCCGTGCGTCGGCGACGAGCGTGGCCACGTCAGCGGTCATCGTCGGTCCCTCCTCGCGCGGGGCCGACCGGCCCGTCTGATCCGCCCAACAGCACCCTGCGGCGCAGATTCGGGCCCTTCGGAGGTTTCGCTGCGACGTCGGCGACCCACGGCCCCTCGATGGACGGGTCGATCACCCCGTCCTCCAACCACGGATAGCGTCCCGTGAGCACCCGGTGGGCCAGCTCCCGGTCGTGGGCGTCGTCGTTGTCCCCCAGAGCAGCCAGGGCGTCCGCGATCCTGCGCCGCGCCCGGCGGCAGAAGGAGTCAGCGAGTTCCGGGGCCGTCCCGTCAGTTCCGGTGCGGGCCGTCGCGTAGGCGCAGCTGACGCTCATGGCGTACAGTTCCGCGCCGACATCGACGATCCGTCCCGATGAGCGCCCGGGGGAGTCCGTGCCCCCCGCACCGCGTTCCTTCGCCATCAGAGCGGGGAGCAGGCTGGCCGTCTCCTCGATGAAACGGCGGTGCTCGTCGAGTACACGGGCGGGCCCCGCGCCGGTGTCCGCCCTCGCGGCGGTGGGCAGCGGCCCCTCCGCCGCGAGCTGTTCGAACACGTCCTGGGCGATGAAGGAGCGCAGCGCTTCGGTCGAACCGTCGAAGATCCTGCCCACGCGCAGGTCACGGAACAGCCGTTCCACAGGCACCCCGCGCTCCCCCCTGGCCGCGGCGGACTCGGCGGTCTCGTAGCCTCGTCCGCCGCGGATCTGCACCAACTCGTCCACGATGCGCCACGTCTGCTCGGACGCGAAGAGCTTGGCGAGTTCGGCGTCCAGCCCCGTGTCGAGGCCCAGGTCAGCCCTGCGGCCGCCGATCTCCACCATGGCCTCCAAGGCGAACGTGGTCGCCGCCATGTCCGCCAGCTTGCAGGCCACGCCGTCGTGCTCACCGATCGGGCGCCCCCACTGGTGGCGTTCCCCGGCCCACCGGCGAGCGACGTAGAGGCTCCACCTGGCCGCGCCGGCACAGACAGCTGGAAGGGACAGACGCCCCGTGTCCTGGGCGGCGAGGGCGACCTCCAGCCCGGCGCCCTCGTCCCCGACGCGGTCTTGCACGCCCAACCGCACCCCTCGCAGCCGGATCACACCGTTCTCCAGACCGCGCAGGCCCAGGAAGGAGCTCCGGTGCTCCACCGTGACGCCCGGTGCGTCGGCGTCCACCACGAAGGTGGTCAGCCCACCGGGGCCGGTTTCGGAGGCCGGTACCCGGGCCAGGACCATGAGCAGGTCCGCGACGACGCCGTTGGTCACCCACGACTTCACCCCGTCCAGGGTGTAGGCCCCCGCCACCGGATCCGGAACCGCCGTCGTGCGGATCCGGAAAGGGTCGTTGCCGACGTCCGGTTCGGTGAGGGCGAAGGCGGAGATCCCGCGAACACATCGCGGCAGGAACGCCTTTTTCTGCTCTGGTGTGCCGAACAGGGCGACCGGCTGCGGTACGCCGATGGACTGGTGAGCCGCCACCAGCTCGCCCAACGCGGAGTGGGCGCCGTTGACCATCGCCAGCGCCTGGTAGTAACACGTGACGGACAGCCCCAGCCCTCCGTACTCCTCGGGAATCCGGATGGCCAGGGCACCGAGGTCCGCCAATCCACGTATCACCGAGTCAGGGACCGAGTCCCGCCGCTCGATCAGATGACCGTCCACCTCGTTCTCGCAGAACGAGCGGAGCCTGGAGAGGAACCTCTCTTCGTGTGCGGGGAGCGGGGCGGTCTCGGCGGGGTCGGTACCGAGGTCGCCGAGGCGGGCCCGGCCGCGGAACAGGTCCGCGCCGAAGGACGGGGAGCGGGTCACGGCGTCCGGTCCCTCTTGGGCGTGATCGACGTGCGTGGTCATCATCATCTCCGAGGTGGGGGGCGGGGGCGTGGATCCGCTACGCGGTGGCGGGAACGGCTCGGATGACGGACAGCGGCCCTGACGCGCCGAGCTCCACCGACTCGATGGTGAAGCCGGCCTCCGCGAACATCGCCCTGAACTCGCTCTCGGTGCGCTCGCGTCCCCCGGTGTTGATGAGCATGTTCAGATCGGTGAAGAACATGACGGCTCCGGCGTCGGTGGCCGTGTCCGGGAGCACCGAACCGACGATGAGCAGGGTCGCCGATGCTGGCAGCTGGATACGGCAGGAGCGCAGCAGCGCGATGGAGTCGTCGTCGTTCCAGTCCTGGAGGACGCTCTTGATGATGTAGAGGTCGCCGTCCGTGGGGATGTCCCGGAAGAAGTCGCCGGGTCGAACCTCAGCGCGGTCTTCCAGGCCGACCTTGCGCAGGGTCTCCTCCGCGCCTTCCACACCGCTGGGGCTGTCGAAGACGATCCCCTCCAGGTGCGGGTTGGCGGTCAGGATCGACGCCAAGAGGGTGCCGTCGCCGCCGCCCAGATCGACCACTTTCCCGGCACCGGAGAAGTCGTATCCCGTCGCCAACTCCTCGGCGGCGATCCTCGACTCCTCGCTCATCGCTTCGTTGAACAGGGCGTTCAGCTCTGGCTTCTGGGCGACGTAGGAGTAGAAGCCGGTACCGTGGTCGGTTTCGAAACGGCTCTCACCGGTGCGGATCGCACTCTCCAGGCTCTGCCAGTTGGAGAAGAGGAGGGGGTGGCAGAACATGCGGGTGAAGGAGCGCAAGGAGTCGGGGGAATCAGTGCGCAGCTGCCGCCCGACGGAGGTCAGGCCAAAGGTGCCGGGTTCCGGCTCGGTGGTGACGCCGACCGTAGCCAGCATGCGCAGCAGCCGCCGCAGGGAGAGCTCGTGGACACCGGTGGTCTCAGCGAGTTCCACGCTCGTGCGGGGCTCGTCGCCAATGTGGTCGGCGACACCGAGCTCCGCCATCACACCCAGGGCGTGTGATGTCATGTAGCCGCCGATCAGCTCGATCAGGGATGTCCGCAGTTCCATCCGCTCGGTCTTCTCGCTCATGGCCTCTCTCAGCTCTTTCGGGGACCGTTGTACCGGTCGTTACCGGGAAGGTTCGGTGGTGTCCGCCAAGGGGTGGCGCACCCAGACGTTGGGTTCGACGTAGACGGCGTGGTCGTGCTCGACCGAGACGGTCACGGGGGTCAGCGCGCCGGGTACCTCCAGGGGGCCGTCGGTGTCGAAGGGCAGCCCCGTCCACGAACGCCACTGGTCGAGTCCGGCGGAGATCGTCATCGAGGCCGGGCACACCTTCAGGATCTGGCCGCCTGCTCGCACGTGGACGCGCAACCACGGGTCCACGGGGAGGCCGTCGTCCCGTGTGAGGCGGGTGTACTGCCCCATCGGCATCGTCGGGTGGTCGTGCTTGCGGCTCGGGCGGACCGGGACCACGACGTCTCGGTGGCCGGTGCGCCGGGCGTGCGCGGTGAACGCCCGAAGGGTGATGCCGGACAGGTCGCGTGCGCGGTGCGCCGGGTCCACGGAGACCTCCAGAGCGCACAGAGTGTCGAGGTCGCGTCCGGTGTAGGTGTCGGTCAGGCACTGCCGGAGAGCCTGGTCCCAGCCCGTGTCGGGCAGCTCTTCGGGGTCACCGCTCCAGGAGAGGGGGACGCCGACGGCGCGCGCGACCACCTCGCCGCTTTCGTCCAGGACCGCGAGTTGGTGGTCGGGGTACCGGTGGAAGGCCCAGTGGACCAGGAGCGGGTCGGGGTTGATGTAGGGAGGCCAGGACGACTCCATCGTCAGTACGGCCTCGGTCAGCTCCGGGCGTTCCGCGAGGGTGATCGCCCGGGGTTCGGCGGCCGTGGTCATGAGGCCCCCGTGGGGTCAGTGCCGGGGGCGGCGAGCCTGCTCACCGGAAATCGCGCCGAGGGCAGCGGATCGGTCACACAGTGGTCGCGGAGCAGGGACAGGTACTGCCTGCGACGCATGGGTCGGGCGCCCAGCAAACGGACGTAGCCGCCGTCGTGCTGCACGTCGACGGCCTGACCGCCGGCGCCCGCGAACCTGCGCACCAGGTCCCAGACGGCGACCTTGCCCGCGCCCGCTCGCCGGGTGAACTGCGAGTCGGCGCTGAAGACCCCGCCGATACGCAGCCCGAACACTCCGCCCACGAGCTCATCGCCGTCCCAGACCTCGACACTGTGTGCGTAACCGCAGTCGTGGAGGCGAACGAGGGAGGACAGGAGGCCGTCGGTCAACCACTGCCGAGGACGGTTCTCCCGGCACCGGTGAACCACTTCCTCGAAGCGGGTGTCGACTGTGGTGTGCCATTCGGTCCGGTCGCGCAGCCACGACCGCATGCTCTTCTGCGGACGATGGCCGACGGCCGGGATGACGGGGCGGGGGTCCGGGCAGTGCCACGCCACGGAGTAGGGGTCGGTGGATCCTGGGAGCAGCCCGATCCGACCGGCGGTGACCTCGGACTCGAAGCTCACTTCGTTGACGAGGGTCTGCTCGATCGAGGGGGAGGGGAAGGGGTACAGGCCCTTTCGGTAGGAGTCGATCAGTGCCTGGGGGCTCAGATCGTTCCCGAAGGCGATCGGGCCGGATTCCGGTGCCGAGTCCGAGCTGAGGAAGCTCCAGGTGGGCGGGGGCCGGGTCGGTGCCTTCAACATGGTTGCCTCACAGGAAGTCGACGTCTGCCAGGTATCCGATGTAGCGGTCGAGCATCTCCTCGTCCACCGGGGGGATGTCGATGCCGCTGCCCTCAAGGGCGGCCTCGACGTTGTCCCGGGAGAAGGCGGGGAACGTCGTCTCGAGGTACATCTCCGCAACGCTCATCTCCCCAGTGGGGCACCGGTCGATGAACAGGGGCGCGAAGGGGGTCATCGGGTGCTCGGGGTCGGTCACGGCCGTCTGGAGGACGCCCTCCACCCACTGGTCCCAGGGGATCTCGCGGACGGGGTACCCATGGACGCGGAGGCGTTCGACGAGCAGGGCGACGTTGACCTTGTCGGGGTTCGTCAGGTGGTAGACGTCTCCGCGCGCGGGCCTCCTGGTCGAGATGTGGAGGACGGCCGCCGCGAAGCAGTCCACGGGGGTGTAGTCCAAGGGGAGTTCGGCGACGGGGGCCGTGCCCGAGTCGACGATGAACCGCTTCATCGCGCACATCTCGGTCGACGTGTTCCACGCGCCGGTCTTCTGGTCACCGGAGATGTCCGCGGCCCGGTAGATCGCCACGGGCAGACCGCGTTCGGCGGCCTTGAGGAGGAGCGCCTCGGCCACCCACTTGCTCTCGACGTAGCCCACGCCCAAGTGGTCGACGTGGTCGATCGGGGTGTCCTCGGTGACGTGCCGTACGCCTGCGGTGCCGAACCCGGAGACCGTCGCCATCGTCGAGGTGTAGTGCACCGGGACGGCACGGTGGCGGCCGGCCATGCGGATGATCTCACGCACGCCCTCGACGTTGGCCTGGCGCATGTGGGAGTAGGGGTAGATGAAGTTGACGAGTCCACCCGGATGGTGGATGACGTCCACACGGCGGGCCAGGTCGTCGAATACCTCTTCGGACAGGCCCAGGTTCGGTTCGGCTAGATCGCCCGGGAGGACGGCGATCCGGCCGGAGTCGAAGTACTGGGTCAGCTCGTCCTGGAGATAGAGCCGGGCGCTCTCCCGCACACGGTCGACCGCGTGATCGCGTCCCCGTGCCCTGACCAGGCAGTGCACGGTCGCGTCGGTGGTGGTCAGGAGTTCGCGCAGCAGATGGACGCCCAGGAAGCCGGTGGCCCCGGTGAGCAGGGCGTGTTCGGGGGCGGACCATGAGGGTTCCGACGAGGGATCGGAACTGATCGGGACGTCCAGTTCGGTCTCCGCCGTGAAGTCAACGCGCTGGACGGCGTCACCGAGGGTTCCCGACCTGGCGGTCTCCACCGCCAGGGAGAACCCTCGCAGGGTGGGGTCCTGGAGCAGGCCGCGGATGAGTGGCCGTACCTGGTCGATGAGGACGCCCAGGGAGGCGCGGACCTTCGCCACCAGCTCGGCGGCCATGATCGAGTCGCCGCCGAGCGCGAAGAAGTCATCGTGTGGTCCGACGGACCCGACTTCCAGTACTTGGCACCACAGACCCGCGACCACACGTTCGACGGCCGGGGCGTCCACCGTTTCGGCCCCGTCTCCGGTGCGCTGATCCGTCGGCGCGGACTCCTCCGGCTCGGTGAGGGAGTTCAGGTCCACTTTGCCGTTGGGGGCCGCCGGGAGTACGTCCAGCCCTACGAACGTCTCGGGGATCATGTAGGAGGGCAGGTGCTCGGCGAGGAAAGCGCGCAGTGAGCGTACCTCGGGGAGTGTGCCGCCCTCGGTCGCGCAGTAGGCGACGACCCGGACGTCGCCGCGACGCGGGAAGGGCTTGACCGCCGCGTCCACGATTCCCGGGTGGGCGGTCAGGGCCGATTCCACCTCGTCGGGTTCGACGCGGAAGCCGCGTACCTTGAACTGCCGGTCGACCCGTCCGAGGATCTCCAGGTTCCCGTCGGTGCCCCACAGCCCCCGGTCTCCGGTGCGGTAGACGCGTGCGTCGGGGGACTTCGCATGGGGGTCCACTCGGAACCGCCCGCGGTCGGCACCTGGCGAGACGTAGCCGCGCGCCACACCCAGCCCTCTGATGTGGACCTCCCCGGGGATTCCGGGACCGACCGGACGAAGGTCATCGTCCAGGACCTCGACGACGGTGCCCGGCAGCGGCCGGCCCACCGGTGCGCAACCGTGGTCGGGCAGGACCTCGGAGGAAATCTCCATGGTGCAGGAGGTGATGGTCGTCTCGGTCAGCCCGTAGGCGTTGACCAGGCGGGAAGCGGGCATGAGACGCAGCGCGGCCCGGCAGTCTTCGACGTGTACGGCGCTGCCGCCCACGATGGTGAGCCGGACGGGGAGCTGGCGAGGATTCCGCCCGAGCTCCTCAAGGAAGGCGCGCCAGTACGCGGGGGTCAGGTCCATGACCGTCACCTGGTGCCGAACCAGTTCCTCCGCCAGTTCGCTGGGGGCCCAGACCCGGTCGGGGAGGACGAGGGTTGCGCCGTTGAGCAGGGTGACGAGGATCTGCTCCAGCGAGGTGTCGAACACCGTAGACGCGAACTGTAGGACTTGGTCCCCGGGGCCTATGCCGTAGCGACCGTTGATTTCGTCGAACAGGCAACCGAGGGAATCATGTCCGACCAGGACACCCTTCGGGGCGCCGGAGGATCCAGAGGTGTAGATGATATAAGCGGCGTCGTTTTCCTGTGGTCGGCCGTTCGGTAATTGTTCTCCACAGGGTCCCGGATCGGGGAGTGTACTCCTCGGGGACAGTGTCGGTACCCCGAGCCCCCTCAGGCTTCCGTCTTCTGTGTCTGCGGTGACGATCGCGGCACAGGAGTTCTCGTCCAGGAACTTTGAGATGCGGGCCATGGGTGCCCCGGTTTCCACCGGAAGATAGATTGCCCGACATTTCCATATGGCCGCCAGAGTGGTGACCAAGTCGATTGACCTGTCTAAGTGAGAGAGAACCACGGAACCCTTGCCGATGCCGCGAAGGTTCAGCTCCCTGGCTAACGCGTCAGATCGTTTATCCAGCTCAGAGTAGGTGACTCGCTCATCACCACAGACGATCGCTGTGGTGTCGGGCTGGGTGGCGGCGCGCCTGGACAAGCGCTCGCCGACCGTTGCCGTTCGTGGCTCCATGTCTCCTCGTTTGCCTTTCTTGTTCTTCTCCGGGTGGCTCCGGTTGAGAAATCTTTCGGGCAGGTTATTCGACGAAGAACTTCTTTGGCCCAGGTGGTTTCGAAGTAGGGTCGCACCAGTTCGCAAGTGTCAATAAGGACTTGCTATTGGATCCCTCTTGGGGGACTGGGTATCAGTTTATGCACCGATAGTGGGGGGTTTTATTGCACAAGCGGACCCAAGGGTGTGTGTCTCTTTTTGTAAGAGGAAACCCTATTTGGGCATGGCTGTCAATGGCTGTCACTGAACTTTCCGATCGAACCCGATTTGCCGGTCGGCCCGGCCCTGGCGTGCCGGGGAGGAGGTGCGGCGGTCGGCGGAGGGTACGGGCGCCCCGGTCCTCGGGCGCGACGGTGGGGCGCCGGTTGGGCGGGATCGCGTGACCCCGGTCCTCAGGCCGGGAAGGCGTTCGGATGCGCTGGACCGGGGTGGCGGGTCGGTCGCTCGTCGTGGCCGGGGGTGGACGGCCGTGCTTCTTCGTGGGGCGTACGGCCGGCTTGGTCGGCCTTGCGGGGTCCCGTGAAGCCCGTGGGAATACTTGGGGAGAAGGATGCTGATGTGGCCGAAACGTTCACGTCCGCTCTTTCCGGTCTTCGTGTGCAACCTTGTCAAGTTCGCCCGCTACGCCGATTACCATATACCCTTATGGGGTATTACCCCAAGGGGATTGGTGCTGTCAAGTTCCCTTGTCTCCGGCCGCGGCCGTGTGTGCCCTCCCGGGGTGTGCTTCTCGGCCGCGGTCCCGCGGGGAAGCCCATGCGCGCCGGGTCCGGCCCTGGCGGGTGAGGGGGGCGAGTGCCCGTGCGGGCATAACGCCTCACGGGCCCGCATGTGGGCCCAGGGGGCGAGCCGCTCCGCCGAGGTCTTGCCCGAGATACCCCCTACAGGTATCTTGATCCTTGTCCGGTCGAACCCCCGGCTGCCCGTCGGGCGATTCGCGGCGCTGGTCCCGCCCAGGGGTCCGTGCCCGCGTGGTCGTGCCCAATACCCTGCCCCTGTAGGGTTTAGCGAAGTAGAGGAGTGAGATTTTCGTGAACACAGTCACCTATACCGTCAAGGGGATGACCTGTTCCGGCTGTGTGAAAAAGGTGGTCACGGCCGTGAGCGCCATCGAGGGTATCGAGTCGGACCACATCGACGTGGACGTCAGCACCGGCACCATGGAGCTGGCCACCCCCTCCGCGGTGGACGACCCGCGGGTGCGTGAGGCGATTCGCGGCGCGGGCTACGAGGTCGTGTCCTGAGCCCCCGTCACCGATGCCTGAGGGAGATCCCCCGATGAGCGACTCTCCTCGATCAGAACCCGTGGTCATCAAGGCCGTGGAGAACGGCCCCTATCAGGTCAAGGGGCCCGTACGCGTCGTCGACCACGCGGGTGAGGAGTATGAACTCGGGCCCGGCCGCACCCAGATCCTGTGCCGCTGCGGCCTTTCCCGTGACAAGCCGTTCTGCGACGGTTCGCACGTACGGAGGCGGTGGGTGGCCTCCGAGGCGGAGGATACGCCGGACCCCTGAACCGGTGCGGACGCCCTCGCCGCGGTCGTCGTTCAACGGTGGGAACTCGGCCCGTCTCCTGTCCTGGAGGCGGGCCGAAGGCGATGTCCGTGCCCGGCGCCGACGGCGGTCCCACATCCGCCTGTGCCGACGCGGGTTCGCACCGGGGTCTTCATGACGGCCGTGGTCTGTGCCCATGCCGTGCGTTTATACCCCCGTGGGGTACATACCGAGAGTTCGGGGCCCCGGCCGACGGCCGGGGCCCCGACTCCGAGAAGGTCTCAGGGAGAGACGTAGAGCTCGGGGTCCGCGTCGAACAGCGGGCCGCAGGAGTCACAGCACAGCCAGTACCGCTGTCCCTGGTAGTCCCGGAACAGTCCCGCCTCCTCCGCCTCGGACATGATCACGGTATTGCCGACCATGACGGGGCACTCGGCCACATCCTGTGCACTGGACGGGGCCGGCTCCTCATCGGTGCTGTCGTGGCCACAGCACGAGCCCGTGCTGCTGTTCGCCTGGTTCTGGCCGGGGCCGTCACACGTGGACATCGTCTGACCTTTCGTCGTCCTTCAGTGGGTATCCGGGGATTGGCGCGCTCAGCTGACCGAGGCGGGGGCCCGGACGTGCTCGGGGCTTGAGCCGTCCGCGCGTGCCTTGAACGAGCGCAGGCGCAGGCTGTTGCTGACCACGAACACGCTGGAGAAGGCCATCGCGGCACCGGCCAGCATGGGGTTGAGCAGACCGAGGGCCGCCAGAGGGATGGCCGCGCTGTTGTAGGCGAACGCCCAGAACAGGTTGGTCTTGATCGTGCTCAGCGTTCGGCGTGCCAGCCGAATCGCGTCGGCGGCCGCCCTGAGGTCACCACGGACCAGGGTGATGTCGGCCGCCTCGATGGCCACGTCAGTACCGGTCCCCATCGCCAGGCCCAGATCGGCCTGGGCCAAGGCAGGGGCGTCGTTGACTCCGTCGCCCACCATCGCGACCGTCCTGCCCTCGCCCTGGAGGCGGGCCACGACATCGACCTTGTCCTTGGGCAGGACTTCGGCGATGACCTGGTCGATGCCGACCTCAGCGGCAACCTGCTCGGCCACCGCCTGGTTGTCACCGGTCAGCAGCACCGGGGCCAGACCAAGGTCCTTGAACTGGGCGATCGCCTGCGCGCTGGTCGGCTTGACCTGGTCGGCCACGACCAGCACGCCCTGGGCCCGACCGTCCCAGCCGACCGCGACAGCGGTCTTGCCCCCGGCTTCGGCGGCCCTCTTGGCTTCGCGTAGGTCCTCGTCGAGGTGCTGGGACCAGTCGGCCAGCAGCGCCTCGCGTCCGACCAGGACGGCATGGCCATCGACGACCCCCTGGACGCCGCGGCCCTCGATGCTTTCGAAGGACTCGGGAACCGGCAGATCCCCCACCTCGGAGGTGGCTCCGGCCGCGATCGCCTGGGCGATGGGGTGCTCGGAGGCGTCCTCCAGCGCACCGGACAGGCGGAGCAGCTGCTCGCGCTCCACACCCGAGGCGGGTATGACCTCGGCGAGGGTCATCTTGCCGGTGGTGACCGTACCGGTCTTGTCCAGCACGACCGTGTCGATACGGCGCGTGGACTCCAGCACCTGGGGCCCCTTGATCAGCACGCCCATCTGGGCGCCCCGACCCGTACCCACCAACAGGGCGGTGGGCGTCGCCAGTCCGAGCGCGCAGGGGCAGGCGATGATGAGCACCGCGACCGCGGCGGTGAAACCGGCGACGAGCGGGAAACCGGCCCCGATCCAGGCGCCGAGCGCGGCCACGGCGATCGCGATCGCGATCGGCACGAACACTCCGGAGACCCGGTCGGCCAGACGCTGGATCTCGGCCTTGCCCGACTGGGCGTCCTCGACCATCCTGGCCATCTGCGCCAGCTGGGTGTCCGACCCCACCCGGGTGGCGCGCACCAGCAGGCGGCCACCGGCGTTGACGGTGGCACCGGTGACGGGGTCGCCCTCGGCGACCTCGACCGGTACCGACTCACCGGTGAGCATGGAGGCGTCGATCGCGCTCTTGCCGGAGGCGACGACGCCGTCGGTGGCTATCTTCTCACCCGGGCGGACGACGAACTCGTCCCCGATCGAGAGCTCCTCGACCGGTACGCGCCGCTCCTTGCCGTCACGAAGCACGGAGACCTCTTTGGCGCCGAGTTCGAGCAGGGTGCGCAGCGCCGCACCGGCGCGGCGCTTGGAACGCTTCTCGAAGTAGCGGCCCAGTAGCAAGAAGGTGATGACGCCAGCCGCCACCTCAAGGTAGATGTGGCCCATCCCGTCGGACCGCGAGATGGCCAGCTCGAAGGGGTGCACCACTCCCGGCTGGCCAGCGGTGCCGAAGAACAGCGCCACCACCGACCAGAGGAACGCGGCCGTGGTGCCGACCGAGATGAGCGTGTCCATCGTCGCCGCACCGTGGCGCAGGTTCGTCCACGTGGCGCGGTGGAAGGGCCAGCCGGCCCACACCACGACGGGGGCGGCCAGGACGAGGGAGGCGAACCCCCAGTAGTCGAATTGCAGGGCCGGGACCATCGCCATCGCGATGACCGGCACCGACAGGGCCGCCGAGCCGATCAGCCGCTGACGCAAGGTGGTGAGCTCAGCGTCCTCGGCCGACTCCTCCTCGGACTGCTCGTTCGAGGAGGAGTCGGCCCGGGCGGGCAGAGCGGCGGTATAGCCGGTCTTCTCCACCTCGGAGATCAGCATCTTCGGATCCAGGTCGGACGGCCCCGTGACTCTGGCCTTCTCCGTGGCGTAGTTCACGCTGGCGACGATGCCGTCCAGTTTGTTGAGCTTCTTCTCGACCCGGTTGGCGCACGCGGCACAGGTCATACCACCGATTTGCAGCTCTACGCTGGCCGTGGGGGCCGACTGGTCATTCGCCGTGGTCATGGCTCTCTCCTTCCTCGTGCCCGGTGCCGTCCTCGGACGGGGCCGGCGACTCCTCGTCCCCGGAGCCCTCGGTGTCGAGGACGAACTCGGCGGTGCGCACCTCGCCGTCGACCTGGAAGTTCAGGTAGAGCAGGTACCGGCCCGATGTGGGCGCGGTGACCTCAAAGGCCACCTCCGGGCCCGAGGTCTCGCCCGAACGCGGTTCCCCACCGTGGGGGTGCACGTGCAGATAGGCCAGGTCGCCCTCGCGCAGTGCCACCAGGTGGCCGTAGGCACCGAGATACGGTTGCAGCGTTGTCACGGGCTCTCCGTCGCGACTCACCGTCACCGTGAGCATGGAGCTCTCCGCGGCCCTCAGGCCGCCGGCGACGCTGACCTCGAACTCGTCGGCCCGCGCGGTCGTGACCTCACCGTCCACCGTCTGTGGGTCGGTGTCGCCGGCGACCTGCACGGTGCTCGACAGGGTGACGCTCTCCTCCGACCCCGTCGGCACGAACTCGACGAAGACCCGGTAACTGCCGCCCTCGTCCCATTCCCACGGGACCGACCACCGGCCCTCGCCGTCGCGTTCGGGGTGGACGTGGCGGAACTGCGCGCCGTCGGAGCGGACCACGATCAGGTGCATCTCCTTCTCGTGGGACAGGTCGAAGTCCGTCACGGTCAGACCGTCGGCTCCGGTGATGGACAGCGTGAGCTCACCCTCCTCACCGGACTCCACCGGGGCTGCCAAGTCGGTGAGCCGGTAACCCTCCGACTCCAGGGTGAGCCCGGAGGCGGAGGACCCGTGGCCCTGGCCGCCACCGGAGTGCTCGCCGCCGTTCACGCCATGCTCTTCCGGGTGACCTTCCGTCTCCTCTGCCCAGCTCTCCACGGTCTCCTCCGGAACGATCGCGCCCGCCGTGACGAACGCCGCGGCGAACACGGCCGCCAAGAGGGCGCCGTACAGACCGAGCCTGGTTGAAGCACGCATTTTCAGACCACCTTGATTCCGGCCACATCATCGGTACTCGAACCCGCGGCCGCTCGACCGGTCAGGGCCTCGGCCGTGGTCCGGGGCGCGTCGGGGAGCCGGTCGTCCCCGGCCCGGACCACACGTCCGCGGTACCCGCGTGCGGTACCGGATCCGTCGCCGTTCGTGCCCATGGTCCTCGCACCTCCTTCCTTGTCGCTCGCCACACGATTCACTCCCTGGGGGTGTTCCTGGGAAGGGCTCACTCAGCGGCTTCCTGCGCCGCGGGCTCGTTCGCCGCACCGGTCGGCGGAATGTGGCGCAGCCGGACGGCGGCGATGAGGGCCGCCAGCGCGGCGATCACCGCCGAGACGGTGGCCGCTGTGTTCAGACCGCTGGCGAAGGCCTCCTGCGCGGCGGTCAGCACCGCCTCGCCGGCCTGCCCGGAGAGGGTCTCCGCGGTGACGAGCGCTCCGTCGATGCTGTCGCTGGCGGCCGCGGCGGCTTCCGGGGGAAGGCCGTCGGGCAGGGAGCCCTCCGTCCGGTGACGGTAGGCGGCGACACCGATGCTGCCGATCACCGCCACACCCAGGGAGATCCCCAGGTCGTTCGCGGTGGTCGCGAGACCGGAGGCCGCGCCCGCCTTCGACGGCGGCACCGAGCTGACCACCAGGTCGGTGGTCAGGGCCATCGACGGGGCCACGGCCGGGTAGACCACGACGAAGCTCGCGATCACCAGGGCCATACCGGTCCCGGCGTCGAGCTGCGTGAAGGCCAGGTAGCCCAGCACCTGTACCGCGAGACCAGTGGCGATGATGTTGCCCGGGCGGAACCGCCTGGCCATGACCGGTGAGAAGGTCGCGACGAGGATGAGCACCGCGGCGGCCGGCAGGATCGCCAGTCCGGCCTGGAGCGGGGAGAGCCCCTGTACCTGTTGCAGGTACTGGGTGAACATGAAGTACACCCCGCCCAGCGCGGCCGCGGAGAGCAGGAAGACGCTCAGGGCCCCGCTGACGGTGCGGTTGGCGAACAGGCGCACGTCCAGCAGCGGCTGCTCCGCGCGCAGCTGCCGCACCACGAACCAGAGTCCGACCAGCAGGCCCGCGGCCAGGAAGGCGATCGACGGGCCGACCGGCTCCTGGGCGGCGAAGCGCTTGATGCCGTAGATGAGTGCCAGCAGGGAGCCCACCAGTAGCAGTGCGGAGAGGAGGTCGAGCTTGCCACCGCTGGTGTCACGCTGCTCAGGCAGCAGGACCGGGGCACCGATGGCGACGATCGCCATGACAGGTACCGCCACCAGGAAGGTCGCCTCCCAGGAGAAGACCTCGAGCAGCACTCCGCTGAGCAGCGGACCCAGCGCGACACCGGCGGAGATGCCACCGGCCCACACGCCGATGGCCACGCCCCGCTGCTTCGCGTCGGCGAAGAGCGAGAAGATCAGGCCCAGCGTGGCCGGAACCATCATCGCCGCCGCCAGGCCGAGGACGGCTCGCCAGGCGATCATCAACGCCGGGTCGCTCGTCAGGGCCGCCACCGTCGAAACGGCTCCGAAGGTCACCGCGCCCAGGATCAGCAGGAGCCGCTTGCCGACCCGGTCTCCCAGGACCCCCATGGCGACCAGGAAGCCGGCCATCACGAAGCCGTAGATGTCCAGGATCCACAGGAGCTGCGTGCTCGACGGCTGGAGGTCGGCCGCCATGTGCGGCGCGGCCAGGAACAGGACCGTCAGCATCATGAACAGCAGTGTCGATGGCAGCACCAGGATCCCCAGCCCCCACCACTGGCGCGCACCGGCACGCTGGGCCGCCGTGTTCTTCTCAGACATCAGGTGTCTCCTTCATCGACTCTCCTCCTGTGGTTGTTGACTTACCCTAGGGGGGTATAGGCGTGAGCGCAGAGTACACCCCAGGGGGGTATATCAGTCAAGGAAGGAGTCACAAGGGCGCGGGGAAGCGCTCCCCGGATGCGCCGCCGGCTCCGCTCCCCAGCGCCTGCCGTGGGCGGGCCGGAAGTCTGTTCCGTACGGCGTACGGGAATTTTTGGTGAAACGCTTGTGTCAACAGTTCAGTGTTCTGTACAGTACAGCGTACGTCAGGCAGGGGCGGCTGGTGGCGCTGAGGAGGATGCTTTGGATTCGACCGGGTTCGCGGTCACGGCACGAGGCCTGGGCAAGAGGTACGGCAAGGCCTGGGCGCTGAAGGACTTCAACCTGAACGTGCGGCGCGGCACCGTCTGCGGACTGCTCGGCCCCAACGGGTCGGGCAAGACCACATCGGTGCGCATCCTGACCACACTGCTGCGCCACGACGAGGGAAGTGCCCGGATCGCCGGGTACGACATCTCCACCCAGGGCGTCCAGGTGCGGCACCAGATCGGGTTGGTGGGACAGAACGCGGCCGTCGACGAGGTACTCAGCGGTCGCCAGAACCTCGAGATGTTCGGGCGGCTCTACCACCTGGGCGCGCGGCGGGCCGGGCGCCGCGCTGACGAGCTGCTCGAACAGTTCCGGCTCACCGGCACGGGGAAGAAGGCGGTCAGCACCTACTCCGGGGGGATGCGGCGCCGCCTCGACCTGGCGGCCAGCATGGTTCTCTCCCCGCCGGTGCTCTTCCTGGACGAGCCCACCACGGGGCTGGACCCCCGCAGCCGCAACGAGGTGTGGGGCGCGGTCCGCCAGCTGGTCGCGGAGGGCACGACCGTGCTCCTCACCACCCAGCACCTGGAGGAGGCCGACCAGCTCGCGGACCGTATCTCGGTGATCGACTCCGGCACCGTCGTGGCGGAGGGGGCCCCCGGCGATCTTAAGGCCCGGATCGGCGGTGACCGGATCGATGCGGTGCCGCACGACACCGAGGCGCTGGAGGAGGCCGCGCGGATCATCGAGCGGGTGGTCGGCGGACGGCCGTCGGTCGAGAGCGACACCCGGCGGGTCAGCGTCGGTGTGGACAACCGCGTCACGGCGCTCACCGAGGTGGCGAGGGCGCTGGAGGACGCCGGGATCGCCGTGGAGGACATCGCCCTGCGGCGTCCGACCCTGGACGAGGTGTTCCTGCACCTCACAGGGGACGACACGTCCGCCCCCGAGACCGCTCAGGAGGCTTCCGTCCGATGAACGACACCAGAACCGCGGTCCCGGTCGGGCCGCGGAACACCGGTGACAGGCTCCGGTGGGCACTCGTGGACGGGTGGACCGTCACCCGCCGGGACCTCATCCACTGGTTGCGCCAACCCGGCCAGCTGATCGCCGGACTGATGTTCCCCGTCGTCATGGTGATGATGTTCGGGTTCCTGTTCGGCGGTGCGATGGTCGTCCCCGGCGGCGGGAACTACCGGGAGTTCCTGATGCCCGGCATGTTCGCCATGGCGATGGTCTTCGGTATCGGGGAGACCGTCACCGCCGTCGCCCACGACTCCTCCCGCGGGGTCACGGACCGTTTCCGGTCCATGCCGATGGCGCCTTCCGCCGTGGTCGTCGGCCGGTGCGCCGCGGACATGCTCAAGTCCACCATCACCCTGTTCCTCCTCATCGGCTGCGGTCTGCTGGTGGGCTGGCAGTGGAACGGTACGGCCGGTGAGGCCGCCGCCGGGATCGGGCTGCTCCTGCTGCTCCGGTTCTCCCTGGTCTGGATGGGCGTCTACGTCGGTCTGGTCATGCGGGGCGAGAGCGCCATCATGGCCGTGCACACGCTGGAGTTCCCCCTGGGGTTCCTCTCCAACGCCTTCGTGGCGACCGCCACCATGCCCCTGTGGTTGGGCACGATCGCGGACTGGAACCCGTTGTCCTCGACCGTCGCCGCCACCCGTGAGCTGTTCGGCAATCCCGGTTGGGGCGGCGACAGCTGGGTCGTGCAGAACGCGACGCTGATGGCCGTCGTCTGGCCGCTGATCATCGCCGCGGTCTTCTTCCCCCTCTGTGTCCGACGGTTCCGAAGGCTCGGTCAGTAGCCGACGGACGCTGGTTCTCCGTCCAGGCAGCGTGCAGCGGTGGTCCGCCGAAGGGGGGTAGGGCGCGCAGCAGACCCCGGCCGTGCGCCCGTGCACCTGCGCTGGTGGTGCGCCGAAGGGGGTGGGGGAGTGGGGTTCTCTGGCGCGGTGCGGTCACCACAGGGGGGTGGGACCGACCGAGGGCGAGTTCGTCTGGCGAACTCAACTGAGGGAGATCCCTGGCCCCGGAGGCCGCAGGAATGGGAGAAGCTAGGCGTCCGCTCCTGGGCCCGCCCGCCATGTGCGGGGGTAGCGCTCCCGGGAGCGGGTCCTGCACCGCCTGGGGGCGGGGGTACACGAATATAGGACGCCGGTCACCGGGAAGCCCCTAGCTTGGGCGCGCGCCGTGCGGGGACAAGCGGGGTGCAGAGCATGCAGGCGGCGCTCCGCCACAGGGGGTTGGGGAAGCGTGGAGCGGTGGCCCGCCGCAGGGGGTGGGTAGAGCGCGCAGCAAACCTCAGCCACGCACCCGTAGAGCTCACAACGGCGAGTAACCAAAACTGTGGTTGTTCGTCAGCCCGGGCCCTACGGGTGCCTGGCCGGGGTCTCCTGGAGGCTCTCCCCAATCCCCTGGGGCGGAGCGCCGCTGCCAGCTCTACGGGTGCGCGGCAGGGGCCCCGGAAGGCTCTACCAAAACCCTTATGGCGGGGCCGGTCACGTGCCGGGCCCCGACGAGCTGGAACTGTGACGTGAGTGCATTGTGGGGATTCCTCGGACCAGGGGCCGGAGTGTTTCGCCATTGTTTGCGTTGGCCGCCAAGATTGCGCAGGTCAGCGGTAATACCTGGCCGTCGCACAGCAGGTGGGGGTGAATCCGGGGCCACAGGCCCGTCTCGGTCCAGGTCTGGAACCAGCGGTGCGGCGCCACATCATTCACGATGGGTGGTCGCACAAGCCTCGCAGGGCTTTTGAGACGAGCCCTATGACCTGCATATTCAGGTTGGGAAGGGGCTGCTGGCGCCTGTCGCCGGGGCATAGTCAGCGACCTGTCTACCCATCTGCGCCACTTGAAGCGCAAACCCAAGCCCGGGCCTGAGTACCATGCTGTTCATCGAGATCAACGCGGTATAACGGATGAGAAACACGGTCCATGACACCGTTCCGCCCGTACTCTTGACTTATGGCAGCGCTGCGTTGATAGTGTAATGGAGGATGCTCGCATACCGAGATCTACAGGAGGAACGCATGTTCCAAAATGTCCTTTCTCAGCTCATCGACTCCGACGAGTTCGCTGCTCTCTCTGCGGAAGAGCTGCGCTCCCTGGTACTTGATCTGGACGAGCAGATCGTGTTCAGCTCGAACGAGCACATCGACACCCACACGACAGCTGGTTCGTAGTTTTCAGGCAACTGGGTTCCTCCTTCGTGCTGGTTTCGGGGGAGCCCAGGCTGCTTTCCCAGGATCAATTCCCCCCGTCACGATCGACGACAATAGTATGCCTACGGCCGATTCTCCTCCAGCTGCGAAGCCACGTTGGTTGTTGCGAAAGCCCGACCCCGACGCGGCGGCTCGTCTCTTCTGTTTCCCCTACAGCGGATGCGGCGCCTCCATGTACTATCGCTGGCCGCGGCGGATCGGCGGGGTCGACGTCTGCCTGATCCAACCACCAGCGCGGGAGAACCGGATCCGCGAGCCCCACTACGACACATACCAGGAGCTCGCACGGTCGCTCTTAGACGAGCTGCCTGCATATCTGGACAAACCCTATGCATTCTTCGGCCACTGCGCGGGCGCGCTGCCCGGAGCGGAGCTGACGCAACAGCTCGCCGCAGCCGGGCTCCCCCTGCCCCGGCGGCTCTTCGTGTCGTCGCAGTCCGCACCGCATGATGGTCCGGCCGGGAGATTCCTCGACCTGAACCGTGACCAGCTGGCCGACGAGCTGCGCCGGTTGATCGTCAAGCTCGGTGGGAAGCCGGTGCCTCAGCTGGTCGAACTCGGCCTCGACCTACTGGTCGCGGACATCGAGGCCAACCGGCGCTACCGCGTACCGGAACCGCAACCGCTGCCCTGCGGCGTCACCGTCCTCGGCTGGACAGACGACCAAGAGGTTCCCATGGAATGGATGAGCGGCTGGAGCGATCTGACCGACGACTGCCGTTATGCACTCCTGGACGGAGACCATTATGCATTTCTCGGTGCACCAACGGCATTGACCGCCGAGATCGAACACGATCTCACTGGAGTCCGCTAGCGGCCTCAGACCTCATCGAGCACCGCGACGAGCGGTTCCGGTGCGAGGTCCACGTCCACCGCCTCCACCAGCAAGCGGGCGTACCGAAGCTTACGCCGAGCACCAGAGCTGAAGAAACGATGCATCTGCGCGACGACCGGCTGGTCGCGCCAAGCCGCCTGCCGTTGCAGAGTGGTGAACGAACCCAAGTCACCCTGCGCCTCGAAAGTCTCCTTGACCCTGTCGACGCCCACCGCCCGGATAAGTTCCTCCTCCAGGTCATCGACGCAGACATGAAAACCCAGACGCTGCATGTCCGCCCGGGTCCGCGGGGCACCGACCTCCGCTTTGACCAACCCTCGCCGGAAGACCTCCTCCTCGCCGGTGTCACATAGGCCCGCGAATCGCAGGTCCTCGCCAGTCGGCCCGTACTGACGCAGGTATCGGGTCACCGCGTGCGCGCCACCCACCGGCAGCACCACGACCCCCTCAGCGTTGAGCTCCCGGCCCTGTCTGGCGGCAAGGGTCTCTACGGCGATCTGGTCGCTGACACCCTCGACGAGAATGATGGCGTCGGCGCCATCCGTCTTCTCCAGAGCCTTGGCGGTTGCGCGCTCAGTCGCCGTAGGACCATTCTCGTATCCGTCAAGGGCCTGGTGGGCGAGCCGCCGGCGCGTCACAACATCCATTTGTGTCCATCCAGGGTAGGCGGGAACGGTGGTGTTGGTCTATAGTTCGGGAAATAACCACTACATTAGCACACGTTCGTATGGGGTAGCCGATTGCGATGCCCCTGAAACGGTCTAATCGGGATCGTGGTAAAAGACATTGGCGCAGCTGGCTTATATGGTGATCTCGTGGCCAGCCGCCGCCCTGTCCTTCCGTCTTGCCGACCGGAAAAGCTTCATTTCCCTCCCGGACGGCCAGCGTTCACTGAACCCTTTTCATCCGGTTTCTCGTAGCTGAGGTACGAGGACCGCTCGGGCGGCCTCGCCCGCCTGCCGCGGACGGCGGCGGAGCTTGCGCAGAATCCGTCCGTCCTTGGGCTGGGCGACAGCGCGTTCCCCCGACCCGTTCGAGTGCGGCGGCCAACGACGTCGCGTTGGCCGCCGCACTCGAACGACTGGCGATCGCACGGCCGGTGGGGCGGCGCTGCACCGTTGGGGCGTAGCCGGCCCCGGTGCCCGGCCGAACGCGTCGGCTGGGCCGGCTACCGCTTCGCCGATGACCGGACCCCGTGTCAAAGACCGGTAGTACCGTCGATCTGCTCCCGGAGGATGTCGGCGTGGCCCGCGTGCCGGGCGGTCTCCTCGATCATGTGGCCGAGGATGACCCGGAGCGAGTCCCGCTTGTCCTCGCCGACGTTGGGTACCGCCGCACGTGTGGACAGGTCGGGGCAGGCATCGACGATTTCGTTACTGCGCGCGCACGTCTGCCGGTATGCGGCCACCACCTGTTCGCCGGTGGCGTTCGACGGCACCTGCATTGACTTGTCGGGGAGTACTTGTTCGCCGAGGAAGACCTGCTGGAACCACTGTTCCTCGACCCCCGTCAAGTGTTGGATGATTCCGAGTATATTGGTTCCGGAGGAAACTCCCGGCCTGCGCGACTGCTCATCGTCCAGCCCTTCAGAGGTGCGCACGACCGCGTCGCGCATCTTTTCGAGGTAGCTGAAGAGCACATAGCGCTCGGTGTACTTTAAGTGGTAGCTGGAATCGTCCATCCCCACATGCTACGACTGGTCGCGCGTGAAAGGGGAGGATGGCGGGGCGGGAACTATCGCGGGTTATAGCAACTCGTCGGTGCCGAGTCGGCGGGCGCGGTGGTCCTGGCGCAGCAAGAGGGCGACTGCCACGACCGCCCATGCCACTCCTACCGCTAATTCGAGCACCGCATAGCCGAGCCAGGCCGTGCCGTCCACGGCGCCGCGCACCGCCAGCAGGCCGTTGGTGAGCGGCAGTGCTCTGGCCGCCATCTCGCCGACAGGGCCGAAGGCGGTCAGCGGCGCGACGACCCCACAGGCGAAGAGCAGCGCATAAGTGGCGAAGTTGACGATAAGCACGTCGGCCCGGTACGAGAGCGCGAATGAGCCGATGGCGAGGCCGAACGCACTGGTCGTCAGCGCTAGCAGCGCGATCAGCGGCGTCGCCGCGAGCAGCCGCAGAAGCAGGTCGAGGCCGCCGAACGGTACGGCGAGCACCAGGATCGCAACCATCGAGGCGCCGAAGCCCTCCAGCGCGAAGACGAGCCAGCGGGCGGCGACGATACCCGGGAGCCCGAACACCCCGAGCCGGACCCGGTAGAGGGTTCCGAGCACGCGTTCGTCGAGAATGGCGTCGGGGCCCTTCGCGACGGTGGCCATGGTCATGATGTGGGCCGCGGCACCGATGAAAGCGAAGACCCGTCCCTCTGGTCCGGCAGCGTAGTAGCCCAGGTAGGAGAGGAACGCTACCTGAAGCAGCACCCGTGGAAGGATGGTGAGTGCGATAATCCGAGGAGGATAGAGGCTCATATAGTTGCGGGCTGATATGACAGCGGCAGCCCAGTAGCCTACGAGCGGAGCCGGGCCGGGCTCAGACGAACTCGAGCGTGCCGGCTCGGCGGACACGATTCACCATCCGTTCGAAAAGAAGTGCAGCGATAACGGCATAGGCTGCGGTGGTAACGATGAGCATGGGCCAGGCGTGTGCCGGCGGCGCCGTGCCTGCGGCGGCGGCCCGGAGCAGTTCGGCACCCCAGCGCAGTGACACCACGTAGGAGACCGGGTGCAGCCAGCCTGGCAACAGCGTTAACGGGACTACGAGCCCGCCGAGGATGAACACGGGATAGGCCGCCGCCTCAGCGATACGGTAGGCGGCCCGGGTGAGTACGAACAAGCAGGACACCAGCATGCCGAACACCGAGGCACTGACGATCACCGCGAATGCGGCGACCAGCATGGCGACCGGGGATCCGACGGAGAACGAGTCGCCGATGATCAGCATCGCGAGGGCGACGGTCGGCACCACGAACAGCACGGACCGGATAGTCGACGCCAGCGCCTTCCCGGTGACCACGGCACCGAGACTGGCCGGTCGTACCAGAACCGGAGCGAGTGTTCCCTCATTGCGCTCGTTGAGGAGGACGAAGCCGGTCTGCCAGATGGTCGATCCCCACAACCCGACGAGGATGATGCCGAACGCCAGTTCGGTCGGATCCACCTGGCTGTCGGCGGACCTGGCCAGTAGTACGACGGTGAGGAAGACCGCCGGCTGCACGATGCCGATGATGATCAGCACCAGCGAACGCTGTGTGCGCAGCTGTAGGACCGTCGAAGCGATGAACGTGTGGAACGTGTTCATTTTCCTGCTAGTTCTGCGAATACGCGTTCGAGGCTAGCCGGAAGCACACGTACTTCACTGATATCGGCTTCGGGCCAGAGGTCGGCCAGAGCCCGCAACGCGGCCGGTGACCAGTCGCGCACCTCGAATGTGACCGTCCAGTCGGCCTCGGTGGGCTCGCTGCGCAGCACCCGCACGCCGTGGGCCGAGGAGGCGGTGATCGATGGCGGTGCGCCGGAACCGGAGAGCTTCACCTCGGCGGCCGCGCTGGCACGCTCGAGCAACTGCTCCAGCGGCAGGTCGTGGGTGATCTGGCCCTTCTCCAGGATGACGACCCGCTGGGCGAGGCGTTCGATGTCGCCAAGATAGTGGCTCGTCAGAAGGACGGTGACGCCGCTACCGCGAAGCTCTGCGATGGACTGGCGCACTCGTTCGGCCTCGATGGGGTCCAGTCCCACGGTCGGCTCGTCGAGCATCAGCAAAGCCGGTTCCGCCAACAAACCGGTAGCGATATGGAGGCGTTGCTTCATACCTCTGGAGTAGGTTTCGACGGCGCGGTCCGCCACGCCTGCCAGGTTCACCCGTTCCAGGGCCTCCTCACCGCGTGAGGCCGCCTCGCGGGGTGAGAGCCCGCTGAGAAGACCGAAGTAGCGGATGTTGTCCCGCGCGCCGAGCCGACTGTAGAAGCCGCGTTCTCCGCCGAGTACCACAGACAGGTGCCGTCGCGCCTGCCGAGTCTGACGTACGGCATCGAAACCCGCGACGTGCACGGACCCCTCGGTCGGAATCAGCAGTGTCGAGACGACCTTCAGCAAGGTGGTCTTGCCGGCACCGTTAACTCCTAGCAGGCCAACGGTCTCGCTTTTCTCCAGAGCCAGGTCCACCTTCTTGAGGGCTTGGACCTTCTTCTCTCCGCGGCCGAACGAACGTGACAGGCCGGCTATTTCCAGCGGCCGCGGGCTCACACCCCCTCCATTCGCTTGCGCAAACTCAATGGTCGTAGGTCTGTCCACACCGTTTCGATGTGGTCGAGGCACTCCGACTTGGTTCTCGCTTCTCCGACCCGGGTCCAGCCCGCAGGCGGGGCGCTGTCAGCGGACCAAATGGAGTACTGCTCTTCGTGGTTGACGACCACGTGGTACAGGAGATTGTCCTGTTCAGACTCTTGCTCCGGCACTGTATGACTCCCGGATCATGACAAATGATGACCGTCTCAGGGGGCGTACGTCTCAGGCTGTGTGGCCGTCAGTATGGATGCCGCCCACCCGGTTGTCAAGCAATATATTCACCAGGTGATACTCTTGACGCCTTTTGCTTCCATGGCGTAGGTTCACGATTTGTCGATACCGTAGGAGCCGGCGGATAGTTGACACCGGTTGGGAGCGAGGATCGGTCATGAGTTTAGCGACGTCATCAGCATTTCGCATGCCCATAATTCAGCTGTTGGCGCCGCTCAATATTGAGCGAATCAGCCCTGACCGCAGTCTTGACATCTGCTGTCGTGTGATACCTGGCCAGATGCGTGGAGCAGATGCGGCACCGGCCGTGGCCACCGGGGCCAGTGGCGCATCGATGCAGCGTAACGCAATAAAATGATGAGCCGCGAGCTTATAGAGTTCGACGAGTCCCTTCCGGAGCAGCTCGCTGACGAGCTGGCCAAGCGGGTCTTCTTCGTCACCGATGCGATCGTCGACTTTTCGCTGGTGCGCTCCGGCGGCCGGATCGTCGGGGTCGAGGTGGGGTTGGCGGCAGGCGCCCACAGCCAGGACGTCTCGCGAAAACTGCGCTCTGTGCTGGCCCAGGATGTGCTTCCACAGCAGGTGACACCGAGGCGGGAGTTGTGGCGGTCGCGTCCGCCGACCGCCCTCCAGGAGCGGGTGTTCGACCAGCTTCTCGCCAGCGGAGCCGCGGCAGAGACGGGGGAAGGCCAGGTCGCCGTCGGCGAACCGGTGCTCGGCCTTATGGACTACCTCGACGAGGAGATCCGGGCCATCACCCGCAGCGAGTTCGGCGCCGTGGAATACCGGTATCCGACGCTGCTGCCCCGGTCCGCCCTACAGCGCTCCGGGCACCTCGGCTCGTTTCCGCAACAGCTGATGTTCGTGACCCGACTGCACTCTGATGTGGATGAATACGATAATTTCATATCGGAGGCGGCAAGCGCGGGTGCTGCTTTAGACGTGCTCGCCTACTGCCGCAACAGTGACTACTGCCTGCCGCCGACGATGTGCTTCCACACCTACCAGCAGCTGAGTGATGCGCCACTGCCGGCACCGGAGCTGGTCGTCACCTCCCGTGGTAAGTCCTTCCGATTCGAGTCCCGCTATCGGCGCACACTGGAGCGCCTGTGGGACTTCACTATCCGGGAGGTGGTCTTCCTGGGAGGCCGTCAGTTCGTGCTCGACTGCCGACAACGGCTGCTGGACGCCTCTCTGGCCCTGGTCGACCGGCTCGGGCTGACCGGCTGCTGCGAAGTTGCGAACGATCCTTTCTTTCTCGGCCGGAGCGCGGAGCAGGCCTGGTCGCAGCGGCAGCTAGAACTCAAGTACGAGCTTCGGTTGAACGTCAGTGCGCAGGAGACGGTAGCCGTCGGGTCGTTCAATTTCCATGAGCGCTTCTTTGCTGGCGCGTTCGGCATCACTCCTGGGGGCTCAGCGGCGGTACACACTGCCTGTGTCGGGTTCGGATTGGAGCGGCTGGCCTATGCCTTCTTGTGCCATCACGGACTTGACACCCGCAGGTGGCCGTCGCCGGTCCAAGAGTATGTGCGGCGCACATAATGAATGTCGGGTCTAGAGCGTCAGCTCCGATGGAGGACAAGGGACTTGAACACCAGCGGCGAGCTCTGGCGCCAGATGGAAAAGGTCCGAAGCCAGATGCGGCCGACCGAAACGGTGCGGCTGGAGCATCCCCGCCTCCAGTTATTCGCGAAGTCCGAGTCGTCGAACGTCAGCGGTAGCGCGAAAGACAGATCAGCTGTCTGGATCCTGCAAGAAGCCGTCCGCGCTGGCCGTGTCCGCCCGCAGACCACGGTGGTGGAGTCGTCGTCGGGGAACCTCGCGCTCTCACTGGCCGCCTTCTGCCATCAGATGAAGATCGATTTCATCCCCGTGATCGACCCCAACACCAACACGGCTACTGTGCAGCGCCTTCAGCGAACCTGCCGGAGGGTGGAGACCGTTCAGGAGCGGGATGAATCGGGCGGCTTCCTGCTCACACGATTGGCTCGGGTCGCCGAGCTCCTACAGGAGATCGATGACGCCTACTGGCCGGATCAGTATTCGAATGCTGACGGTGCCCGCGGTCACTACGAGCTGACCGGCGCTGAGCTGGTGGAATCGCTCGGACACATCGACTACTTGTTCGTAGGGGTCGGCACCGGCGCGACCATCACGGGTGTATCGCGACGGTTGAAGGAAGCGGACCCGGACGTCGCCGTCGTAGCCGTCGACGTGGCCGGTTCTGCGGTGTTCGGATCGGAGCCGCGCCGCCGGCTGATTCCGGGTATCGGATCGAGTATCCGCCCACCGTTGGTCGACCAGGCCGCCATCAGCGAGGTGGTCACCATCTCTGAACTGGACGAGGTCGTGGGCTGCCGCCGACTGCTCAGCGAGCACGGCATCTTCGCCGGTGGATCGACCGGAGGCGTGTTCACCGCGGTCGAACGCTACTTCGCGTCCCACCGTGGGCCGGCACCGGTGGTCGCGTTCCTGTGCATGGACGGCGGCGACGTGTACCGGGATACCGTCTACGACGACGCCTGGGTCGCCGCGAACCTCAAGCCGTCCCTGGTTCCTACCTTTGGCGAGGCGTAGCCGATGAAGCGCACCCCCACTGTCCCAGCGAAACCGCCGGAGCGCGTCACCGGAGAGTTCGTCGACCTCGGTACGCGGCTGCGTGCGCACGCCGACGCGGCTCCGGACCGTCTCGCACTCACCTTCCGGTCCGCTCACCAGGACAAGCCGTCACAGCACATGACCTATGCGGACGTGGCGCTGGCGGCGGAGCGAATAGCCCGCCAGCTCTCGGGGCGGTTGGCCGTGGGCGAGCGCGTGCTGATCCTGCTGCCGACTGGCGCGGACTTCGCGGTCGCCTTCTTGGGCTGCCTCACGGCCGGGATGGTCGCGGTGCCGTTGCCTGTGCCGAACAGCCAGGTGACGGCGCGCCGCGTCCTCGGCGCCATGCGGGAGAGTTCTCCTACGGGGATCATCTCCACCCGGTCCGGCTACGACTCGGTCGTTTCCGGGCCGCCCGAGTTGCAGAAGCTGTGCGAGCTCACCTGGGTGCTGACAGATGCCGAGGATGACGCCGGGGGCGTGGGCCGGCTGCCCGCGGCCACAGCCGCCGAGGACATCGCGTTCCTACAGTACACATCCGGTTCGACGTCGGCAGCGCGCGGTGTGATGGTCTCGCACGGCGCTCTGGTGGCGAACGAAGCCGCGATCCAGGACGCGTTCGGTGTTTCCACCGACTCGGCAATCCTTAGCTGGCTGCCGCTCCACCACGATATGGGCCTTATCGGCGGACTCCTTCAGCCGCTCTACACAGGTGCTCGGGCTGTACTCATGGATCCGGGGTCGTTCATACGCCGGCCCGTGTCCTGGTTGCGGGCGATCTCCGAGGAAGCGGCCGACATCAGCGGCGCCCCGAACTTCGCGTACGACTTGTGCCTGCGCACGATCACGCCGGACCAGAAGCGCGATCTTGATCTGAGCCCGTGGCGGGTGGCGTTCAACGGCGCCGCCCAGGTCTCCCCGCAGACCCTGCGGGCCTTCAGCGACGCGTTCCGTGACGTTGGTTTCCGGTCATCGTCACATGTTCCCTGCTACGGGCTGGCCGAGGCGACCCTGCTCGTGGCCAGGGGGAGCCGGACCGCCACGACCGGGACCGCCTTCACGAAGTCCTCGCTTGAGCACGGGCGGGCGTGCGAGGCGCCAGCGGGTGAACCCGGCACCCGGGAATTGGTCTCCTACGACTTGCCGACACACACCCGGGTCCGGGTCTTGGACAGGGAAACCGGTGAGTCGGTCGCCGACGGGCGGATCGGCGAGCTCGCGGTGGCCGGACCGAGCAACGGCTCCGGCTATTGGGGGGACCCGGCTGCCAGCGCTGCGACTTTCCAGGTGAGGACCGGGGGCGGTGACCGGCCCTACCTGCGTACGGGCGACCTCGGCTTCGTGCATGACGGGCGCCTCTACTTGACCGGCCGGGCAAAGGACCTGATCGTCCACCGTGGCCGGAACATCCATCCCCAGGACATCGAGGAAGATGTCGCGGACATCGATCCGGCGGTTCGGCCGGGACGATGCGCAGCCTTCTCAGCGCCCCGCGACGGGGACGAAACGGTTGTCATCTGCCAGGAGGTCCGCCCGAAGGGCGCGGCGGGCCGCTATGAGGAGATCACCGGCAAGATCCGGGCCGTGGTTGCCCGAGAGTACGAAGTCGCCGCATACGCGGTGGTGCTGCTGCCGCCGGGCAGCCTCGACCTGACCACCAGTGGGAAGATCCAGCGCCACGCCGCTCAGCGCCGGTTTCTCGATGGCACGCTGAAGACGCTGTATTCGAGTGTGCTGGAGGCCGCACCGTCGGTGTCATCGACCCTGGCCGACCTGGTTCGGGAGTGCTGGCGGACCGACCTGCCGCACGCGGAGCGCATCGACGCCCTGACCCGGGTGTTCTGCGAATATCTGGGCGAGAAGCTCGGCCTCCAGGTCCCCCCGGCTGCGGACGCGACGCCTGCGTCGCTGGGGGCCGACTCGATACTGGCGGCACAGATGCAGAACGAGATCAAGGAGGCGCTCAGCGCCGACCTGCCAGCTACGCTGATCCTGCGCGCGCAGTCGGTCCGAGCGTTCGCGGAGGCGGTCTCGGCGGCACTGCCGACGGGCGGTGGCCCTGCGCCGGTGCCGCCGCCAGTGGTGCCCGGTGCAGCCGACGAGACCGCCTACGACCTCACCGAGGCTCAGCGTGCGCTGTGGTTCTTGCAGCGTGCGTCCCCGGACAGCTACGCCTACAACGTGACGCGGGCGTTCGGGTTGGCCGGCGAGATCGATGTGGACGCGGTCTGGACGGCGCTGGCCGCAGTGACCCGGCAGCACCCCAGTCTGCGAATGGCCGTACGCAGTGAGCGCGGCAGGCCCCGGGCCGTGGTCGAACCGGACCGCGGTGTCGATGCTGTGAGCCTCGATGCCCGTTCGTGGACGGACGCGCGGGTCTCCGACTGGCACCGTGCCTTCGCCACCAAGCCGTTCGACCTTGAACACGATCCGTTGCTGCGTGCCGCGCTGCTCCGCCGGGAGACCGGCTGGAGCTTGCTCCTGTCGTTGCACCACATCGCCTGCGACCTGGCCTCCCTGGCGATCATCGTGTCCGACTTCGCGGAGGCTTATGACGCGGCCGCCCAGGGGCGGACCCACCAGCCCGAGACTGCCGCCCCTGACGCCGCGGGCCTGCCCGGAGCTCGGGAGCGCGCGGTTCTCAAGGCAGAAGGGGACCGGCTCGCCGGTTACTGGGCCCGTCAGCTCGCCGGGGACCTGCCCAACCTCGCGTTGCCCCGGTCCGGCGGTCCCGCCGAATCAGACCAGCCTGAGGGCGGTGCCGGGTCGACCGTTCCCGTCGCGGTGCCCAAGTCGACGATGGCGGCGCTGCGGAGCTACGCGCGGTCCAGGGGGCTGACGTACCACAATGTGCTGTTCGCGGCCTACCAGGTGCTGTTGCACCGCATGACGGGCCAGACGGACCTACTGGTCGGTGTTCCCACGATGGGCCGTGACGACCGCCGCCTCGATTCCTGGGTCGGCTACCTGATCAACACGGTGCCGGTGCGGTCGACCTACTCGCCGCAGCTGAGCTTCGGCGAGTTCGCGCTACGGACACAGCAGACCATGCTGGACGCGCTCGATCACCGGGACCTGCCGCTGTCGACGATCACCCGGTCGGTGAATCCGGAGCGGCTGGACGCGGCGACTCCGCTGTTCCAAGCGATGTTCGAGTACTACACGGCCACGTTGCCCGGTGGACACGAGGCCGCGGCGATCGTGCTCGGTGACCCGACGGCGTCGTTGCCGATGGGCGCCGGCGTACTGCGGGCGGAGCCGGCGCCGGAGCACACCGCGCAATCGGATGTTTCAGTCAACGTCGCGGTAGTCGACGATACGGTGCGGCTCGCCGTCCAATTCCACGCCGGAAAGGTGTCCCGGACCCAGGCGGAGCAGCTCGCGAGGGCGCTGGCGACCCTGCTGCGAAACATAGCGGCGGACCCGCGGCAGAGGCTCCAAGCGCTTCCGATCAGCACGCAAGAGGAAACAGCGAACCGGGTCGCGGCGGGCAGCGGTCCTGTGGTCGACCGCCCGGAGCACTACCTGGAGTCCTTCGAGCGACTGGCCGACACCAGCCCGGACGCACCTGCCGTGGACGACGGCAACCAACGGCTGACCTACGCCGAGTTGGACCAGCGAGGAAACCACGTCGCGGTCCGGCTCGCTGAGCAGGGCGTCGGTGTGGACGGCGCCGTGGTGGTGTGCGCGCAGCGGTCTGCCGGCTACCTGACCGCGATGCTGGGCGTGCACAAGGCCGACGGCTGCTACGTCCCCATCAGCCCGGGCGAGGCGCCGAGGCGCGCGGCGGCGATGCTCCGCTCGGTGCGCCCGATCGCCTGCGTCGTCGACGAAGCCGGCGCCGCGCTCCTGACCACCGCCCTGTCCCACGCCGAGCTGCCGTATCAGCCTCGGATACTTGACCTGCCCGAGCTGACCGGCGGCCGGACCGGCTACCGCCTGGAGCACCGCTGCCCCGCCGATGCGGCGGCGTTGGTGATCCACACCTCCGGAACGACCGGCACGCCGAAGTCGGTGGTCGTGACCAACCAGGGGATGACGAACCACAACTGGCAGATGCTGGAGCACTTCGACGTCGGGCCGCGGGACTGTATCGCGCAGACGGCGCCGGTCTCCTTCGATATCTCGGTCTGGCAGTTCCTCGCACCCCTCACCGTCGGTGCTCGGGTCCGGATCGTGCCCGAGCCGGCGGCGGGATCTCCATCGGGCCTGTTGCACGCCGTGCACGACGGCGGCGTCTCCGTGCTGGAACTCGTCCCATCGATGATGGCCGCGCTGCTCGACGCCGGACTCGCGCACGCCCCTGGCCGACTGCGCGTCATGATCTCCACCGGTGACTCGCTCACACACGACATGGCCGACCGATGGCGGAACGAACTGCCGCAGGTCCCGCTCTACAACGCGTATGGTCCAGCGGAGTGCAGCGACGACGTCACGATGGGTGTGTGCGCGTACGGGCCGGACACACCGATTTCCGGCTCGATCGGCGGGCCACTGGCCAATACCACGGTGCAGGTGCTCGACGAGGAGTTCGTCCCGGTCCCCGAGGGCGTCATCGGAACGCTGTGCGTCGGCGGAGTCGCCGTCGGCCGCGGTTACCTCGGTGACCCGCGCCGTACGGCCGAGGTCTTCGTCCCGGACCCCTGGTCGCGGGTGCCTGGCTCGCGTATGTACGTCACCGGCGACCTCGGTCGGATGACGCCCTCAGGCGATCTCGAGTTCCTTGGCCGATCCGATCCGCAGATGAAGATTCACGGGGTCCGGATCGAGGCCGGTGAGGTGGAGGCGGCGCTGCGGGCCTGCCCGGGTGTGAGCGCCGCGGTGGTGAGGGTCACGGCTGGGACCTCCGGTCCGGCCCTGACGGGATACGTCGTCTTCGGCGCCGAGGAACCGGGACGCGGACCGTGCACGGACGAGCCACGGGTGCTCGACCCGGTCGAAGAGCATCCGCTGCGGACTGTGCTCCAGGAACGCCTGCCGCGCCAGATGATCCCGACGGTCCTGGTCCGGATACCTCGCCTGCCTCGCTCGGCCAATGGCAAGCTCGACTATGCCGCGCTTCCCCGTCCGCGTGCGGAGCAGTCACCCGCGGATGGCGGCGACCGTCCCGATGATCCCGTGTACACGGCGGTGAGGGCGGTCTGGTGCGAGGTACTCGAGCGGGAAGCGCTGACGGGGAACGACAACTTCTTCCACCTCGGTGGGCATTCACTGCTCGCGCTCATCATGCTCGACCAGGTCAGGCGGGTGTGCAGAGCAGACCTCGAGGTGGACACAGTCTTCGCGCATCCACGCCTGAGCGACTTCGCCGAGGCCGTCCGGCGGGCGGGTCCTCAGGCCCCTGCCCAGTCGGGTGCGGTAGAGGCGCCGGCCGACGGGAGTCCAGGCGCCGATCGACCCATCGCGATCCCGGCGAGTGCGGCGCAACAGCGGTTCTGGTTCTTGCACGAGCTCGACCCGGGGAGCCCGACCTACAACATGCCGGGCGTGTTGCGGTTCCAGGGCGTCCTCGACCCGACGGCCATGCAAAGCGCGCTGAGGGACGTGCTTCACCGCCACCCAGTCCTGCTGGCGCGGTTCACCCAGGAGGACGGAAAGCTGACCTGGGCCGCGTCCTCCCCTGAGGAGTCCCCCGCCGAGGACCTCGACCTGCGGGGAGTGCTGGCCGAGCTCGGTGATGCTGGTTTCGACCAGTACGTGGACAACGAGGCGGCTCGACCGTTCGACCTCCGTCGCGAGGTGCCCTGCCGGGCGACACTGGTCCGGCTGGGGGAGGAGGAGTGGGCTTTGCTGGTCACGATCGACCACATCGCCAGCGACGGTGTCTCGATGTCGCTGTTCCTGGCCGACCTGGCCGAGTCCTACAACCGGCGGGTGCGCGGGGACTCGGCGGGGGAGGCGCCGGCCTTGCCCGCGTACACCTTCGCCGACTACTGCCTCCAGGAGGAGGCTTGGCGGCGGGGGCGCGACCAGGCGTCGCGCGTCTCAGAGGCCGCCCAGTGGCGGGACCTCACCGCCGGGCCGGTGTCGGTGTCCCCGACGCCGAACCGGGCCACCGCCGCCGGGACCCGATCGGGCCAGCACGTCGGATGGATCGAACCAGGGCTGGCCGCTGAGATCCGCCGCACCGCCGAGCAGTTCGGCGTAACGCCGTTCATGGTCTTCGCCACGGTGTTGTCGATGCTGGTCCACAGCGGTACCGAAAGGCGCGAGACGACGCTTCTGGGTACCCTCATCGCCCAACGTGACCGTCCACAGCTACAGCAGGTCGTAGGGCCATTGTTGAATGTGGCCGTTCTCGCTACCCGCTTGGGACTGGACGATGCCGGGGCCGATGCCCTGCACCTGACCCGCGAGAGCGCCCTTCGCGCGTACCGGTCCCGTTACCTGCCATTCCAGGAACTCGTTCGGATGCTCCCCCGCGCGGATGGAGAATCCATTAGTGAGGACAGCGGGCCATTCGATGTCATGTTGGTGATGCAGCCCGCTACGGAGACGCCGGACTTCGACGGATTGACGGTCACACTGACCGAGGTCGAACCGGAAGACGTTCCCTATCCCTTGACGATAAATGTTGAGGCGTGGAACGATGGCTATCGTTTAGGATACCGATTCGCCCCGAATCGGTATGGGCACACCGATATCGAGGCGTTGGACTCGGCTTTGCGGAAAATGTCCTCAACGCTCGTACAAAACCCCAGGCAGACAGTGGGTCAGCTTAAAAAGACGAGCTGGGAGGTCGGGTGACAGATCGGCAGGCGCAAGCGGTCCAAGACCTTCTCGATGGATTCGCGGTTAACTGCGCCAAACGGCCGGAGTCCACCGCGGTGGTCGACGGGCAGGAGAAATGGACCTATGCCCGACTCGACGCGGAAGCCACGTGGTACGCCTCGGTCCTCGCCAGCCGCGGCGTCGGCCGGGAAAGCGTCGTACCCGTGGTGGCCACGCGGAGCGGACAGTACATTGCCATGCTGCTCGGTGTGCTCCGTGCCGGCGCCGCCTTCCTTCCGCTCGACCTCGGTACGCCGCGGCAGCGGGCCCGCAAGATGTGCGCCGACGCCGATGCCCATGTGTTCCTCGTACAGCCGGGGAACGAAACGTACGCGGTCGATCTCGTCGACGATCCGCGGCGGATCGTGTCCGCGGTGGCGCGGTCCGGTTCCTCGGCGGCCGTGTTCCCAGACCGCGACCCCAGCGCCCTCGCGTACGTCATCTTCACCTCAGGCTCCACCGGTACCCCGAAGGGTGCGATGGTGACGGACCGGGGCCTCTCCAACCACACCGCGGCGAAGGTCGGTGACCTGGCGCTCGGGCGGTCGGATGTCGTGGGGTTCACCGCTCCGCTGTCGTTCGATATCTCGGTGTGGCAGGCGCTGGCCGCCCTGACGGTCGGCGGATGCGTCGCGGTCGCCTCGCCCGTCGACATGTCCGAGCCCGCAGAACTGCTCGCGTGGATCCGCCGAGACGGAGTGACCGTTCTCGAGCTCGTGCCGTCGCTGATGGCCGTGCTGCTCGACGACCTGGCGCTCGACCAGAGGCCGACGGGGTCGCTATCGACACTGCGGTGCCTGATCGCCACGGGTGAGGCTTTACCGCTGGAGCTGGCCCAGCGCTGGCACGCGTCTTTTCCCGGCACCATGCTCATGAACGCCTACGGTCCGGCCGAGTGCTCAGACGACGTAACACACCATGTCGTCACCGCCGCCGAATGCGCGAGGGGCCGGCCGCCCTCCATCGGCCGTGAGGTCATCAACACCCGTATCCACCTTGTGGACTCCGCCGGCCGCGAAGTGGTGCCCGGGGAGGAAGGAGAGATACTGGTCGGCGGCGCGGGGGTCGGGCGCGGCTATGTCGGCGACCCGGCCCGGACCGCGGGTGCCTTCGTTCCGGACCACCTTTCCGGCGAATCCGGCGGCCGTCTGTACAGAACAGGCGATCGCGGGCGCCGAGCCGCAGACGGCACGATCGACTTTCTGGGTCGCCGCGACCGCCAGGTCAAGATCCGTGGTCAGCGAGTCGAGCTGGGCGACGTCGAGGCACAATTGCAGCGGGTCCCCGGGGTAGCGCACGCCGCCGCGGTATTCGTGCAGGAACGACTGCACGCCTTCGTCTGCCCGCAGTCCGGCCTCGCCGTCACGCTGGACCCCGCTTCGGTCCTTGCCGCGATGCGGGACGGCACGCAGGCGTTCCTGGTTCCGCATACGGTGACGGTCCTGGACGAGCTGCCGACGAACAGTAGCGGAAAGACCGACCACGGGGCGCTTGAACGCCGTGTCGCTGATACGGCGCGGGGAACCGGGGCAGGGGAGGGAGCGCGCTCCCTCGACGCGGTTCAGGCCGTGATGGCCGAGGTCCTCGAGACTCCCGCGGTCGCGCCGGACGATGACTTCTTCGCTGCCGGCGGCGACTCGCTGCTCGGCATGAAACTCGTGTCGGTCGTCCGGGAGCGGTTCGGCGTGCCGGACGTGTCGTTGCGGGAGTTCCTCGCGGAGCCGACTCCCCGCGGGCTGCTCGCGGCCTTGGCCGCGGCCGAGCGGACAGTCCCGAACGGATCGCCGGGCCCCAAGGGCGGGGCCGCCGCATCCGCGCTCTCATCCGGTCAGGAAAGGCTGTGGTTCCTGGAGCAGCTCCATCCTTCCCGGTACGTGCAGCTGATCCGGTTCCAGCTGGTGTTCCGCGGTGCGCTGGACCTGCCCGCGCTCGAGCACGCACTGGCCGCGGTCGTGCGCCGCCACGAGCCGCTGCGGACGGTCTTCTCGCAGGAGCGGGGCGTGCCGTCCGCCCGGACCGTGCCGCACGCCGAGATCGTGTTGCAGAGGACGGCCGGAGAGGACGCGCCGGACCCGTACCAGCTCGCCGCGGACGGTCTTTCCGCGCGGGAAGAGAGGCCGCCTTTGCTGGTGGCGCACCTCGCGGAGCCGGCCCCGGACCACTTCGTGCTCGGCCTGGTCCTGCACCACCTGATCGCCGACGGTGTCTCCCTCGGGGTGCTCGGCAGGGAGATCGGGCATTACTACGAGCGCTATCTCCGCGGGGACACCGAGGTCGCGCTACCGTCCACGACATACGGCCAGTACGTCACCCAGGAGCGGAACTGGCTGGCCGGCCCTGAGGCGGCGGCATGCGAGGAGTTCTGGCGCGACCAGCTCTCCGGGGCCGACACGCTGATCGACCTTCCGCTGGACCGCCCGCGCCCCTCCACACCCGGCTTCGCTGCTCGTAGCGCGGTGCGCACACTGGCACCGGACGAGACGGCACAGGTGAGAGCGGTGGCCCAAGCGGAGCGGTCGACGCCGATCATGGCGGTCAACTCCGCGCTCTACGCGGTACTACGGGCGTTGACCGGGACCAGCGACATCGTCATCGGGATAGACGCCGCCAACCGCTCCTGGCCCGGCAGCGAGGAGCTGATCGGTACCTTCGTCAACCAGCTGCCGGTGCGGCTGCGTTCCGCCCCTGGGCCACGGTCCTTCGGCGAACTGTTGGCGCTGGTGCGGCGGCAGAGCCTCGCCGTCTACGCCCACGACCGGCTGCCGTTCCACAAGATCGTCGCCGCGGTCAACCCGCCGCGAAGGTCCGACCGGTTCCCGTTGTTCCAAGTCAAGGTCACCCATCAGGGCACATGGCGGGACAGCCTGGCGTTGCCGGGCGTCGACGTCGTCCCAACGATGCTGTCGGAGCCCGTCACCGACTTGGATCTGATGCTGGACGTCTCCGAGGAGGCCGACCGGCTGCGTCTGGAACTGGTCTACCGCCCGGAACTACTCGACGACGGAACCGCCGCCGCTTGGCTTGACAGCCTCCACGACGTGCTGTGTTCCGGTGCCGCGGACCCGGCCGCTCCACTGGTGGTCCGGTTCCCGACCGCGACAGCGGCGTCATCACGAACTTCCTTGGAGGAGTAGGTGAACCACCCCGCGATGCCCACCGAGACGGTAGTGGCAACGGTGCTGTGCGAGCTACTGAAGGTGGAGTCGATCGATCCCACCGAGGACTTCTTCGCGCTGGGCGGCCATTCGCTGCTAGCGGTCCAGGCGGTGCAGGAACTCTCCGAACGCACCGGCGTCCCGCTCGAGCTGGCCTCGTTCTTCGACCTCGGCACGGCGCGGGAGATCGCGGCCGAGGTCGATCGGCTCTCGACACTGCGCGCGGGGGCACCCGAGGCGGTCGCGGAGGAAGGAGAGCTGTGACGACCCGACGCTTGCTCGGCCGCTTGGACGAGCTCGGAGTCCAGCTCGAAGTGGTCGACGGCCGACTCCGCTACCGCAACCCGCACGGACGGCTCACCTCTGGTCTACGGGAGGAGATGCGCGGTTGCCGCGACGAGCTGGTGGAGCTGGTGAAGCGGCGGGAGCGGCTGACACCGTCACCCACGCACACCGGCGGCGATGACGACGCCGACCGGTCCGGGACGCTCTCGGCATCGCAGCGGGTGCTCTGGGCGACCGATCACATGCTGGACGACGGAACGTATAACCTCTGCGGCGGTTTGAGGCTGCGAGGCCGGCTGGCGGAGGACGCCTTCGAAGCCGCTTTGGCGGACCTGCATCACCGACACGCTTCCCTACGCACGGTTTTCGTAGCCGAACGGGGAGAACCGGTACAGCGGATCCGGGTCGGAGCTCCCGTACCAATGGCCCACCGGGACCTGCGAGGGCTTCCGCCGGAGGAGGCGCTCGCGGAGTGCTTGCGGGAATGCGCCGAGACCGCTGACCGCCGGCTGCCGCTCGGCACCGAACCACCGGTACGCATGTACCTCTACCGACTGGCCGAGGAGGACTACGTCTTCTTCGTCAGCCTGCATCACGTCGTCGCCGACGGTGTGTCCTTCCAGATCCTGATCAACGACCTGGAGCACTTCTACAACGCGCGCCTGACCGGCGACCCGGTACCGCCCCGCCCGCACGCCATCGACATGGTCGACTACGCGCGGTGGGAGCAGGACCTCTTCCGCTACGGTGACCTGGCGGCCGCCCGGCGGTACTGGCGCGACGCGCTCGCCGACGGCCCGAAGGGGATGCTCCGGCTACCGTCGCCCGCCGCTGGCTCCGGGACCGAACGCGGCCCGGCCTACCGCACGGACCTCGATCCGGGGGTGACCAAGGCGATCGGTGTTCTCGCCGAGTCGACCCGGTCCAGCACGTTCATCGTCGTCACCGCCGCGATCGCCGCGGTGCTCGCCAGATTCACCGGCCACGACGACCTGGTCGTCGGGATGCCGGTGGCGCGGCGTGACCGGGAAGGGCTGTCGCAGCTGGTAGGCCCGCTCATCGACACCGTGCCAGTCCGCCTCGATCTCCGCGATCGGCCTGCTTTCCGGGAGCTGGCCCGACGGGTCCGAACCACCGTGCTCGGAGCGCTGACACATCCTTTCGCCTTACCGGACGGGGACGGGTCCGAGCCGGTGGACCCCGCTGGACGGCGCCTGTTCAACGTCCTGGTGACCGATGCCGGGGCACCGCTCCCACCGCCGGCCTTCACCGGCCTCACCGTGTCCGAGGTCGAGGTCCCGCAGATCGGATCGAAGTTCGACCTGAACTTCCTGGTCCGTGTAGCGGATGACCGCATCCGGATCGACGTCGAGTTCGAACGTCGCGCGGTGAGCGAGGCAAGCGTCACCGAGCTCGTGGCGGCGGTGGCCGACCTGCTCGCGCAAGCCACGGTGGACCCGTCCCGGCCCGCTGACGAGGTCGCCGCGTCCGTCGGCCGTCCGCCGGAGCTCGTCCCCGCGCAGACGGCCACGCCACCGGTGCCGGATGACAGTCCGGCCGTCGCGACGCTGGTGGAACTGGTCCGAGAGGTCCTACGGCTCGGTCCCGCGCCCGGACCCGGCGAGACGGACGCCGTCAGCGCGTCCGCCGACTTCTTCGATCTCGGCGGCGACTCGATGCTGGCCATCAAGCTGGTCGGTCTGGCACAGGAACGCGGGCTGGGGCTCTCCCTCCGCGACATCTACGACGTCCCGGTACTGGGGGACCTCGCCACCCGCACGGCCCTCGCCGAAGGCACAGCCCCATCAACACGGGATGCGGGCGGCCGGCCTGACGTCACCGCGGGACCACCGTTTCGCCTGCTGGAATCCGGTGCGGCGGATTCGTTCGCGCCGGACGTCGAAGACGCATACCCGATGACAGCGCTGCAAGTCGGCATGCTCTACCACCAGGAGCTCGCTCCTGCCTCGCGCATCTACCACAACCTGCTCAGCGTCCGGGTCGGCGGCCAGATGGTGCCGCCCAAGTTCCGCGCGGCCGTCCAGGCGGTCGCCGCCAGGCACCCGGTATTGCGTACCAGCGTGGACGTCGGCCACCCGGTCGGCGCGGTCCAACGCGTGCACAACGACGTCCAGGTGCCGGTCAGGTTCGAGGACCTCACCGGCCTGACCGCGCGGGAGCAGGCACTCCGGATCGAGGAGGTGCTCGACGAAGAGCGCCGGACCGACTTCGATGTGACGACGCCGCCCTTGCTGCGGTTCGCGGTGTTGACGCTCTCGGCGGCCGAGTACCAGCTCGTCTTCAGCCACCACCACATCCTGCTGGACGGATGGTCGGTGAACGTCCTCTTCGAAGACCTTCACCGCTACTACCAGGCACAGCTCATCGGCGATCACGACCAGGTGCTGCCCCCGCTACGTGGTGGCTTGGCGGACTACGTGGAGCTGGAGCAGAAGGCGCTGGCCGACCCGGCCGAGGAGGCGTTCTGGCTCACCTATGCCCCACCTGGCAACCGGCTGCTGGCTCCGGAAGCCTCCGCCGAGCAGCAGATGCGTCGGCTGAGCCTGGACTTCCCGCCCGGCACCATCACAGACCTGCGCCGGGTGGCAGCGGAGGTCGGCGTACCCCTGAAGGCACTGCTGCTGGCTGTGCACGTCCGTATCCTCGCCTGGCTGATGGGGCATGACGAGGTCGTGACCGGCCTTGTGCTCACCTGCCGACCGGACGGACCGGACGCGGACCGCCTGTTGGGCCTGTTCCTCAACGAGCTGCCTATGCGGGTCCGCCTCGACGATCCGACGTGGGCGGAGCTGGCACGTCAGGTCCACGCGGAAGAGCTCTCGATGCTGGAGCACCGGTGGTATCCGCACGCCGCGATCCTGAGCCGCCGTGGCGAAGGTGACCTGTTCGACTCGTACTTCAACTTCACCGACTTCCACACCACGAAAAAGCTGGTCCGGGACCAAGAGCTGGAGCTGCTCGACGCGCTCGAGTTCGAGTTCACCCATTACGCGTTCGGCGTGAACTTCACGGTGGACCCCCGCAGCCGCGAGCTACGGCTCATCGTCGAGTACGACTCGGCGCGGCTTGACCGCTCCACGATGCTGTCCACCGCGGAGGCCATCCAGCGGACGGTGCGCGCCGTCCGGACCGACCAGGGCGCGTCCTGTCGGCGCGTCAGCCTTCCCGGGGCACTGGAGCTGGCTCAAGTCACCAAGAGCACCGTCAGCGTTCTGGAGGAACAGGTAGAGCCGGCCGGCGCACGGTCCCCCCGCAGCTCTGCGCCACGCGAGCGATCCCCCTCGGTGACCGGCCCGCCGTCCGTGGGCGGCACGGAAGCGCGGGAGCCCTCGGAAGAACTGGTGCACAGTGTCCGGGAGACGTGGACCGAGGTTCTGGGCCCCGGAGACTACACGCTGGACCAGAGCTTCTTCGACGCCGGGGGAGACTCCCTGACCGCGATGCGTGTGGTCAGCCGGCTGCGTGCCAAACACGGCAGTTTCTCGATGCGCACATTCGCGAAAGCACCGACGATCGCGGCCACGGCCAGTGCGCTGGCCGGAGAGGCAAGCGGGCTGTCACCAGCCGGCGCGGCGCCGGCATCGGCGCCACCTCCCGTCCACCCGCTGCGCTACCCGGTATCACCGACCCAGCAGCAGCTGTGGTCGCTGGCGACCCGGCTACCGCAGCTGCCGTTGTTCGGGATCCCCGGGGCGTTCCGCATCGACGGTCCGGTCGACTCCGACCTGCTCGAGGCCGCGTTCGCCAGGCTCACCGCCCGCCACGAAGCCTTGCGGACGAGGTTCGAGTCGACGCCGGCCGGTGTGGAGCAGGTCGTCGAGCCGCAGGTCACGTTGGCGATCGAACGGTCCGACCTCAGCGGGCACGCGGATCCGATGGCCGAATGCGACATCCGGATGGCAGCCGCCGCACGTGAGCCGTTCGCGCTCGACCGGGCACCACTGCTGCGCGTCGTCGTGTATCGGATCACCGAGCGCGTCCATATCGTCCACATCAACGTCCACCACATCGTGTGCGACGGCTGGTCGATGGCACTGCTACAGAGCGAGGTCACGCAGTTCTACCAGGAGCTGGTCACGGGTAGCCCTGCGGTGCGTCCGCTGCCGCCCGGCAGCGGCGAGCTCACCCGCGACCGCATCGCCTGGGCCGGTACGCCCGCCGCCGACCAGCAGCGCCAGCACTGGGTGGAGCGCCTGGCGCCGCCGTGGCCGACACTGTCGGACCATGCCGACAGCCGGTTTTCGCGGGTCGAGCAGGCGTCCCTGCTCGACCGGTTCAAGTCGCGGTCATGTCGGCGATGGCTGCCGGACTCCACCGTCTCGACCCTGCGCAGGGTGGCCGCCGCGACCGGGCGGACCGAGTTCATGCTCGTGTTGGCGGGGTACGCGGCCACACTGGCGGAGTGGAGCGGCGAACCGGATATCAGGATCGCGACGATGCTGGCCAACCGCGGTGAGCCGGGCGCGGAAGAGGTCGTCGGCCTGCTGGCCAACACCGCGGTGCTGCGCCTTCGGCTGGATTCGGCACAGGATCCGGACACCCTCAGCCGACACGTTCAGGCCGTGTGCTTGGACGCGTTCGATCACCAGGAGGTCCCGTTCGAGGAGGTGCTCGAGTCGCTGAAAGCGAAGTCACCCGCTCCGGAGCGGGAGGGGCAGCTGTTCGAGGCGATGCTCCTCATGCAGGACGAGCTGACTGGAAGTGAGGTCGGCGAGGGGCTGAGCCTTACGCCGCACCGCTCACAGCGCGCCATCCTTAGCACCACGGTCGCACCCACCACGGTGAACTTCGTCCTGGCCGCTACCACTGGCCCCAGCGGGATCGAACTCAATCTCCAGTACAAGCCGGTCGCACTGGCGGACGCGGCCGCACAGGATCTGCTCAGCGATATCGTCGCCCAGTCGACCGGCATCGCGGAGACCCTCGATGGCCAGGAGTAGGCGCTACCGGCCGAGCCGTCCGCGGTACCTGCGCCTGGCTCTGCTGCCGTCAGCACGTGCGCTCCTGGTCGCGGTCGCCGCTACCGCCGCGACCGCGGTGGCGGCGGTAGCGCTGGGACCACCGTGGGTATCGGCTCCGGTCGTTCTCGGCGGCGTGGCCGCCACCGTCGGTTACTTCCGGCGCCACCGCCAGCGGCTCGCAGTCGAACTCCATATGACTCGAGCCCTGCTGCGCTCGACGGCGTTTCGCGGCAACGTGCACATACCCGAGCTCACCAGCGAGGTCCACGCTGAGACCACGAGCGCCGGAGTGGTCCGAATCGACGCGTCTTCCTGGCTGGACGGGGTGCGGGCGCTGGGGTTCGTGATGATGCGGGACCGTGGCTTCCAACTCGACTTGCTGCGACGGACCGGCTCGGGTCGCCTCTCGGAGGTGCTGGGCCGGCGAGCCCTCGCCAGCGACGAGCAGTACCGGGCCGCTGACCTGGTGACGGCGGCGCAACGCGCGGCGGCGGGACTCGAGGAGCCCGAACGCGACCTCCTGACCGCGTTCGCCGCGGGAGCGAACGCCGCGCTCGCGCAGCTGGGGCCGCCGTTCGAGTGCCGCTTCCTGTCCTACCGGCCGCAGCCCTGGACCATCGAGGACAGCATCCTGCTAGCGCTGTTCATGTTCCACACGCTCTCCTGGACCGAGCGCCAGAAGCAGGCCGACGCGGTGATCCGGCACACCTTCCCGGAGCCGATCACGCGGTTCTTCCTCGCTAGCGGCCGGTCGGTGCCGCCGAGTCCGCCAGCGGATCTGGCGGGACTCCGGTCCACGGAGGTGGCGGACGGCGTGGTCGCGGCGGATAGGCCAGCGGCGGGCTCGAACTGCTGGGTGGTGGGGGACGCCGACCGCACGTTGCTCGCATGCGACCTGCATCTGCCGCTGATGGCACCGAACCTCATGTACGAGCTGGACCTGCGCTGGCCGGGCCGGCGGTTGCGAGGGCTCGCGGTCGCCGGGCTCCCGGTCGCCCTGACGGGGACCAACGGGCACGTGGCCTGGGGCGTGACCGACCTTGCCGCGGATGTCCTGGACCTCGTACCCGTGGAGGAGCCCGCGCACGAACTCCGGACCCGAACCGAGCGGATCGGTGTGCGGGGAGAGGGGGAGCGCTCATTCGAGATGGTCGGTGACGGGTCTTCGCCGGTCGCGCGGACACCGCTGATGGGCGCGCGGGCCGCGATCCGATGGACCGGTCACTCCCCGCGTGCCGGTGACTTGAAGTTTCAGCGCCTGGCACACGCCCGCACGCTTGAGGAGGGCATCGATGTGGTCGAGGGCGCCGACGGGATCGCACTCAACGTACTGATCGCCGACGAGGCAGGGAGAATGGCCCACCTCGCCTCAGGACTGCTCCCACGGCGGTGCGTCAAGGCGCCATCCGCCACCCCCGAGGGGTACCTGGCCGGTGCCGAGCGGCCGCGGATCGTGGACCCCCCGTCGGGGATACTGGTCTCGGCGAACGACGAGGCGCTGCCGCAGGACGAATTCCGGATCGGTTACGACGCCGACCCCGGCTACCGCGCACACCGGATCCGGCAGCTGCTGGAACAGCGGCGCGAAACCACCCCCGCGGAGATGCGCGCGCTCCAGCACGACGTGGCCGCCGAGCTGTACCTGCCGTATCGAGACCTCGCGGTAGCGGCACTGGCCCGGGGCGCGGTGAGCCGGCTCCTGACGGGCTGGGACGGTACGGCCGGGGCGGACTCGCGTGCCTTCGGGGTCCTGGTCCGGTTCCGGGCGATTCTCGCGGAGCGAGTGCTCTCCCCGTACTTCACCGCCTGCCGTGACCACGATCCGACCTTCGTCTTCTCGACAAGGTCGATCGACTCGCCGCTGTTGTCCGTCATCCGCTCGGGAGAGACGTCACTGCTGCCTCCCGGCGAAGAGCACCGAGGGTGGCCGGGGTTCGTGGCGCGGTGTGCCGAGGAAGCCGCCGGGCAGCTTCCTCGGACGGTCCTGAGCCGTAGGGTGCGGCGCTGGGGCCGGCTCAACGAGGTGGGGCTCGCGCACCCGTTGACGCTACTGGCCGGATGGGCCGACCGGTTGCTGAGCATCTCCCCCCGACCACAGCCCGGTGCGCTGCACTGCGTGCGGACCTGTGCCCCGGGATTCGGGGCCGCCGGCCGAGCCGTGCTCTCCCCCGGCCCCGACCCGGTGGCCCGGTTCGAGATACCGGGCGGGCAGTCCGGCCATCCGCTGAGCCGGCACTTCGCTGATCGGCACCCGCAGTGGGCGCGCGCGACCTCGTCCGGCCGCCCACCGCGGGAGCGGATCACCGACGAATTCGTCATCACCCGCGAACCAGTAAGAGCTCCGAAGGACTGAGGGCGGACAGGACGGTCGATGAGAACCTACGAGCATTCCGATCAACGCTGGGAATACACGATTCCCGGACTGTTCGCGGTCCAGGCGCGGCGATGGCCGACGGCGGTAGCGGTCTCGTGCGCCGACGCGTGCCTCTCGTACGCAGAGCTGGACGCCCGGTCGGACGCGGTAGCGGATTGGCTGTTACGACACGGTGTCGGTGTCGAGTCGGTCGTGGCGGTCCGACTCCCGCGCGGGCTCGGCCTCGTGGTCGGCTTGCTCGGCATCCTGAAGGCCGGCGGCGCGTACCTGCACATCGAACCGGAAACGCCGCTGAGCCGGGCGAAGGAGATCATGTCCGCGGCACGGGCTTCGGCCCTGGTCGCTGAGAGGGACGTCCCCGGCTTCGACCTGCCCGTGCTGACGCCCGACGCGTTGGACCCGGTAGGGCCGGAGACGGCCGTGCCCGAGGTCCGGCCGGACAACCTGGCCTACATCTCGTTCACGTCCGGTTCGACCGGCGTGCCCAAGGGGGTCGGGGTCCCGCACCGGGCCGTCGCCCGGCTGGTCCTCGGGGACTCGGCGCGATCCGGCCCCGACCAGGTGTTCCTCATGTTGGCGCCCGTGTCGTTCGACGCGTCCACGCTGGAGGTCTGGACGCCTTTGCTCACCGGTGGCCGTCTAGCGGTCTACCCGCCTGACCCGGTCGATACGGCCGAGCTCTCACGGGTGCTCTCCCGGGAGCGGGTCACGGCCCTTTGGCTGACCAGCGGGCTCTTCCACCGGATGGTCGATCACCATATCGACGCGCTTGGCGGGCTACAGCAACTCCTGGCCGGAGGCGACGTGCTGGACCCGGACCGGGTGAACCGGTTCCGAGAGCGGTACCCGTCCGTGCGGCTGGTCAACGGCTATGGTCCGACCGAGAACACGACCTTCTCCAGCTGCAACACCGTCTCGGAACCGGCCTGCGACGGGTACGTGCCGATCGGCAGGCCGATCGCGGGCACGACGCTCTATGTCCTCGACGCCGGTCTACGGCCGGTTCCGCGTGGCGGCCGCGGTGAACTCTATGTGGGGGGAGCCGGCCTCAGCCGCGGTTACGTGACCGACATGCGGGCCACCGCGGCCCTCTTCCTCCCAGATCCGTTCGCCACCGCACCGGGCGCTCGGATGTACCGCACCGGTGACCGCGTGCGCTATGCGGACGACAACAACCTCGAGTTCTTGGGCCGTACCGACCGGCAGGTCAAGATCCGGGGATTTCGGGTCGAGCCGACTGAGGTCGAACGGGTGCTGCGCTCCGTCGTGAGAGTGCGGGAGGCGGTCGTGGTGACGATGATGGACGAGACGCGCCCGGCGGAGCTGGCCGCCTACGTCGTTCCGGAGCGAACCGACAGCGACGACAACGATGAGCTGGTCACACAGGTGCGTCGCGAACTGCGCCTCCGGCTCCCCCCGCACCTGATGCCGTCGGTGCTCATCCCAGTCACCGAACTGCCGCTGAACCCCAACGGCAAGGTCGACCGGTCCCGCCTGCCCGTTCCCGACCGGCACGCGCGCAGCAGTGACGCCGCGTTCGTCGCGCCCGCGTCGACGACCGAACAGCTGGTCTGCGACTTGTGGGCAGAGGCACTGAAGATCGATCGGGTGGGTGTGCTCGACGACTTCTTCGAGCTCGGCGGGCACTCGCTGCTCGCGATGGACTTGATCGGAAAGGCCGAAACCGTCTTCGGGGTCGAACTCCCGATCCGCATGCTGCTGCTCCACCCGACCGTGCGCGAGTTCGCACTCGCCGTTGACGACCACCTCAACCGATCGGTTGCTGAATGAAGATCACATCACCGCTACTGTCTGACCGCGTCCCTCTCAACGAGATCGACTTATACGATCCCTGGTTGTACACGGATGGGAACCCACACCTGCTCTGGCTGACCCTTCGGGAGGAGCAGCCCGTCTTCTGGCAGCAGCTCTCGGATGGGCGGGGGTTCTGGTCAGTGACAAAATACGAGGACTGCCGACGCGTGTTGAGTGAGCACACTGAGTTCACTTCCCAGCGCGGAGCCATCCTCAAGATGCTCGGAACGCCGGATCCTGCCGGCGGGCACCAGATGGCTGTCACCGATCCGCCACGGCATACCCACCTGCGGGCACCATTGCAGGAGATGCTGACCCCCACCGCGCTGCGGCCGCACATTCCGCGGATCCGCGCCGGCGTCCAAGAGTTGTTGGCCCCGATGGTCCGTGAAGGCGTGTGGGATCTCGGCGCGGCGATGACCGCGTTGCCGATGGTGGTCTCCGGAATCCTGATGGGCCTTCCCAGCTCGGACTACTCCGACCTCGTGCGCAGCGGTCTCATGACCGTCGCCCCGGACGACGAGGAGTTCCAGGTCGACGGCGGTCCGGAGGCCACCCTTCAGAAGGCGCACCACGACCTCTTCGCCTACTTCGCCCAACAGGTGCGTCGACGGCGCCAGGGGCCGAAGGCGGCCAAACCGGGTGAGCCGGACATCATCGACCGACTGATGACCATGCGTGTGGAGGGCTCCCCGCTCACCGACGGCGAGATCGTGTCGAACTGCTACTCCATGCTGCTCGGCGCGAATGTGAACACCGGACACGTGATCTCCGCGGCGGTCCTGCACTTGCTGAACGACCAGGAGCAGTTCGACCTCTGGGCGAGCGACCCGCGTTACCGGCGGACCGGGCTGACCGAAGCGCTGCGTTGGTCCTCACCGGTCGTCCACTTCTTGCGCTATGCCGTGGAGGACGTGGAGATCCGTGGCCAACGGATCCGGGCCGGTGACGGCGTGGTCGCCTGGCTCGCCTCGGCGAACCGGGATGATGAGGTCTTCCCCGATCCGTTCAGGTTCGATATCGGGCGGCGTCCGAACCGGGAGATCTCGTTCGGCTTCGGGCCGCACCGCTGTATCGGCGCGACCGCGGCCCGGATCACCTTGGAGCTGACCCTCGACGAGATCTTTTCGCAGGTCTCCCGATTCGAGCAGGCCGGGGAAGTGGAGCACCTCTGCTCCAACTTCACCGGCGGCATCAAGCACCTTCCGCTGACGGCGCACCGTCGGTGACCGTGGCGCCGATGCCCAAAGGGCCACGGGCGGAGCTTGCGGACGATAGGTCCCAGGACCGGGTACGCGCGGCAACCGCCGGCCGTCGGCGGTGGCGAGGCCGGGCTCGGGGAACCGTTCGGACACCCGGGTGAGCGCCACCTCGACGATCGCCTTCCCCAGGGGGCACCGGAACACCCATGCGCCCTGGGCGGGAAACCGAGGTGGGGCGGGGAGCCTCGCATGCGTCGCCCGAGGCGCCCCGCCCGCCAAGCTGTGCCGACCGGGCTCACCGCCTGGACGAGCCCGTTCCCGTCCGAGCCGGTCAACTGGGCCGAAGACGAGATCCCCCGCCCGCTGCCCACCCCGCGCTCGTCCTGGCCGCTGCCCGGTGCGATGCACGGCGTCAGGGCCGCCGGGGTCTGGAGGGTCGACGAACGCATCCGTTCCGCCTCCAGCAAACCGCTCCCCGCGTACCCCGGCCGGTTCTCGTGGACCCGGGCCCCTCAGCCGATGCGTTCACCGTCCACGGCCGGGCCCGGGAGGAGTCACCCCTCGTCCGGCTATTGGAAAGCCGCGCCGGGTACCGGGCCCGCGCACCTGGTGATCCGCATCCCTACCCGTCACGCTTTTGCGGTTCATCGTCCGATGGCTCGGCCACGGCGACTCGGAAGCCGACATCGAAACCAGTGTATTTCGGAAGCGAGTACAACCGGCTCATGGCCTCCAGCCCCAGTGGGCCGCAGTCGTTGAAGAACGATCCACCGCGCATCGTTATCAGCTCGTACTTGCCCTCGCGGGTGACGATGGCACGCGACTTCTCCTCAGAATACGGGTATCGATGCCATCTCGTCTCCGTCCACTCCCAGACGTTACCGACGATGTCGGCCAGCCCGTGCGGTCCGAAGGCCTCAGGGAACCGGCCGATCGGCGTAGTGTCGCCGATGTGCATTCCATAGTTGCACTTCGACGGCGTCGGTCGCTCGTCACCCCACGCGAACCTGCGCGCGTCCGTTCCCCGTGCCGCCTTCTCCCACTCCGCTTCCGTGCACAACCGGGCTCCCGACCAGGCACAGTAGGCGATGCAGTCTTCGTACGACACATGGGTCACCGGATGATCGGCTTTGCCGTCAATGTCCGAGCCCGGGCCGCGCGGGGCACGCCAGTGGGCCCCCTCCATCTCGGTCCACAGTTCGTCATTGCCCGGAAACTTCTCTTCTGGTTCGGTGCCGGTCCACACCCAACTGTGTCCTACGCGCTCAGCCACTGTCACGTATGAGGTGGCGTCGACGAACACGGCGAACTGGCTTACCGAAACCGGCCGACGAGCGATGTGGAAGGTGTCGACGTGCACGGTGTGGGCCGGTGCGTAGGAGCGGGGGCGGCCATCACGCCGCACTTCATCGGCGCCCATGGTGAAAGGGCCGCCGTCGATCCTCACCCAAGACGACGACTCGTCCGGTACATTCACCACACCCCGGTCGCTCTCCGCGACGTTCGACGTTCGCTGGGTCGGATCAGGCATGGCTCGCTCCCTCGTGACGTTCGATGTCTTGGTAGTACTGCCACACGATCCCCAACGGTGCGAAACCGCACCGGAGGAGGCGATCATGGAAAGCCTTCTGCTCCGGCGGTGAGCTGCCCACACCCGCCGACCGGCGCCACTGGCGAATCCTGAGCTTGCCGAAGGTGTAGAGACTCGCGTGCCAGTCCGACGCCGCGCCCAGGACTTCTCGGGCCGCTCGGTGGCTCGGTATTTCACGGATATCGGAAACGCGCTGAACCGCCTCCGCGAAGGTCCATCTCCCGGAATTCACCGAAACGAAGACAAGCAGCCGTGTCGCCGCCTCCAGCGCGGCCAGTTGCTGGGCCGCGTACACCAGGGGCCTTCCTTCGCCGAGCCCGTGCTCGATGGCCAGCTCCTCGGCGTAGTGCGCCCACCCCTCCACGAAGCCCGCCCAGATGCGTACGTGTGTGCGCGGTCCATGACGCCGTCCCCGAAACACCGCCTCCGTGTGCAGGTAATGCCCTGCGTAGGTTTCGTGCACAGCCAGCATTTCCAGTACTGGCAGGCCGATCCGCTGTTCGCCATTCACCCCGTTGGGGGAATCGGCACGCTCCGGAAGGTAGAGGTAGTGCGGGTGGGGGCCGGCTTGGTCGAAGGGGCCGGACAGGCTGAACTGAGCCGCGGCCGCCATGCGCGGTCGGAGCCGGAACTCCAACGGATTGACCGTCTCTACCCCGACCGTGTCCCGCTCCTTCCAGAATCCCCGCAGGTGCGCGACGGTACGCCGCATGTACCCGACAGCCGTGTCATCCGGCGCCAGACTCTCCATCAGGCCGTACAGGTCCTGCCGGCGCTGGACCCCGAACCGCGCGGCGAGTGAGTCCAGCTCCGCGATAAGCGAGTCCAACTCCGCCTGCGCCTCTTCGACCATGTCCGACGGCGACATGTCGATACCCTCGGACACACGCACCCACTCGCGCAGGCGTTCCGGACCGAGCACCCCCGTCTCGGATGCGGTCTCGCCAACGGTCTTCCCGAACTGTTCGCATGCCTGCGCCGCGGCGTGCGCGGGTGTCGCCAGTTCGGCTGGCGGTGAGTCCGGATGCTCGCTCGCTAGCAGGGGGACCACGGCCCGCAGGTCCGCGGCGAGCGCGCTCGCATACTCCATGCTGCGCAGCCGTTCACCCGCTGGCAGGCTCGACTCAAGAAGCTGACCTGCCTGCTTGAGGAACTCGGGCACGCGCAACAGGTGCGATTCGATCGCGGCGTACTTCGCCTGGACCGTAGCGTAGGGCTTCTTGATGTAGTTCCAGACGTCCGCCTCGTTCAGGCTCTCCAGCGGACCGCGGTGCTCGCGTCCTTCGACGCCGCTCCGGAATGCCTCCCGGTCCAGCCAGGCCAGAAGGGTGCGGGCGTCGGCCCGCACCTCCGGATCGGTCGCGGACTCCAACGGGGCTACCCGCAGGCGCAGATCTCGGAGGGTCTCCAACGGTGGTCGGAGCACCTCGGGGAACCGGGCGTCGTAGTCGTCCCTGCCGATGTCACGGGCCGAACTCGGATAAAACTCGAAATAGGATTCGAGGACCTCGGACAGTGCACCCGTGCTCATAGGTGTTTAAGGACTGTCGAGGACCGTGCCAACACCATGACATCCACCCTGTAATCGTCAACCAAGCACCTGATGAACTTCGCCGCATGTTAGCACCGACCAACATGGGCATGCAATCATCTAGTTTTTTTATTTCCGCTTCTAGTCAATCCTGACCCAACGTATTAGGCTGGCGGCTGATGGATACCACAGCGGCAGGCATTAACGTCGTACCAGGCAGCCCGGTTCCGCGGATGCTCCTCGTTGATCCCGTAGTGCTGAAAGACCCCTTCGCTTCCTACGGGGCGGCGCGAGAGATATATCCGGTGGCACGGTTATTAGCTCCTGGTATGGCCCCGATTTGGGCCTTGACCCGGTACCAGGACGCGCGGGAGATGCTCAACTCCCAGAAGTTCGGCTTCACCGTCGAGAGCCTGACCGTACGTCCGGACCTACCCGACACCGGACTTCCCTACCTCGAGTCGATTCTGCTCGATCCAGGCCAGCACCGGCGGCTGCGCCGCCTGGTCGCTCCGGCTTTCACCCCCCGCCGGTCCCGGGAATTCCGCCCGGTGATTAAGGCCGTCACGGACACCCTGATCCAGGAAATGGTCTCCCACGTCGCTGATGGAAGGGTAGACCTGCTGGAACACTTCGCGCGCCCATTGCCAATGGACGTGCTGTGTGCCCTGATGGGTATCCCGAGCGAAGACCGGGACTCGTGGCGCGATTACGGTGCGGCGGTCTCGTCTGGTGAAGGCCACAGGTGGCATGACGTGATGCCCGGGGTGCTGGAGAGCACGCAGCGAGCGATTTCCCGTCGTCGCGCTTCGCCGGGCACGGACCTGATCACGGACCTGGTGCAGATCCAGGCCGAGGACGGCGACCGGCTGAGCGATACCGAGATCACCGGTCTGGTCTGGCTACTGATGGTGGCGTCCTCCACGACCGCGGACTTCGTGGCCAACGCGGTGCTCGCGCTGCTCACCCATCCGGAACAGACGGCCCAGCTGCGCGCCGACTACAGCCGGGTCCCCAACGCTGTAGAGGAGCTGCTGCGATGGTGCTCACTGAACGTGTTCAGCATCCCCCGCTACGCGAGGGAGGACGTCGAGCTGCACGGGGTGTCGATCCGGGCCGGCGAAGCCGTCGTCGCGGCGCTGGTTTCCGCCAACCGTGACCCGCGGGAGTTCCCGGACCCGGACCGGCTCGACTTCGATCGCCCCCAAGGAACGCCCACGTCCCTCACGTTCGCCCATGGGCCGCACATCTGCATCGGCGCGGCCCTTGCCCGTGTGATGATCGATGTAGCGCTCACCGCGCTGCTGCAACGCTTCCCCGAGCTGGCGCTCGCAGTTTCGCCATCCCAGGTCCGCCGGGTCAGGGATCCGGGCACCTGGCGCGTCGAGGCGCTTCCCCTGCACCTCGGAACGCGCGCGGACTCTGTTTCGCACCGGGTTCCTTAGGGCCCGTCTCATGTGGCCAGTCCGCGGCAGCAGATCAGCGTGCAGCCGGTGGCCCGCGTTGGTGAGGCCCACGCCAGGAGTGGGCGGGCGTTTCGTGCGTCCAGAGGCCCGCAGGTCCTGGCTGACCCGTAGGTTCGCCTCCGAGGTCGCCTGCAAGCGGCAAGCCGCCTCGCTCGTTGGCCAGGGTCGTGTCTCGCCGTGCGGCCGGATGCTCGAAGTTTCGAGAGCCGCCACGCACATTGGTTAGACGCGTGTCCATCCTGGCTGTGGTGCAGGCCACTCTCGCTTGATGCAAGGTCGCCCGGATTCGGCCTGGATTCGAGACTCTGAAGAGCTGGATTCCACCGCATGCCTTTGGCGGCACCCTCGGTCTCAGGCTGCCCGGAGGGCTCGTCCTCGCGGTTCAGCGGCCAGGGGCGGCGGGCCGTGGGGCGTCCGGCGTGTGTGGCCGGCGCGGATCCTGTGCCGGCGGGCCCCTGGGCATGAAAAGGCCTGGGGCTCCTCGCGATGCGAGAAGCCCCAGGCCAGAGCGCGGAGGATCGGGGATTTGAACCCCGGAGGGGATTGCTCCCCAACCGCATTAGCAGTGCGGCGCCCTAGGCCTCTAGGCGAATCCTCCCGGCTTGAACCAGCCTACAGACACCATGGACGGTTGCGCAAAACGAATGCCCGCGCGGGTGTCCCGGCCGGTGAAGCCGGCGCTGGAGCCGCAACAGGGCTGCTCATGCGGTCAGGCGGGGGCTTCGGGCCTCCGCCTTCGAGGGCTCCGGCCCCTCGAACGGGAGCGGCTGTCCGGTTTCGCAAGGTTGGTGTGTCCTGGATCACTCATATTGTCTGGGTCGCCCATGCTTCGCCGGGTCAGCCGAGAGTGCGCTCGATGATGAGGTCGGCGTCGAGGCGCATCTTCTCCACCGCGCGTGACAGCGTGCTCTTGACCGTCCCCAGGGTTACTCCCATCCGCTGGGCGATCTGCGCCTCGGTGAGGTCGTCGTAGTAGCGCAGCACCACCGTGGTCCTCTGCCGGTCGGGCAGCCGGTCGATGGCTCGCTTCGCCACGTCGGCCAGGTCGCTGCGCCAGGTGGGGTCGTCCACACGCTGTTCGGGGATCTCGTCGGTCGGGTAGATCTCCAGCCGGTTGCGTCGCCACTCGGAGATCTGGGTGTTCACCATGGCCCGGCGCACGTACCCGTCGATGGCCTTCGGATTGGTGATCCGGTCCCAGGAGAGGAAGGTCTTGACGAGGGCGGCCTGGAGCAGGTCCTCAGCGTCGGCATGGTTGCTCGTGAGGGACCGGGCCATCCGGAGCAGGGCCGGTCCGCGTTCGGCCACATAGCGGCTGAACTCGTCGTACCTGGGAGTCCGGGTCGTTCCTGTCACGCCGACCACCGACTTTCACGGGCGCTGCGTGTGCTTTCGTCGCCTTCCTCCCTTCCAACTCTCACACAGAAAGCGCAAACGTCCGGGCATCTGTGGACCACGTGCCGACAAACCGCATGACGGGGAGCGGACCGGGTCTCCCGGCTGTGCCCGGACGCGGCCGCGGGTCTGGGAGCGCGAGGTTCCCGATGGCAGGGGGCCGTTGGGAGTCGACGGTGGCCGCGAGGGTCTGCGGGAGCTTGTACATATTTGTGTCTCTTTCATGATCTATAGGGTCTATGCGTGGCTTTTTGGGCACAGAATGTGGTGGGACAATCTCGTGTTGTTCCATCCGAAAGGGTCGATTCGCACAGGGTTCCTCTCTGACTGTCCGCGACGGTCGACGCGCCGCGCGGCGCTGTCCTCCGGACACGCCACTGACACGGGCCGACCGCGGGCCGACCGTGCCAGCGTGTGGGTGACGTGAGGACGGACGGGGACAACGGGGGCGAACCGGCAGGCCGCATGGCGAGGGGGCTCAGCCGACATGTCAGTGACGGACGACAGGCGTGACCGCAGGAGGTTCACCTCCGTGGTGCTCGGTCCTCAGAGCGCACCCGAACCCACACCCCTCGGGCACCGCGTCGTACGCGGCGTGGTCGTCGGCGTGGACTCCCGCATGCTCTGCCTGGCCGCACCTGGCGGCGAGGAGCGGTTCCAGTACGACCGCACCACCTCGTTCTGGCGCGGCGGCGAGGCCGGTCCGGGAGAGCTCCGGACCGGTGACGACGCCGTGGTGCTCCGGAGACCCGGCGGCCACCCCGGCGCCGAGCGCGTGTGGGCCCAGGCCGCACGCGCCACCGGAGTCATCGTCGACCGCGACGCCGACACCTTGGAGATCGACCCCGGCCACGGACGCCGCCGCCTGACGGTCGTCCTCCCCTACCGCAGCTCGGGCCGGATCTCCGTCCGCCATCCGCGGCTGGAACCCGGCTACGTCTTCGACGCGGTCGGCGTCTGGGGGGAGGACGCCGTGTGGGCGACGCGCCCCGCCACCACCCAGCCGCCCTATCCGCTCAGCGCCACCCCGCACAGGCCGCCCACGTACCGGTACGCCTCCACGCTGCGCGGCATCGCCACCTGGTACGACCCGGCCGGGGGCCGCTCCTCCCACACGGGCCAGCACGCCAGCGCCGACGGGGTCGCCTACCCGGCGCTCGACCCAGTCGGCCACGACGCCGCGTGCGACCGGCGCACCTCCTGTGTCCCGCTGCCGCTGCTGTCCACCGGCGCCACGCTGAGCCTGCGCAACGACTGCACTCGGGAGGCGGCCGCACTCCCGGTCCTCGACTGCGCCGCCGCCGACAGTTGGCTGTGCGACCTGTGCCCCGCCTGCGGCGGCCAGGGCGCCGGGCGGATCTCCTCCCTCACCATGACCAGCTTCGTCGCCCTGGGCGGGCGACTGGAGGACGGCTGCTTCAACGCGACCGTCACCGTCCACGACGGGGAGGGATGACCCATGCCCATGCTGCCGGAGATCGTCGAGGCGGCCCGCCAGGTCCAACTACCGCTCCTGGCGGTGCTGCTCCTGCTCGGGGCCGCGGCCAAGGCCACCAGGAGGGCGGCCGGCACGGGCCTGGCCGTCCTGATGCCCGAACGCCTGCGCCGTCCGGCCACAGTCGGCACGGGCCTGCTGGAGGCCGCGCTGGCGGTCGGCCTGCTGGGCCTGGGCGGACTCCTCGGTGAGGCGGTACGGATACTCACCGCGGTCGTGTTCGCCGTCTCGGTGGTGGTCCTGGTCCTGGTCCGCAGGCGCGACCCGGAGGCGGGCTGTGGCTGCTTCGGCGGACTGAGCCGGGCCCCGGTCGGCTGGCGTGCGCTGACCCGGACCGGGCTGCTGTCGGCCGCGGCCCTGACCACGCTCGGGCTGGAACCCACCGGATGGCAGGCGGCCGCCTCGGCCGCACCGCTGCACGCCGGGATCCTGGGCGTGGAACTCCTGTTCCTGGCGCTGCTCAGCCCCGAGATGCGGGACGTGGTCGCGCGCTCGCTCCACAAGGAGCCGTGCGAGCTGCGCGAGGTCCCGCTGCGCCGCACCATGCGGACGCTGCGTGGCAGCGAGGTATGGCGTACCAACGAGTCGGTGATGACGAAGCCCGATCCCAGCGACGTGTGGCGCCAGGGCTGCTGGCAGCTCCTGCGCTACGACGGCACGCGCCACGGACGGAGCGTGGACGTGGTGTACGCGGTCAGGGTGGGCGGCAGGCGAAGTACGGCCGTGCGCGCGGTCCTGGTCGACAGCGGCAGCGGAACGGTGGTCGCGTCCTTCGGCGCGGTCGCCCGGACCGCACTGCTCAGCCCGCCGCGCAAGCTGCCCAGACCGCGCCAGGCGGCCAAGCAGGACGCGGGGCGGTACGACGCGGCCAGATCCGCCGAGACCCTGCGGGCCGCGAGGACGCGTCCCGCTGGGAGCAGCACGGACGGACACGACCCGGACGGACGCGAGCCCACACCGGCCAGGTGAGCATCCGGTTCGGCGTCCGGGTACCGACCGGTGCCGGTACCCAGGGCGTGGAGGGCGTGGCCGGTGGACGCCGCCCGTCGCACGGCGGGGTACGTGTCCGCCGAGCACGCCCCTAACCCAGCATCTGGTGCTGCCTCTCGACGGCGGCCTCGCTGAACGCCACGAGCATTTCCTCGTGGTCCTCCATCTCCCCGGCTCCGAGGACGGACGTGGTGCCGACGAGGCCGCCGTTGCGGTACATGAGGCTGAACATGTGGCTCTCCTCCCCGTCCGCCTCCACGTCGATGGCGAAGGCCCGCGACTCGTCACCGACCCGCGGCACGTCCTCCAGGTCGCGCAGCCCGTAGTCGGAGGAGGTCCCGTCCTCGTAGGTGGCGGTGTACTCGGCGCAGCTCTCCGGCGGTTTCGTGGACAGCGCCTCCGCGGCCGTACCCTCGTCCACCCGCACCAGCATGTGCGTCACCGCGCCCTTGTCCCACTCGTAGGCCGCCACGGAGGCGGGCGCGTCGCGCACGCCGTCCAGGCTGCCCCACTGGTTCGCGGTGTCCATGCACTCGGGCTTGTCGAGCTCGGTTGAGGCCCGCACCTCCTCGCTGTACCGCACTGTGGCAAGCTCGGAGTACGCGCCGCTCTCGCTGCCCTCGGACACGAGCGTGGCGTCGCGGACGTTCAAGGGCTGGGCCTCGTGCAGTGCCGTGGCGGCCTCGGTGCCGGGGGCGTCGGCCTGGCCGTTCCCGCCGCATGCACTCAGCAGGACCGTCATGGGTAGGGCCACAGGAAGGACCAATGACCGGACGGGTCCCCGGCGCTCTCCCCGTCGGGAGTTCTGACCAGTAACGATGTGATTCGAACTGGCGGAGCAGGAGTGCAAGCGCATGGTGGTATCTCCTCGTTTGTGCGATATTTCCGCTGGGAGCGGTGGCCACCCCGGACGCGATATTGCTGAGAGTGTCGCGGGGTTAGCACAAAGTATTGAGGAAGGACAATGGTGTCGGAGTCGAAATCGCCATATCTGCGGTCGATGCTGGAGAGCATCCCGCCCTACAAGCCGGGCCTGAAGGTCTTCGGGCCCGACGGGCGTTCGATCAAGCTGTCCTCCAACGAGAGCCCCTACGGGCCGCTCCCGTCGGTGAGGGAGGCCATCACCAGGGCCTCGGCTGAGCTGAACCGCTATCCGGACCCGGGCGCCGACGAGCTCACAACCGTGCTCGCCCGGCACATGGACGTCCCCGAGGAGCACGTCGCCCTTGGCGCCGGTTCGGTGGGTCTGCTCCAGCAGCTGCTCGAAGCGGTCGGTGAACCCGGGGTCGAGGTCGTCTACGCGTGGCGCTCCTTCGAGGCCTACCCGCTGATCACCGAGCTGGCCGGGGTCACCCCGGTACGGGTGCCGCTCAAGGACGAGACGCACGACCTCGACGCGATCGCGGACGCGGTCACCGAGGACACCCGCATGGTGATCGTGTGCAACCCGAACAACCCGACCGGTACCACGGTGCGCGAGGAGGAACTGGTCGCGTTCCTGGACCGGGTCCCGGAGAGCGTCCTGGTGGTTCTGGACGAGGCGTACCACGAGTACGTGCGTGATCCGGGGGTGCCCGACGGCATCTCCCTGTACCGCGACCGGCCGAACGTCGCCGTGCTGCGCACCTTCTCCAAGGCCTACGGGCTCGCTGCCGTGCGCCTGGGCTTCCTCGTGGGGCACCCGCATGTCACCGGCGCCGTCCGCAAGACCCTCGTGCCCTTCGCGGTGAACCACCTCGCCCAGGCCGCCGGGATCGCCTCCCTCGCGGCCGAGGAGGAACTGCTGGAGCGCGTGGCGGACACCGTCAAGGAACGCGACCGCGTCAGCGAGGCGCTCATCGCCTCCGGGTGGACCGTACCGCCGTCCGAGGCCAACTTCGTGTGGCTGCGGTTGGGCGAGGACACGAACGACTTCGCCGCCGAGTGCGCGAAGGTGGGCGTATCGGTGCGCCCGTTCGCCGGTGAGGGTGCCCGGGTGAGCCTGGGGACCCCTGAGGAGAACGACGTTTTCCTGTCCGTCGCCACCTCCTATCCCAAGCGCCGCTAGGGCGTCTTCGGTGGATGCTGCTCGTCGCGCGGCGGAGCATGCCTCAGGAGCGCCTCCTGCGTCCAGCGGTCCCCCGCACGGCCGAGCGGGCCGTGCGGGGGACCGGCCCCCGATGTCTGAGGAGGAGGCCGCCGAGCGCGTGCGCTCCGTCAGCGCGGACATCGTCGCCCTGGACACTAGAAGCGGTGCTCGCCACGCCGTGGACGCCGCCGTGCGCGCCGCGGTCCGGTCCGAGCGGGCCGTCCTCACACGCTTCCCCGAATCGTCGGACGTGCGCGCCGCGGCCGCCGAGGCCCATCAGGTCGCCGGATGGGTGGCCTTCGACGCTGAGCGCCAGGGACTCTCCCGGCGGATGACCCTGGCGGCACTGCGCATGGCGGGTGGGGCGGGTGACCGCTCCATGGAGTACTTCGCACTCAGTCAGCTGGCCATGCAAGACGTCCACATGTGGCAGCCGACCGAGACGCGGCGGGTGTGTGATGCGGCGCTGGCGGAGGGGCCGAGGGGGAGTGTGCGCACCCTGTTCTCTCTGAGGCTGGCGCGCGCCGCTCTTCAGGAGGGGGAGCGGACCCGGGCCCGGAAGCTGATCGCCGAGACCCGCAGCCGCCACCTGGAGGGCCCGCGCCGGGGCGACCCGGCCTGGACGTGGTGGCTGACCGAGGCCGAGATCACCTGGCACCAGGCCATGATCAGCGCCGACACCGGATCGTGGGGGAGGGCCGCCGAGTGTTTCGCCGAGTCGGTGGAACTGTTCCCGGGGACTGTGGAGAACGCGGAGGGGCGGCGGGCCGGCGAGGCCGGAAGGGATGAGGAGGTCAGCCGGACTGCGAACGCCGGACGGGTCGGGGGGAACGGACGAAACAGCCGCTCCCTGTGCCATGCCACGGTGAGCCTGCTGTGGGCGCTGGCCCACGCCCGGTCGTGGGAGGAGGCGGAAGCCGTTCTCGTGCGCGAGGTGCTGCCCCTCAGGGCGACCGTGGCGTCGGTGCGCTGCGAGCGGTTGCTCGTTGAGGCTGTGCGGCTGCTCGACGGGGCGCGTGGGCGGCCGTCGCTGCGGGACACCGCCCGGTGGTTCGCGGAGGGAAACGGGGCGGCGAGGGACGGAGGGCCGTCCACAGGCTGTGGATGAACGTGCGGCGACCGGGCCGGAGGCTCACCACCCGATGGCGGCCACGACCTTCTCAGCGCCCTCCTCGGCGCCGAGACCGTCCGTGGCCACGCGTACCGCGCTCGTGGGAGCCTCCGCGTCCAGGCGGGTGGCCGCGCGCAGGCCGCGCCCGATGTGGGGGAGCAGCTGCGAACCGGTCTCACGTACGGCCAGGCGCGCGCGTACGGTGTCCTCGCACGCGGTGAGCAGCACACGGGTGATCCTGATGTCGCCACCGCCCATGGCGCGGCGGAACGTGCCCTCCTCCAGGATGCTGACCGTGTTGACGTAGATCAGGCGGCGGTGTCCGAGCGCCGCGTAGTTCGCCCAGACCGCCGTGACGTTGCGTTCGGTGATCTCCGCCCTGTGCGGATCACCGGGCGGGGCCGGGTGGACCTGGTCAATGTAGTCGCCCTCCAGCACGCGGTGCGCGACCCCGGACCGTTCGAGGATCTCGGAGACCTCCCACCCGGCCGTGGTCTTGCCGGTCCCCGAAGCGCCGCCGATGAGGAGCAGCTGCTTCTGCGCGCTGTCGCCCGGGCTGCCGCCGGCGTTTCCAGCGTTGTCGCTGTCGTCGCTCATGCGCGCCAGCCTGCCAGGCGCGGAGCTCGGGGTCACCGGGTTTTCCACAGCCTGTGGAAGGGGCTGGTCCGGGCGGGCCCACACGGTTCCTCGGCGCCTCACACGACTCCCGGGCCACACGTGCGGACGGGGGCGCCCCTCTCGGGAGCGCCCCCGTCCGCCACGTCCACGCGGCTTACACAGGTACACGGGCTACTTACCGGCGGCGTCCTTGTCGAGCTTCTCCACGATCAGCCGGTACAGCTGGCGGGGACGGCCCGGCTGGAGGGTCCGGTTGGGCGGTAGCGGCCACGCCAGTCCCTCCTCGACCAGGGTCCGCAGCAGCCGACGCGCGGTCCGGGAGGTGACCCCGAGCATCCGTCCGGCGTTCTCCGCGTCGACGACCAACGGCCCGTCCTCCTCGGCGATCTTCTCCGAGAGCCGGACCAGCGTCTCGCGCCCCTTGGTCCGCAGCGGCTCGGAGGCCTGTCGTGCGGGCGCGCGCTGGGCGGGCACCAGGGAACGCCCCTCGCGGTCTACCGCGAAGCTCTGACGCGACGCCTGAGCGCGGTTCAGGGCCGCCCGGGCATGCGCCTCGGCGTCCTGCGTGGTCCGCCCCATGCCGATCCCGACCTCGATCGCGATACCGAGCTCCGCCTTGATCCGCTCCACGAACGGCGGTTGCCGGAAACCCTCGGTCGCGCTCACGAGCGAGCCTCGGGTCGCCGTCACCATGAACGAATGGTCGTCCAGCCGGTGCGCCGTGGCGTTGATCCGGTGTGCCTCCTGGAGCAACAGACGGTGCAGGGACAGACGCAGCTCGTCCCGCCAGTACCGGGGGGTCGACCGGCGCGTCGAGTCACGCAGGGTGGGCACGTCCACCACCACGACACCCAGCTGAGCCTCCTCCAACCGGTGGTGCGCCCCCAGCAGACCCGCGGTCTGTAGGGCGCTGCGAACGCCGGCGTTGGTCGGCCGCAGCCGGATCACCGGCACCCCGATGGCCTCCAGGCGCTCGGCGACCCCGCGTACGCAGGTGATCGCCATCCTGGTGGCCTTGCGGCGCCACAGACCCTCGTGGAAGGACGTCAGCTGCGCGGTGCTGGTGAGCTCCTCGTGCACGTGGATGCCGTCCACGGGCAGATCGACCTCGGAGTAGGCTTCCACCACGTCAGCGCGGCTGAGCACGTCCAGACTGGCTCTGGTCGGGTCGTAGCGCTCGTCCAGGGTCGCCCGGAGCAGGGCCTCGTGCAGGCTCGCCCCGCCGAGGGGCACGAAGGTGGCGGGCATGGTCAACACCCCGGCCTTGCGTGCGAACTCGTAGGGGACAGGGCTGGCGAACAGATAGGCATCGATCGCCGAACCCAGCCTGACGACCTTGTCCGTCGCCTCTTGCTCGTCTCGATACGCGGCGGCGATGAGTCTGGCGTTGAGGGGTCCTGTGGACCCCGGACCCATGAGCATGACTCTTTCGACCACCTCATGGGGCCCTATGACGCCGATCGTCAAATCGCCAGTACGCTGGGCACTCACCTCGGGTTGCTCCCCGCTACCATTCCACGCTCTTCACTATGTGCGCCCACTGGTTTCCCGACCCGATCTCTGTCACGGCATGATTGCCGAGATCGTACCCATTGTGCGGGGCCAAAGAAGATCGTTTTCCATATCAACGCCGAAAGCCCGGGTGGGAGACGGGCTCCCACCCCGGCATGAACTGCGCTTTCGGTCCTCTACGAGACGTTGACGCGCTCCACGTCACCGCCTAGCGCAGCGAGCCGGGACGCGAACTGAGCGTGACCGCGGTCCACCAGATAACCAGGCGCCACAATTGTCTCACCTTCGGCGACCAGTCCGGCGAGAACCAGAGCCGCGCCGGTGCGCAGGTCGTGGGCGACGACCTCGGCGCCGCGCAGGTTGGTGGTCCCGTGCACGATCGCGCGGGTGCCCTCCACCTCGATCTTGGCGCCCATCTTGTTGAGCTCGTCCGCCAGGGCGAACCGGCCGTCGTAGATGGCCTCGTGGATGTAGCTCTCACCCTCGGCCAGGGTGGCCAGGGCCATCAGCGGGGACTGCAAATCGGTGGCGAAGCCCGGGAACGGCGAGGTGACGGCGTTGATGGGCCGCAGCGGCACCGAGGGGTCGCGCTGCACGTGCAGGACCGCGCCCTCCTGGGAGAAGCCCACGCCCATCTGCTCGAGTTTCCAGCGGGCCACACCCAGGTGTTCCAGCTGGGCGCCCACGAGGCTCACCTCGCCGCCGGTGGCGGCGACGGTCATCGCGAAGACGCCGGCGTCGATGCGGTCGGCCATGATGGTGTGCTCGACGGCCGTGAGCTGCTCGACGCCCTCGACGGTGATGAAGCCCGTACCGCCGCCGCTGATCTTGGCGCCCATGGCGCTCAGGAAGTCGATGACGTCGAGAACCTCGGGCTCCAGGGCCGCGTGCTCGATCACGGTGGTGCCGGGAGCCAGGACCGCGGCCATGAGCAGGTTCTCGGTGCCCGTGTGGGACGGGGTGTCCAGGTAGAGGCGGCCGCCGCGGAGGTTGCTGGCCTCGACGTTGATGTGGTTGCGCTCGGTGTCCTCGGTGACCTTGGCGCCCAGGCGCGCGAAGCCCCGGTAGTGGAAGTCCAGGTTGCGGCTGCCCAGGTTGCAGCCGCCGACGCCCTCGATGCGGGCGCTTCCGGTGCGGTGCATCAGTGCGGGCACGAAGAGCACGGAACCGCGGAAACGGGCCGCGATATCGGCGGGAAGGACGGCGAGCTCGGGGTCGTTGAGGCCGGAGGCGTCGATGACGACGGTCCGCTCGGCTTCGTGGAACTCAACCTTGGCGCCCACGTGTTCGGCGAGCTCGAGAGCTCGGTAGACGTCCTCGATGACCGGAACGTTCCGCAGCACCGTACGGCCCCTGGCCGCGAGTAGGGCGGCCCCGATCATCGGCAGGACGGCGTTCTTCGCGCCTTGGATGAACGCCGTTCCACTGAGGGGGCGTCCGCCGCGGACGCGGTAACGAACCTCCTGGCCCATGCTCATGTGCTCCTTTGTGAGGCAGATGTGAAAAAAGGTCACCCTCGTCGGGCTTCGCCTGTATTGGACGCGGGTTTCCCCTGGAACGTTGCGACCATCGTGCGTGTGACCTGCACGGCCAGCGAACCGGTGTTCGCGACGACTCTATAGCACTCGCCTGTGTGTACCGATCCAGAACGTGGTATACCCGCGAATCGCGGATAGAGTCCCGTCAAACGGCCGAAGAGGTATTCGCCTGCCGGAAAAGACCAGGGATGCCGTACGCATGGCTGTTCGCCCGTACCGGCGACGCGCACAACGTCACCACCATACGTGCTCCGCGGTGCGCAACGACGACCGCGTGCGCCGAATCACCTCCGCGTGGTGTTTCACAGGACGGGCTCGTCCCCGGTCAGGCGCCTGTAGATCTCCACGTACCGGTCGAGGGTGCGCTGTACCACGTGCTCGGGCAGCTCCGGCGGCGGGGTCTCCGAGGCCCGGTCCCATCCGGACTCCGGCGAGCGCAGCCAGTCCCGCAGCACCTGCTTGTCGAAGGAGGACTGGGGCCGTCCCGGAGCCCACTCGTCCGCGGGCCAGTAGCGGGAGGAGTCCGGCGTGAACACCTCGTCGGCCAGCACCAGGTTCCCGTCCCCGTCCCGTCCGTACTCGAACTTGGTGTCGGCGAGGATGATGCCGCGTTCCCGTGCGAGCTCCCGGCCTCGTCCGTACACCCGCAGGGTGAGGTCACGCAGTTCGGCGGCCAGCTTCGCACCGTGTGCGGCGGTGACGGCCTCGAAGGAGACGTTCTCGTCGTGGTCGCCCACCTCGGCCTTGGTCGCCGGGGTGAAGACCGGCTCGGGCAGTTCGGAACCGTCGACGAGTCCGTCGGGGAGCGCGATTCCGCACACGGTGCCGTCCACCCGGTATTCCTCCAGGCCGGATCCGGTGAGGTAGCCGCGGGCCACGCACTCCACCGGCACCATGTCCAGCCTGCGGCACACCAGCGTCCTGCCCGCCCAGTCGGCGGGAGCGCCCTCAGGCAGGACATCGGACACGACGTGGTTGGGCACCAGGCCACCCAGCTGGTCGAACCACCACAGGGACAGCTGGGTGAGCAGCCTCCCCTTTCCCGGGATCTCGGTGGGCAGCACCCAGTCGTACGCCGACACCCGGTCGCTGGCGACCATCACCAGCGCGCCGTCGGACGCGGTGTACAGCTCGCGCACCTTGCCGGTGTGCAGGTGGGTGAGTCCCTCGACCTGGGCGGGTTCGGGCTTGACGACGAAACCGCTCACGGTTCCTACCTTTCCGGGAATTCGATCCTGGCCGTCCGCGGGGCCGGGGGGACCGCGGAGGCGCCGGGACACCGGCGCCATCGCCGCTCCGCTACAGCTCGGCGGCCGCTCGCTCGGCGATGTCGGTTCGGTAGAACGAACCGCGCAGCTCGATCCGCGACGCCGCCTCGTAGGCCCGCTCGCGCGCCTGGCGCAGGTCGGCACCGGTACCGACCACGTTGAGCACCCGGCCGCCGTTGGACTTGATACCGCTCGTGCCCTCCCAAGCGGTGCCCGCGTGCAGTACGTACGCGCCGTCCAGAGCGTTCGCCGTGTCCAGCCCGCCGACCATGTCGCCCTTGACCGGGTCGCCCGGGTAGCTCTCGGCGGCGACCACCACGGTGACCGCGGCGCCCTGCTTCCATTGCAGGGAGCCGATGTTCTTCAGGCCTCCGGTGTCGGTGGCCTGGAGAACCGTGCCGATCGGGGTCGCCAGCCGGTCCAGGACCACCTGGGTCTCCGGGTCGCCGAACCGGGCGTTGAACTCCACCACGCGCGGGCCCTGGGACGTGAGCGCCAGACCCACGTACAGCAGCCCCTGGTAGCGCTTGCCGCGCCGGTTCATCTCCACCAGGGTCGGCCGCACGACCGATCCCATGATCTCGTCCACCAAGCCCCGCGGAGCCCACGGCAGCGGCGCGTAGGCGCCCATGCCGCCGGTGTTGGGACCCTGATCGCCGTCGTAGGCGCGCTTGAAGTCCTGTGCGGGCAGCAGCGGCAGCGCGTGCAGCCCGTCGCTGAGCACGAAGAGGGACACCTCGGGGCCGTCGAGGAACTCCTCGATGACCACGCGCCCGCACTCACGGGCGTGCCACTCGGCGAGCGCGCGGTCCTCGGTCACCACGACGCCCTTGCCCGAGGCCAGGCCGTCGTTCTTGACCACGTACGGGGTGCCGAACTCGTCCAGCGCCTCGGACACCTGGCTGGCCGTCCTGCACACCCGCGCCTTGGCGGTGGGCACCCCGGCGGCCTCCATGACCTCCTTGGCGAAGGCCTTGGAACCCTCCAGGCGCGCGGCCTCCTGGTCGGGGCCGAACACCGGGATGCCCCTGTCGCGCAGCGCGTCCGCCACACCGGCGACCAGCGGCGCCTCCGGCCCGATGACGACCAGCTCGGCGCGGATGCGCGCGGCCAGCTCGGTCACGGCCAGGCCGTCGGTCACGTTGATGACATGGTTCTCAGCCAACTCCGAGACGCCGGGGTTGCCGGGGGCGCTGTGGATACTGGTGACACCCGGGTCCAAGGACAGCGCACGGACGAGGGCGTGCTCGCGGCCTCCGCCGCCGAGAACGAGGGCTTTCACTACAGGGGCCTCTTCGTGTTGAAGGCGGACAGACGTGGGGGTTTCAGACCAGGGAGCGCAGTTCGAGTGTCGCGTCGCGGCCCGGCCCGACACCGACGGCGGAGATCGGGGCCCCCGCCATCTCCTCCAGGGTACGCACGTAGGCCTGCGCGTTCTTGGGGAGTTTGTCGAATTCTCGTACGCCGGTGATGTCCTCGGACCAGCCGTCGAGGTACTCGTAGACCGGCTCGGCGTGGTGGAAGTCGGTCTGGGTCATCGGGATCTCGTCGTGACGGACCCCGTTGGCCTCATAGGCCACGCACACGGGGATGCGCTCCAGGCCGGTGAGCACGTCGAGCTTGGTCAGGAAGAAGTCGGTGACGCCGTTGACCCGGGTGGCGTAACGCGCGATGGGCGCGTCGAACCAGCCGCAGCGGCGGTTGCGGCCGGTGGTGACGCCGTACTCGCCGCCCTGGCTGCGCAGCCACTCGCCCTGCTCGTCGAGCAGCTCGGTGGGGAAGGGACCCGAGCCCACACGGGTGGTGTAGGCCTTGATGATGCCCACGACCTTGGTGATGCGGGTGGGGCCGATGCCCGAACCGGCCGCCGCACCACCCGAGGTGGGGGAGGAGGAGGTCACGAACGGGTAGGTGCCGTGGTCGATGTCCAGCAGGGTGCCCTGGGAACCCTCCAGGTACACCGTCTTGCCCTCGTCGAGCGCCTTGTTGAGGATCAGTGAGGTGTCGGCGACGTAGGGGCGCAGCTGCTCGGCGTATTCCAGGTACTCCTCGATGATCGGCTCGGCCTCCAGGCCGCGCCGGTTGTACACCTTGGTGAGCAGCTGGTTCTTGTCGTTCAGGGCCAGTTCGATCTTCTTGCGCAGGATCTTGGGGTCGAACATGTCCTGGACGCGCACGCCCTGGCGGGAGACCTTGTCCGCGTAGGTGGGACCGATGCCGCGCCCGGTGGTGCCGATCCTGCCCTTGCCGAGGAAGCGCTCGCTGACCTTGTCCAGTGCCCGGTGGTAGGGCATGATCAGGTGCGCGTTGGCCGAGATGAGCAGGCGGGACGTGTCCACGCCACGCTCCTGGAGGCCTTGCAGTTCCTCCAGCAGCACGCCGGGGTCGATGACGACGCCGTTGGCGATGACCGGAACCACGTTCGGGGACAGGATGCCCGAGGGGAGCAGGTGGAGGGCGTACTTCTGCTCGCCGATGACCACCGTGTGCCCGGCGTTGTTGCCGCCTTGGTAACGCACCACGTAGTCCACGCGGTCGCCGACAAGATCGGTCGCCTTGCCCTTGCCCTCGTCGCCCCACTGGGCACCCACGAGCGTGATCGCCGGCATTGGTTTCTACCTCTTCGCTCGACACCTGACCGGGGCTTTTCCGGCCCCGAACACGGAAAACCCCTGGCGCAAGGCTGCGACAGGGGCCGTTGCGTATTGAGGGTACACGACCTGCGCATCCGGGTTAAGTGGGGCTCTACGGCACTTGCGACACACGGTTCACTCTTGTGCCAGCGCATCGGGAGGAACGGTTTCCGCGCCCCTTTCCGTGGTCCGGCGAAGGCGGGCCGGGTCCGCCCCGGTGCACGTCTGCGGACCATGGCGGTCACCTGGGTGGCGTCCCAGGGCCGGCCAGCAGTGATATGGGACACGGCTGGGCGGCGCGGGCGCGTGCAGGTGCTCAGAATCCGCCCCGGCGCGTGAAAGGGCCGCCCGGGCACTCCTCCTGCGAAAACCCGGGCGGCCCGTCGCCAAGGGGCGCGGCGTCAGCCGTTGAGGGCCTTGTCCGCCTCGGCGCTGGACTCGCGCAGGAAGGTGGCGCAGCGCTCGGCCTCCTCGTTGTCGCCGATCTCCGCGGAGGCCTTGCCCAGGGAGTGCAGCGCACGCAGGAAGCCCTGGTTGGGCTCGTGCTCCCAGGGGATCGGGCCGTGGCCCTTCCAGCCCGAGCGGCGCAGCTGGTCCAGACCCCGGTGGTAGCCCGTGCGGGCGTACGCGTAGGCGGCCACCGGCTGGCCGTCGGCCAGGGACCGCTCGGCCAGGCGCGCCCACGCGGCGGAGTACTCCGGGAACCGCCCGGCGACCGGGGTGGGGTCCTCGGCCGAGGCGAGCGCCTCACGGGCCTCGGGGTTGTCGGCCAGGCGAGTCTCGGGCGGCTCGTTCAGCAGGTTCTGGTGCATGTTCATGCCCCCATCCTGCCACCGGGGCCGTACCGCTTCCGGAAAACCCGTCCGGCTCATTCCGCCTCCTCCCCGTGCCGGTGGACCCGGGACGCCGAGCCGTGCGTCACCGCGTGCGCCCCCAGCGCCGCGACCGCCATGCCCATGGCCAGGGCGGGTACCGTTCCGCCGGGCAGGAGATCCGGTGCGACCCACCCGTCGGTCCCGGCGTACGCGTACGGGCTCACCCGGTTCAGCCCCGGCGCCATATCGCAGGCGGCGGCCCCCAGGAAGATCCCCGCCAGCACGGCCAGACCCGCCGGTACCGCGTCCACGAAGGGAGCCAGCAGGTACACGGCGGAGGCCGCCAGCAGAACATTGGTCGTCAGCAGCCACATGTTCTTCGCGGGGGAGAGGCGGCCAGCACGGTGGACCCCGCCGTCGCAGGCAGGGCTACGCCGATCGCGGCCACCGCGGCCGCTCGCCCGCGGGTGCGGGCACCGCCCAGGCGCTCCCACACCCACAACCGGGGACGGTTGGACCAGGCGCCCACCGCGGCCGCGCACACGCACAGCAGCTCCGCGACGGGTATCCGCTGTTCCTCGTTGGGCCAGTCGAACACCGCCACCGGTACCACGACCCCCAGCGCGGCCACGCCGAAGGCCGCCGCCACGGCGGAGGCGACCAGCGCGCCGAGCACCGGCAGCAGTCAGGGCCGCAGGATCACGTTCGCCATGGCAGCTCCTCGGGATCCACCTCGCACGAGGCCAGGCGCTCCCGGTCCCGCCGGATCCACGCGCGGACCTGGTCGGGGTCGGCGCCGGCGAACAGGGGGTCACCGTGTGCCTCGCCTTCGAACGCCTGCGAGGCCAGCCACGATTCCAGGCCGTAGGCGACGGCGGCTCGGCGCTCTCGTGGATCGGCGTCCCGGTCCAGTCTGGACACACCCTCGGAACCGCACTGCCGCACACCGGGCGCCAGCCACTCGGCCGCGAACGCGGGCACCTGCTGGTACGGGTTCCAGCCGGGATGGACGGGCAACCAGAGCACGTCCCGCCCGGGGCCGCTGAGCACCTCGTCGTCATCGCGTGCCAGGCTCCGGTCGCGGACCTCACCGGGGGCGGCGTCCGCCAGTCCGTAGGCGTCGAACACCGGCGTGGCCAGATCGTTGATCGCGGTGAGTTCCCCGGTGTGCCCCTCGTGCACGCAGTAGCGGACGCCCCCGTGCTCCTCGCAGACCTCGTCTCCCGGAGTGAGAACCACCAGCGGGAACGGGCGCAGGTGCGGCAGGACCACGGTCACGGCCACGGCGGTCCCGGCCGCCACCACGGCCGGCAGCCGGGCCTGTGCGCCCACCTGCGAGGAGAGGTACACCAGTCCAGGGCCCGCCAGTCGAGCTGCCCCCACGTGCCGGTGAGGGGCATGGCGAGGACGAGGCCCGCCGGGAGCAGGACGAGGACCGGTGGCAGCGGCCAGGAGAGGGGAGAGGCGCGCAGCCGGGTCGCCGAAGGACTCGCGTGCGCTCCCCGATCCGCTCGATCAACCGGTCGCAGGCGCGTTCGAACCCGGAGCCGTAGGCGCTACCGCCGGAACCGTCCTCGATCAGCGCCTCCAGCGCGGGGAACAGGACCAGCACCCGGGGGTCGTGCGCGAGCGCGGCGGCGATGCCGACCCGCTGGCGCTGTCCCCCGGACAGTGTGCGGGTGCGTCGGTCGGCGAGGTCGCCCAGGCCGACCAGGTCCAGCGCCCGCCCGGCCGCACGCCCGCACTCGCGCCTGGCCAGCCCGCGCACCCACGCGGCGTAGGCGACCGTGTCCGCCACGGTCAGCTCACCGGCCAGGGCGAAGCGCTGGGGCACGAACCCCAGCGCCCGCCGTGCCCCGGAGCGGCCGGCCGTGGTGGACAGGTCGTGGCCGCCGAGGAGGAGGCGTCCCCCTCCGTACCGGGAGCAGCGTCACGACGAGTGACAGGAGCGTGCTCCTGCCCGCGCCGTTGGGGCCGAGGGGTCCGGTGACACCGGGCTCCACGGACCAGGTGAGCCCGTTCAGCACCTTTTTCCGGCCCAGATAGCCGAACTCCAGGTTCTCAGCGGTGACGCGCATGGGTTCGCCCGTTCGTGCTCGCCGTACCCGCGCGTGAGCGCGTGCGGTCCGTTTCGGTCAGCGTCGGTTGACGCGTCCGGAGGACAGTTTGCTGCCGCTCGAACTCCGTGTCCCGGTGAAATAGGTGCCGTTGCCGTCGCGGTCCCCCTGGCTGTGAGACCGCCGTTCCCGAAATCACTGCGGCCGGCCCGGGCCACGACCGTGTCGGGCCAGGCGGTGCGGTGCTCGCGCACCTGGACGGTGAGGGTCACCGTGCCGCCGCATCCCGTGCGAGAGCCGGTTCCGGAGATCTTGGCCCGGAGATGGCGGGGTTGTCGGCGCCGAGGCCGCGCGCGGAGGATGAACGCTCCGCCACGGTCTCGCCCCCGGCCCACGCCGTTCCGGCCGCTGACGCGCCGACGAGGACGGCGCCCGCCGTGAGTGCCCCGGCCGCGAGGATTCGGACGGCACGATTCCTGTACTCCAATTCTCCTCATCCTGCTCTGAGGGGGTGGAATTTCAGGGTGATTCCCGGGGAGTCCCTTTGTGGAGCGGGGCCGCGGAAAAAGGAGAATATTGTTCTGGGTTTTTCGCGGTGGTTTGTTATACAAGGCAGAGGGTGTCGGCGCGGTTTCCGGGAAAGACGAGGTGCCCGGCGGCCGAAGCCGCCGGGCACCGAACACGGGTCCTCGTGAGAGGCCGCGACTACTTCATCTTGTTGCCGGCGGACTTCAGGTGCTGGGCGGCCTCCACCACGCGGGCGGCCATACCGGCTTCGGCGACCTTGCCGTAGGAGCGCGGGTCGTAGGCCTTCTTGCTGCCGATCTCGCCGTCGATCTTCAGGACGCCGTCGTAGTTCTTCATGATGTGGTCGACCACGGGCCGGGTGTACGCGTACTGCGTGTCGGTGTCGACGTTCATCTTCACCACGCCGTACCCGATGGCCTCGTGGATCTCCTCCATGGTGGAGCCGGAGCCGCCGTGGAACACGAAGTCGAACGCCTTGTCCTTGCCGTGCTTCTCGGCGACGGCCTCCTGGGCGTTCTTGAGCACCTCCGGGCGCAGCTTCACGAAGCCCGGCTTGTAGGAGCCGTGCACGTTGCCGAAGGTCAGGGCCGTCATGTAGTAGCCCTTCTCGCCCAGCCCCAGCACCTCGGCGGTGCGCAGGGCGTCGTTGGGCGTGGTGTACAGCTTCTCGTTGATCTCGCCGACGATGCCGTCCTCCTCGCCGCCGACGACGCCGACCTCGATCTCCAGGATCGTGCGGGCGGCCTTGGAAGCGGCCAGCAGCTCCTCGGCGATCTGGAGGTTCTCCTCCAGCTCGACGGCCGAGCCGTCCCACATGTGGGACTGGAACAGCGGCTCCTGGCCCTTGGCCACGCGCTCCTTGGAGATCTCAAGCAGCGGACGGACGAAGCCGTCGAGCTTGTCCTTCGGGCAGTGGTCGGTGTGGAGGGCGATGTTCACCGGGTACTTGTCGGCCACGACGCGGGCGAACTCGGAGAAGGCGACCGAGCCGGTGACCATGTCCTTGACCGTGGCGCCGGACAGGAACTCCGCACCGCCGGTGGAAATCTGGATGATGCCGTCGCTTTCGGCCTCAGCGAAGCCACGCAGGGCGGCGTGCAGCGTCTGGCTGGAGGTCACGTTGATCGCCGGGTAGGCGAAGCCCTCGGACTTCGCGCGGCTCAGCATCTCGGTGTAGACCTCGGGGCTGGCGATGGGCATGCTTGACTCTCCCTGGATTCGGCCTGGAGCGAGCGGCCGCCGGACCTGGGCCGACGGCGTCCCACGTGCGTTGCCCCGGTGGAGCCCAGACGACGGAGGACGGCCCTCAGGCGGGGCCGTGCGTCCGGACGTGTCCACCAGGTGTCACCCAAGTATCCCGAATACTCGGAGCCCTTGAAAAGGTCTAGACCAGATTGCCCGAAGTTGTCTGCGTGGGCGCGGGCGGCCCGGGGGCCGTGGACCCGGGGCGACGGCGTGTGAACCCTCCGTCCCTGTCTATGGCCGAATTGTGGGAAGTAGTGAGCTTCCAGGCGTCTGCTGTCGCTTTTTGCGGTGATACGCGCTACATTCAACGCCGTGGGAAGGCATAGGAATGATCCTCGCGGCGTTGGCCAGGTGATGGCCATCGTCGGGGCCGTCGTGCTCTTGGTGACGCTCTTGGCCCTCGGCGGATTCTTCTTGTACCGCTCGCTCCCGGGCACCAGTGTGAGTGCCAACGCCTCAGAGGCGGCGTCGGAGGGCGAGGAACCGGAGAACATGGGTGTTCTGTACATCCGCGTCATCGGTGAGTCCAGTGAGGTCTTCGTCCGTATTCCTGGCGGCGACGTCCTGATGGACGAGGAGATAAGCCAGGGCCATTCGGTCAACTACGCCAAGGCGGACGAGGGCTTGGAGGTCACCATCGGTGACCCCTCCGCCGTCGAGGTCTTCGTCAACGGCGACCAGCGCGACATCTCCGACCGAGGCACCGGCTACAGCTTCACGATAGAGGGCTAGACGCCGGCCGGACACCGGTACGGCACCGACCGCGGACGGGGTGAAGCCGACGGCTCCGCCACCGCCGGAGCGCCCCCTGCCGTGGTGGAGCGGCCGGGAGGCGCCGTGGCCAGCCGGTCCGCGGACCGGCTGCCCGACACGCGGATACCCTAGACGTCCAGGTCGGACACCCCGTACACCGCCCGGTACTCCAGGCCCTCCTCGGTGATCCGCTCACGCGCGCCCCGGTCCAGGATCAGCGCGACCGCCACCACCTCGGCGCCCGCCTCCCGCAGAGCCTCCACAGCGGTCAGTACCGAGCCGCCCGTGGTCGAGGTGTCCTCCAGGGCCAGCACCCGACGCCCCCGAACGTCGGCTCCCTCGATCCGCTTCTGTAGGCCGTGCGCCTTGTCCGCCTTGCGCACCACGAAGGCGTCCAGCTTGCGCCCCCGCGCGTGCGCGGCGTGCAGCATGGCGGTGGCCACCGGGTCCGCGCCCAGCGTCAGACCGCCCACCGCGTCGAACTCCAGGTCCGCGACATTGTCCAACATGACCGAGCCGACCAGCGGCGCGGCCTCTCCGTCCAGAGTGACCCGGCGCAGGTCGACGTAGTAGTCGGCCTCCATGCCCGAGGACAGGGTCACCTTCCCGCGCACAACCGCCTTATCGTTGACCTGACGCAGGAGTTCATCACGTTCGCTCATGATCAGTGAGCCTAGGACACCGGGTGGGACGGAAAGCACCGTGGCACCCGAGATGGAGGGACGGCCATGCCACAGCCCGCGGACACCGTTCGGGTCGAGACCACCGTCGACAGCAGGGACGGCGCCGAACAGGTGGCGAGGTCGGTGGTCGAGCACCGGCTGGCGGCCTGCGCCCAGGTGAGCGGGCCGATCACCAGCTTCTACTGCTGGGAGGACCGGATCCAGGCCGACGAGGAGTGGATGGTGGTGGTCAAGACCGCCGCCGACCGGCTGGAGGACCTCACCGCGCACATCAACGAGGTCCACCCTTACGACGTCCCCGAGGTCGTCGCCGTGCCCGTCTCCGGGGGCAACCCCTCCTACCTGGAGTGGGTGCGCGACGAGACGCGGGGAGGCACCTCCGCGTGATCGCCGTCCTGCTCCCCCCGACCCTCGGCGCCCCCACGCGGCTGCCCGGCCTGGCCGACCGGTTGCCCGACCGCGGCCTCACCCCCGTCCGACCCGAGGTGGGCGGCGACGAGCACCCGCCGCACGCGGCCCGCTACGTCGCCCGTGCCAGCCTGGAGATCAACCGCCTGGCCGCGTCCGACGCCCCGACCGCGCTCGTGGCCGAGGGCGGAGCCGGCCCGCTGCTGGGCGCGGTCGGCACGGCTCAGCGGGCGGCGCACCGGCCGGTGGCCGGCTACGTGCTGGTGGACGCGTTCCTGCCCCAGCCGGGCAGCCCCAGCCGCGTGGACATCGTGAAGTCGCAGAGCCCCGAGGGCACGGACCCGGGAGCGGTGCCCGCCGACGAGCCGCCCGCCTACCGGACCGAGCCGCTGCCGATGGCCTCCGACTGGCCGGACGCGCCGTGCGGCTACCTGCTCACCGACCCCGGCCTGCGCCACGTGGCGCGCCTGGCGGGGCTGCGCGGCTGGAGCGTGCGCGAGGCGGCCCCGGAGGAGGCGTCCGAGGCTCTGGCGGAGCTGCTGGTGGACCTGCGCGGTATGGCCTGAGCCCCGCACCCGTCCGAGGGCGCGCGATGCGGGAGAGCGGCGCGGACGGGGGCCAGGCCGGAACCGGCACCGACGAGGAACCCCGCGAAACGCGTCATACCGTGGAACTGCCAAGGCGCGGGACCGGCGTCCGTGCCGGGGAACCCCCGACGGATCGGACCGCTTCGCGGTTCCGCGCGGGCGCGTCCGGCGGACGCGCCCTAACGGCGGACCTGGATGACCACGGTTTTCGCCGCCTTGTCGTGGAGGCACTGCCGGAACGTCTTGTCGCGCATGGACCAGAGGACGTTGGTGAGCGACCAGGGCAGGAGCCAGTTGACCAGGTTGGTGTGCCCGGGCGCGTAGAGCAGCGACCGGATCAGCGCGCGACCGGCGGTGACCCTTCCGCCGCCGTCGGAGCGCACCACCCACAGCCCGAACAGCATCTTGCCGATCGACCGGCTCCACAGGCGGACCTGGAGCCACTCCATCACGATGGGCAGCAGGAAGAAGTTGAAGATGTAGGCCGCCATGAAGACGCTCGAACTGGCGCGGCCCTCGATGTCGCCGCCGCCGACGGCCACGCTGACTCCGGTCCCCAGCAACATCAGGACGAACCAGAGAAGGACGAAGATGAGCGTGTCGACGAGCCGGGCCGCGAAGCGCGTTCCCGAATCGGCCATGCCGACCTGCGGATTGGCCGGGCTCCACTGCCCCGGGTCGGTGATCACAGGGGGGAGCCAGTTCCGCGGCGGGGGGTGGTAGCCCTGGTGGCCCTGGAAGCCGTGGGCGTGGGGCTGGCCCTGCTGGTACGCGGGCGCGGGGTGGCCGGGGGCCGGGTACGGGGGCGCCGGCGGAGGCTGGGCTCCGGGGTGCCCCGCGTCGGAGGGGTGCTGCCAGCCGGGACGGCCGCTCTGGTCGAAGGGCTGGGGCGGGGGCTGCATGGTGCTGCTCCTACTGGTGTCGTCGGGGTGTGCCGTGTGTGACGGCGTCAGGGCGCGGAGGGGCGGAGACCGGTCCCGGCGCCTCCGGGCGCCGACACGCCCGATGCTACGGAGGCGGAATCGGTCTCTCGGGGGCACCGGTGCCCGAAAGGCTACGGTCACCCGCTCCGGCCGGGCCGCTGTTGGGCTTCGCTGACGCGAGGGGCCCTTCCTGTCCACCGTGCGGCTTGGGGAACCGGTCTTGACGGGAACCGGTCTGGTCAGGGACCGGGAAGCACGGCAGTCCTGTTCAGGGGGAGTACGGGCGGTCTCACGCTGCCGGATTTCTCCGCGGTGTGGGGCTCATGGCGCTGTTTTCGGGGTCAGGTGTGCCATGAGGGTTCGAAGCCGGGAACCCGGAAGACAGTCATCGTCTGTAGGGAGTCCGCGATTCTGACCAGGAGTTCGGGAACCGCGTCCAGGGATGCGCCGTCACCGGCGGCGAGACTCATGCTCTCCTTCACCCCCTCGGCGACACGCCTGGTGTGTGCAGCGTGCCGTTGAAGGAATCGCCGGCGAACACCAGCCGTGTGGGGTGTGGAGCCCGGTCGCGGCACAGAACGGTCAGCTGGTTGGCGTCCCACGCCGTCAGAGCCGGTTCGCTTAGGTCACGGGGACTCGGGCCTGTTCGGCCTTGCGGAGCTCCTCACGGAGCCACTCCGGGACGTGCTCGGGATCCCGGGGGAATATTTTCAAATCAGAAGCATAGTCTCCAGGATACGGCGGGAAGGTGAAATGTGGCCGCTCGTCATAGTTGAAATATATGTCATATTTCCCAGACTCAGCCTTTTTCATCCTGCTTCTCGGAGTTGAAGGACGAGCACGGCTCGGGTGATCTCGCCGGCCCGGTGCGGGC